>NZ_JBIMJS010000004.1:0-160655 GCF_043674225.1 Streptococcus sp. A11
ATTATTGGGAATCCCAGCTTAAATCATAGATACCGTAAGGGATTTTATTCTTTATTTAAAACTTTGCAACAGAACCACCAATACCATTACTCCCAACAATTCCAAGCTTCTGTCCCCTTTCAAGGTTGAAATTAACCTTTGCAAGAGGAGTATCATAGCCTATCACAAGTTCTGAAGCACTTAATACTTGCCTTGAACTACTGATTCTCGGTTGAAATTTAGACATATAAGTTTTTGTATCGTATTGGTCTGGTGCATTTAATATTTGCATACGCTGTAATAATTTAATTTTAGATTGCACCATTTTAGCTTTCGTAGGTTTATAACGAAAACGTTCAATCAAGCGTGTAATCCTTTCAATTTCTATCTGTTGCAAATCGTAATCTTTTTGCTGTTTGATATGATTTTCTCGTTTTTGCTCCTCAAAGGCTGAATAATTACCTTTATAACATTTGGTCTCTCCCCATTCGATTTCATAAACCTTATCCACAATTCGATTAAGAAACATTCTATCATGGGAAATAATAACCAATGTAGATTTATAACTTCTCAAATAACTCTCCAACCATTGTATTGTTTCTATATCAAGGTGGTTAGTAGGTTCATCAAGTAATAGAATGTCTGGCTTTGTTAAAAGTATTTTTATAAAAGCTATCTTAGTTCGCTGACCACCTGAAAATTCAGAAATGGGTTTTTTATCATCTGCTTCAGTAAAACCCATACTACGAATCATCGTTTCATATTCTTTTTGGTAGGTTAGACCTCCAAGAGCCATATACCTTTCACTGATATCAGAGTATTCATTGATGATTTTATCATCATATTGATTCTCCATTTTATCTATCAGCTGTTTCATCTTGTTTTCCATATCAATAAGCGTCTTAAATACCGTACGGACTTCATCCACCATTGATATACTTTCATCTTCAAAAGGCATCTGTCTTAAATAGCTAATATAAGGGTTACCGGTCTTTATTACTTGAAACTCACTTTCACCAGTTCCTTCTTCTAATTCAATTTCGCCTATAATAGCTTTTAGCAAGGTTGTTTTTCCACATCCATTTCTACCAACAATAGCAATCTTTTCATTATCATTGATTTCAATATCGATGTTTTCCAACACCATATTACCATCATAGTAAACGGCACCATTAATTATTTTGTATTGCATTTTCATATCCTCCTTTGCGTAAGTACTAGCAATTGCAAAGGTGGCTTCGGACAATAATTATTCCACTCCATGTAAAGCTTGTCACAGCCACCTATACATGAAGTTCTCTAAATGTTACTTTAGTTGTAGATTTCATTTGCTTCTCCCTCCTATCGTTTCAAATATAATTCAACTTCCCCCTTATTGTACCAAATCGCTAGCGCAATGTCTAACCTAAGTTTTAGCTTACACCTTTTCTGATAAAAACAAAGTAACTGATCCGTTATCTCATCCGACACCAGATTCCGCATATGCCCTGCTGTCCCCGTTCAATGAAAAGCGAGTCTATCGCTTGATGCATATCCATGGGATCCAATCGGTCATCCGCCGGAAGCGGAAGAAGCATAAGAAGTCAACGCCGCAGCACGTGGCCGAGAACCTGATGAACCGAGAGTTCAGCGCGTCCCGACCGGACGAGAAATGGTGCACCGACGTCACCGAGTTCAAATATGGTGCCGGGAAGAAGGCATACCTGAGCGCGATCATCGACCTGTATGACGGCTCGATCGTCGCCTATCGCATCGGGAAGTCCAACAACAACGCTCTCGTCTTCCAGACGATGATGCCGGCCATCGCGGGGCTCCGTACAGGAGCACGTCCGATGATCCATAGCGACCGAGGGTTCCAATATACCTCGAGAGGGTTCAAACGAATGGTAGAAGACGCGGGAATGACCCGCAGCATGTCCCGGGTCGGACGTTGCATCGACAACGCCCCGATCGAGAGTTTTTGGGGCACCTTGAAAGTGGAGATGTACTACTTGCGTGAGTTCCAGGCCTATAGCGAACTCACAGCGGCCATCGAGAACTACATATCGTTCTACAACCACGATCGTCTCCAGAAACGACTGAACGGCTTGAGCCCTGTCGAATACAGGTCTCAAGCCGCTTAGGCTGGTTTTCATTATTTACCCTGTCTACTTGACGGGGAGCAGTTCAGATATCGATTTTGATTCACAACATACAGACAAATTAGTTAAAAAATTAAAAGAGATTGGATACATCACAGTTGTAGATTGGATGCCTTCCAGAATGGAATTAAAACACGAAGAATACGGATATTTAGATATACATCCCTTAGATTTAAAAAAAGATGGCACAGCAACTCAAGCCGATCCAAAAGGCGGTTTTTATCTATTCGAAAAAGATTGGTTCACAACTACAAATTACAAAAATCGAAAAATACCATGCATTTCAAAAGAAGCACAACTACTTTTTCACTCTGGATATGAATTAACAGAAAAAGACCAATTTGATATTAAAAATTTAAACTCAATAAATCAAGTTAAGAAAGAAGGTCATTTTTCAAATGACTTCTAAGACCTTTGGGGCTAGCCCCAAAACCCCACAAGCGCAAGGGCGCTTGACCCCTGCCTCTAAAAAGGTGTTACGTTACAGCAAACTCGCTTAATTGAGCCCTTTTCGTCGGACAACAAAAGCTAAAATCACTAATCACAAGTGATTTGTGATTAATCACTTGTGATTTACAAGGTGTAACGATATAATTAAATGGATAACGTGCAAAATATTTACATAAACAGGGGGGAGAAACTTGGAACTAGCATTTAGAGAAAGCTTAAAAAAGATGAGAGGTACCAAATCAAAAGAAAAATTCTCCCAAGAATTAGAAATGAGTAGATCAAATTATTCACGAATAGAATCAGGAAAATCAGATCCAACCATAAAAACACTAGAACAAATTGCAAAGTTAACTAACTCAACGCTAGTAGTGGATTTAATCCCAAATGAGCCAACAGAACCAGAATCAGAACAAGTAACATTGGATTTAGAAATGGAAGAAGAAAAAAGCAATGATTTCGTGTAAAAAAATGCACGAAATCATTGCTTATTTTTTTAAAAAGCGATATACTAGATATAACGAAACAACGAACTGAATAAAGAATACAAAAAAAGAGCCACGACCAACTTATTTTCCGCCAAGAAAATAAGTTGCGAGCCTTAATTGATTACCACCAATCAATTAAAGAAGTCGAGACCCAAAATTTGGTAAAGTATTTTCTTGCTTAGTAGGAGGTGTTGTGGTATAATTTAGTTAGATTAGAAGTCATCGAAGGTACAGCAATGTATAACTAGGTGGCCTTTTTTCATATTGCGGAGAGATATTTTATGCCTAATAATGTATTTGAATTAATAAATTTTAAGGACTATTTGCCGTTAGATTTAGATATTACTGATAAAACTAGGTTGGTTTATAGACCAGTATTAGCACCAACTCAATTAAAATGTTCTCTTGAGCCGGCTTTAACTGAAGAACAGTTATATGTCCATATGAAAGAAAACTCTAACTGGTCTTTCAAATACAATGGGAATGATGATTTTTATAAACAGGATTGTATTGACTTTTTAAGAGATATAGACTTCCAATCATTCTCTCAATATGGGAAGTTGGTGGACAGAAAATACATAGAAGCAAAAAGAGTTTACTTATTTGATAGCTACTTTAGAAATTTTCTTCAAGAGATATTGGAGCGTATCGAAGTTTTTTTGAAGAAGAGTACAGCTGATGCTCTGACGATTGGATACAATAAAACTTCTTATATTTTTGAAGATGATACTCTCTATTATTCAGAACAATCTAAATACCGAAAAGAAAATCCTAAGAGGCTGGATATTGTTTTGAAAACAAAATATCATTTGTCACGATTGATTTTGGAAAAACAAGATGATGCCACAATCAAGAATCAGATTAACCAATATGGGGTCGTGTTACCTTGGACCGTTTTTCGTTTAATGACATTTGGAAACATAGCGTCCTTCCTCGTTGCCCTACAACCAGAATATCGAAATAAGGTTGCTGCCTATATTAGTCTTCCCTTGGACAAGGATGATAACATTCCAGCTAAAATCTTATTGTCTTGGTGTAACGCTCTTCGTTATCTTAGGAATATTTGCTCACACAATGGCAGATTATATGGTCGCTTACACCATACACTGCCAGCTTTTCATCATTCTGACAGAGAGTTGCTAGTGACAGACTCAGAGAATGATAGCAAGACACTATTTATCTATTTTATAGCAATGAGACATCTTATCTTGTCAATGTCCATAGAAACTAAGAATTTTTGGAATAAAAAATTACAAAAGCTTCTGGAAGAAAGTAATCAAGAACAAGTGGATTTGAGACACTATGGTTTTCCAAAAAATTGGATGGATTTATTGGCAATAAAGATATGATAAGTGCTTAGATGGACACGGACTAAAAAATAGATTAGAACGGAGGTAAAGTATTGAATCTTATTTCAATCAAAGAATTTGTCGAATTGACTATCAATAATAATCCAGACATCAATCCCAAAGAGCTTGAAGAAACCTTGCGTGCAGTACTTGAAGAAAAAGAAGGAGGGGCAAGGTGTATGAATTGTGGATATCCTATTTGGGTAGCAGGGAGTGCACTGGTAGGGAGCTACATGTGCTTCACGTGTCTAACAGGTGAAGCCGATGGTAGTGATGATTTTGAAGTTTTAGGTTAAGCTATTTCAGAAATTTTTCGAGAGCCAAATGGCTCTTTTTCTTTTCCTGTGATAATTTTTTCAGCTCTCTCTTGTTACACTCTATCTAGTTTTAGAAAATCAACCCTTGACTTTTTCTTGGGGGTTTGGGGGCGAAGCCACCATGTTTTCTTATCGTCGGCTGACCAACCTGTAAGGTTTGGGTTCAGCTGGCGATTAGATTTTAGGTTATTGTGGACACAATAACTGAGCTCGCAAAGACCGAACAAGGAACGAGTGAGGTCTTTCGAGGGGTGTCTGACAATGTCAGGCTGCCTCACATTGTCAGACAATGCCTGATTTGAAAGGATGGATAGAATGAAACAAGATATTAGGCTCGTTAGAAAGCAGTTTAGAATGACGAGACAAGAAGAAAAACAGATAAAAGAGATGATGAAAGATCAGCAGATAGAGAGTTTTTCAGAATTTCTTCGGCATAACCTCTTTAAAACTGATGACGATGACAAAAGTATTGAGATGTGGTTTTCCCTATGGCAATCACAAAAGTTAGAACAGGTTAGCCGTGATTTATATGAGGTACTAGTCATCGCTAAGCAAAATCATCAAGTGACTCAAGAGCATGTTTCAATCTTATTGACCTGTGTTCAGGAGTTGATTGTGGAAGTAAGCCAATCACATTCTCTAAGTCAATCATTTCGTGACAAGTATATGAGATAAGAGGTTAGTATGGAATATCGTTACAGAACCAACTTGAAAAAAGTCTTTTTAACAGATAGTGAATTAAAACAACTGAATAATCGTATTGCAGAAAGTAGGAGTAAAAATTTTTCCGAATATGCTAGAAAAGTATTGCTTAATCCAAACATGACATTTTTAACAATTGACACTTCAAATTATAAGGAACTCGTTTTTGAATTGAGAAGGATTGGAAATAACATCAATCAGATTACACGTGCGATTAACCAAAGTCATCTCATTTCTCAGGAACAACTAAAAAGTTTGAGTCAAGGGATTGACGAGATGATTTCTGAAGTTGAGAAAGAGTTTCATATGAATGTTAAAGCGCTAAAGGAGTTTCATGGTAGTCACTAAACACTTTGCGACTCATGGGAAAAAATATCGTAGACGCTTAATCAAATATATTCTCAATCCTGAGAAGACCAATAATCTTGAATTCGTTTCTGATTTTGGAATGAGTAATTACTTGGACTTTCCAACTTATGAAGAGATGGTCAAGATGTACAATATCAATTTCATCAATAATGATGAATTGTATGATTCGAGAAATGACCGTTTGGAAAGAAAACAACAAAAAATTCATGCCCATCATGTGATTCAATCTTTTTCTCCTGAGGACAGCCTCACTCCTGAAGAAATTAATCGTATTGGCTATGAAACAGTGAAAGAATTGACTGGTGGAAATTATCGCTTCATCGTAGCAACTCATACAGACAAGTTACATACCCATAATCATATTCTTATCAATTCTGTTGATCTCAATTCAGATAAGAAACTCAAATGGGATTATGCCCAGGAGCGGAACTTACGGATGATTTCTGATCGTATTTCTAAAATGGCTGGTGCAAAAATTATTGAAAAGCGTTATTCCTACCGAGATTATAAAAAATATAGGGAATTTAGTCATAAGTTTGAATTGAAACAACGTCTCTATTTTTTGATGCAGCAATCTAAAGCGTTTGATGATTTTTTAGAGAAAGCAAAGCAGCTGCATGTCCAGATTGATTTTAGTCAGAAGCATAGTCGTTTTTTGATGACTGATAGAGCAATGACAAAACCAATTCGAGGTCGCCAACTTAGTAAACGGGACTTATATGATGAAGAATTTTTTCGAACACATTTTGCCAAACAAGAGATTGAAAGTCGTTTAGAATTTTTATTAGAGTCTGTTCATTCACTAGAAGAATTGCATGTAAAAGCAAAAGAGTTGAATCTAACCATAGAGTTAAAACAAAAAAATGTGATTTTTACCCTAGAAGAAGATGGTCAAAAGATTACTCTAAGCCATAAAAAAGTTAGTGATAAGAAATTGTACGACATTCCATTTTTTAACCATTACTTTGAAGACAAAGAGGCAAGAGATATTCAAGCATTAGAAAATATTCAGGAAGATTATCAGACTTTTCGAGAGAAGCAGCATAAGGAGAAAGTCTCCGCAGAAGAAATCGAGGAAGCCTTCAAGAAATACAAGGAAAAACGAGATGCCGTTCATGAGTTTGAAGTTGAACTTACGGATAATCAGATTGAGAAATTAGTTGATGATGGTATCTATATCAAGGTTTCATTTGGTATCAAACAAAGTGGGCTCATCTTTATTCCCAACTATCAGTTGGATATCCTAGAAGGAGAAAATCAGAAAAAATATAAAGTTTACATTCGAGAAACGTCCTCTTACTTTGTCTATAACAAAGTAAACTCGGATAAAAATTGTTTTATCAAAGGGAGAACTTTAATCAGGCAATTGACCAACGATAGCCAAAAACTCCCTTATAGACGACCAACTTTAAAAAGTCTTCAAGAGAAGATTTCTGAAATTAATCTTATGATTGAACTGTCTAACACAAACAAACAATACCAAGAAATCAAAGATGAGTTTGTATTAGAAATTGCAGAGCTTGATATGAAGCTGGAAGAAACACAAGAAAAAATCGCCACCTTGAACAAGATGGCAGAAGTATTTATTAATCTGAAGAGTGAGGATCACGAAAGTAAGAAATTAGCTAAGTACGACTTCTCTAAAATGAACATGACAGAATCGATAACTCTAAATCAGCTTAATAAAGACATACTGATAATGCAACAGGAATTTGATAAAGAAATTGATGAATATGAGGGATTAGCCAGAAAGTTAGAAACATTTGTAAAAGTGTTAAATATAGGAGGAACTCTTAAACTCAAACAACGAGATAATATTTCAATGGAGTAAAAAGGTTTGTTGATGACAATAAATATAAATTTTTAAAAATAGATTTCTCTCAATCTCAAAAGTGCATAGAATACTCATTATCATTACTTGAAAATTTGATAATCTTAAAGTAATTATAAGGAGGAATTACTATGTCAGCAATTACAGATAAATGGATAAAACTATTTAATAATGTCAATAATTCTCAGGAGTTAGATACATTTTTAAAGAATGTTTCAGGGAAAGGGCTCAATGAATGGGAACAACTATATAATGACTATGATGAAAGTAAAAATTTACTTATTGAAGAAGCATTAGAACAATGTGAATGGATTTTATATATTCCACAGCAAAGGCTTAAGACTAGAATTAATTGGTTAGATTTATATAAACCATTGTGTTATAAATATGTCCAAAAGATTTATAGTATTGTTGAAACTAAGAATTATATTTCTGATAAACAGACTTTTATAGAAAGTATTGAAGAATATTTTTTTGATATTTGTATGAATATCAGTTATCGTACAGTTGTCTTAGAAATTAATGATTTACGCAGAAATTCAAAACTTCTGGGGGAGAGTAGAGAGGATAGATATAAATACTATATAGATATTTTATTACGAGATAAAGAGTATATTGTTGATTTTTATAAAAGATACCCAATGTTATATGAGGTATTAGATCAAAAATTAAAAAATATAAGTTTTTATATCCAAGAAATTTTAAATAATTTAGAAGACGACATTCAAGATATTCAGAATTATTTTAAAGTATCGGATTTACAATTATTCAAAATTAATTTTAATGCCGGTGATACTCATTCTAAAGGTAAGACAGTTTGTATATTAAATTTCAAAGATAAGGATATTGTGTATAAGCCTCGTAATATGATATTGGATGTTAATTTAAAATTATTTGCAGAAGAATTTGAAAAGACATTTGGAATCTCGGATACATTATTTATCCCTAAGACTTTAATTAAGAAAGGATATAGCTATGTAGAAATGATTGAAATTCAAGAATGTTCTACTTTAGAAGATGTTAAAATATATTTTGAAAATATGGGGAAAATTTTAGCATTTTTACATTTGTTTGGTGCAAAAGATTATCATGGAGAAAATGTATTAGCGTCCGGGAGATTTCCTTATTTAATTGATAATGAAACAATTCTTCATTTTAGCGAAAATGAGAAAATTAATACATCTGTACATAAAATGTATGACTTTGTAGCTAACTCAGTATATAGTACAGGTATTTTGCCAATGACACTATATTCAATTAATAATAACAAAGGAATGGAAATAGGTGCATTAAATTCTGGAGCAAGAAGAGAATCTCCTTATTTAACTCATAAGCTGTCTAATGTTGGCACTGATGAAATCAGAATTGAAAAAGTTTTTAAAGAGGTTGGAAGCTTTCCTAGTACTGTTAGATACGAGGGTGAGAATATCTCTTGTTCTAATTATTTACCTCAAGTTCAACAGGGATTTGAAGAGATTTATAGAATCTTTGTTGATAATAAGTCAGTTATTTCAAAAATGATTAAGAAATATTTTAATAATTGTGAAACGAGATACATTTATAGGAATACTAATATATATGTACAATTACTAGAGACAAGTCATCACCCAGAACTATTAAAAAATCGTTATGATTTTGAAATGTATTTTCTTAGATTATATGAATATGGTGATATTTCAAATGAATTTGATAGTAAAATGATTCATGATGAGATTAATCAATTGAAAAATGATGATGTTCCGATTTTTTATTCCGATTCATCTAATAATAATATTTCAAATGGAGTTAAGGAGTATATTTTATCACTTGAGGGTGAAAGTATTGTAGAGAAAATTTTAAATAGAATAAAAATAGCATCTACTTCAAATTTAGTTCGTCAGAAGAGAATCATTAATATGTCTTTTATGGGAACAGAATTATTTGTAAAAAATATTGAACCACTTAAAAGAAAAGACTTTGGAAGAGAATTATTTGTAAAAAGACTATTATCTAGTAGGTTTGAACATGATGGCGAAATTAGTTGGTTAGCAATGCTAGCTATGGATAAAAATTATGACATATCACCTATGAAGTATGATTTATATTCAGGTACAGCAGGTATTTTACTTGGAATCAATAGTTTAGAAATCAAGGAGTTAGAAGAACTTTTTTCTGGAGTAATGAAATACACTGTTAACTACATAAAGGATTTTAGTTCTGATATTACGTATCAAAATATTGGGGCTTTTACTGGAATTTATGGCTATCTATATGCATTGTGTGTATTAAAGGAGAGTAATAAAGATATTCCTTTAGAGATTGAAACATTTATCTTTGAAACCATTTTTAGAACTAAAGATATAGTTTCAAATTTAGATAATTTGGATATTATAGGTGGGATTTCTGGTATTTTAGGTGTTTTATTGAAAGTCAATAGTACATTTAAAGGAAATTTAGATATATTAAATTTAACAGATAAGTTGATGAAACTAATTGTTCAACGTCTGCTTAAAATATATGCTGAAGAAGGGAGCTGGATTTCAGAAGATCCAGGGTATGCTCACGGGAATTACGGTGTAATTGTTCAGTTATATAAATATAGTTTAAGTTTAAGTACAGATTCAAATATTAGAAAAATGATTATTCAGTGTGTACAAGACTATTTAAGGAAAGAGAGAGAGGAGCTAGATCACAATAGAGTTCTAAAAATAAGAAAAAATGCTAAATACTACTCATGGTGTAATGGTATTGTTGGTATTGTAAAAGCTAAGCATTATTTGTTAATTAATGGTTTATCAGACAAATTGTTATCTGAAGAAGTGGAATATTACAGCAAAGATATACTAACTAATGGATTAAATTTGGATAATTCAATTTGTCATGGGAATGTGGGTAATTTGGTGATTTTGGATTCAATTTTACCTGTTCAAACTAATCAATTTGAAAATGCGATACATCAGGAAAGCAATCAATATTTATTAGAAAAAATGACCTATGAAACTGATGATTGGGGTGTTTTGACAGGTGAAATGGGAATATTGATGGCTAATTATAAGGCAGGTAGAAAATGTCTTAATGAATTGCTATTATTAAATTAAGTGCTAAAAAGTCAATAGAAAGTTGATTAATTTTTAGTTGATTTTTTAGAAAAAAGGGTGCACTAAAAACACCTAGCGAAAAACGCTTTTTTCGCCAGCTTATCCAAGGACATGTGCCGATAATCACTTATCTTCCATAAGCCTTCTTGGTGGCGTATAGAGTTGGCGGTTGATCCACCAGACGCACAAATTTTCTAGCGGTTAAGACGATGGCTCGTTTGTGTTGATGTTTAGGAACTTCTTGATACTTCTTCATATAAAAGGTTTGATACTCACTATCATGTCGCCTCACCGAGTTGGCGGCTTCAACTAAGTAATAGCGAAGATAGCGATTGCCTCGTTTTACAAGTTCCGTATTTTGAGAGTTAGTGTTCCCAGATTGATACTGTTTCCAATTCAATCCTGCATATTTTGCGACTTGAGGATGATCTCTAAATCGCTCAATCTGTCCAATTTCAGTGATAATTCCTGCAGCGTAAACTTTACCAACACCAGGCACAGAAGTTAAACACTGGTATTCGGGAATGACTTCTACCATGTCTTCAATAGCTTTATCAATATCCTTAATCATTTGTTCCAGATTTCTGATTTCTCGAGCTAATAGCCCAAGAATGACATTGACAGAATCCTGTTGGAGTTTAGAGACGATAAGAACCACGAATGGCCGCTTGAATAGCTTTCGCTAGCTTTTCAGAAGCTTTGAATCGTCCTCTTCCTAGTTTCTGGAGAAATTCTGCCAGATCTTCGAGAGCAATAGTGGCTAATTCGTCTAGGGAGTAGTCTTCTGTCATAAGAGAGATGATTGTGCTAGACCAGAGATTGGTTGAGAGGTTCTCATTCTTGATTTCAGTTGATAAGGTATTGCACTTGTAGTAGATATTCTCAATAAAGTGCTGCTTGGTCTTGGTCAACTGCTCAATGAGTTGAAGCCTGGTTCTGGTCAAGTGCTGGAGCGCCATGTATTTCTCTTCCTTGAGAAAAGCAGGTGAGAATCGCTTGATACGGAAATAATCGGCAATATAGAAGGCATCAAGGGTATCATTCTTGTTTTCTTCAAAGGCTTCCCGGTATTTCTTAATCTTATTGGGCTGTTCGACCATGACCTCAACCTTTAGAGCTTTCAAGTCGCTGTCTTCATGAAAGAACATAGCAGGGTGAAAGCTGTAGAGACTGGTGGCTTCCATACCAATGACGATGCGTTCAAATGAATAGGAGTCATTGAGTTCAAGAATTTGTTTCTTGATTTCAGAAGCACCTACTAGGTCATTGGGAAGAGAAGCTGTAAAGGGAGTTGTTGTATCACTAAGCATGATACAGACATCTAATTTGGTAGAGCTAACATCTAAACCGACAAAACATTTCATTTGGAAGGTCTCCTTTCATTTGTAATTGGAAAGTTTCTTGACTACTGTAAGGTTCCCCAGAAACACGTTGGACCAACAGCCTCGCATAAGAGAATTCTAATCACTAGCTCACTTGCCGCCTGTACGCTACTACGTACAGAAGTGAGCATAATGGAAATAGCTAGTGTGTTGGAAGTAGGAACAACGCTTGGGTAACAGACTTTAAAATGAAGTCTAAGCAACAAGAAGGAAAAGAAACAACCATGAGTCCATTCCATGACTCTATTGTTCTGGAAAACCTTGCAATAGTCAAGTTAACGTTTTTACGATTATTAAAAATTTGGAATTGAAAAATCCCCATAAACTTATTTTACGAGGAGGAATGTAATGAAGAGAAGAGTACCATTTATAGAACAGCATCAAAAAACAGAGTGCGGTTTATGTTGTGTAGCAATGGTATCAAGTTATTTTGATCATGAGATTTCTGTCAAAGCTTTACGTAATATTCAAGAAACCGGAAGGGATGGAACAAATTTTGGAAATTTAATTGATATATTAGAGAATATTGGATTTTCTATTAAGTCGTTTCGTTATCCTAAAGAACAAGTTGAAAATTTCTCTAAAATTTTGACTCCAGCAATTGCCTTATGGCAAAGTAAACATTTTGTAGTAATTGAGAAGGCAAATAAAAAATTTGTATGGGTTGTCGATCCAGAGCTTGGTAGAATTAGATATAGTTTGGAAGAATTTTCAGAAGGTTTTTCAGAGTATCTAATCAGTATAGTAGATAGTTCACAAGTATCTAGTAGAAAGAGTAAAGAAAACTTTCAAGTAGTTTATAAACAGTTGTTAAAAACTTGGTCATATTTTATTCCATTACTTTTTTTAACACTAGGTAGTTATGGAGTAAATTTTATTTTTCCTCTATGGATGCAACAAATTTTAAACGAAGTATCGCAGGGAGTATCTATTAAACAATTCGATTTATTACTTAGATTCTTAGGTTTTGTCTCCATATATTTTATTATCATGTTGTGCCAGAGATATTTTGCAATTATATTAACAAGTACTATTGATGAGGGACTAAACAATAGTGTGATAAGTAACCTCTTTAAATTACCTTATAAATTTTTTTCTACTAGAAGTAGCGGAGATTTAATCTACTCAATAAATGGTTTGTCTAGAATCAGACAGTTATTTACAAATCAGTTTATACTTGGGATTTTAGATATAGGGTTTGCTATTTGCATTTTAATCTATTTTGCTAGATTTAATTATATTATATCCTTATTAGCTATTCTATTGCTTTTTTTGAATCTTTCTATATTATTCTTGACCAAACAGAGTTTAGAACAAAGAAATAAGTCATTTATAATTTCTCAAAATGACTTACAGAATAAACAAATTGAAATGGTTTATTCTATGATGGGAATTAAAATGGAAGGTTTTGAAGACCAGACATATAAGCAGTGGAAGAGTTTATTTGATAAAAATATATATAGGTATAAATGTAGCGAAATTTTTTCAGGATTTGTGAATTCGTTATTTACTATTATCACATTTATTTCACCTTTTGTATTGCTATTTGTTTCCTTACAATCAAATAGTAGTGTTGGTATAGGAAGTGTATTTGCACTTTATTCTTTAAGTACTCTTTTATTCAGTAAAACTAATAATATTTTTGAAACAGTAGTATCATTTTATAATAGTAAAACGTTTTTAGCTAGGATAGTTGAAATTTTAGAAGAAGACATGGAGGAAAATGGACAATTAAAATTTGATTTAAAAGGTGATATTGAATTAAGAAATGTATCATTTTCATATACAAAAGATAGTAAAAAAGTTTTAGAAAATATTTCTTTAGAAATAAAACAAGGAGAGCAGGTTGCAATTGTCGGATCATCTGGTTCTGGAAAAAGCACTCTATCTAAGTTATTAATTGGTCTATATCCAGCAAGTTCAGGAAAAATATTGTTTGATAATATAGATTATGATGAATTTGAGAAAAAATACTTACGTCAACAAATTGGAATTGTGCCTCAAGATATGACGCTTTTTAATAAAACTATTCTTGAAAATATTATAGGTGATAATATTATTTCACAAGAAGAAGTAGAGGAAATTTGTAAATTAGTAAATATTCACGATGAAATCCAAAATATGCCTATGGGGTATCATACGATAGTTTCGGAGATGGGATTGAACTTGTCTGGTGGGCAACGTCAAAGAATTATTTTGGCTAGAGCATTAGTCAAGAAACCTCGAATTATGCTCTTAGATGAAGCGACAAGCTATTTAGATAATGTAAACGAAAAACAAATAATGAGAAAATTTAAAGAGCAGAATATTACTATAATTTTGATTGCACATCGTTTATCTACAATTATTGACTCTGATCAGATTTTTGTTATGGACAATGGAAAAATTTCTGAGAGAGGGACGCATAGAGAGCTATTAAATAATAGAGATGGTTTATACAGTCAACTTTATCAAATGAATTATTAATTTTAATAAAAAATCTCAAGTTTAAGTTATTTTGCATCAAATGAGTTGATTATGCTTATCATTTGTATCATACTTCCAAGAAAAGAAAGAATAATCTTATGTTTCAGAGATATGGAGTTTAGTTTTATAGTATCACTTACTAACAATGGAAAATGTAAAAAAATTGAAAAGAATCCTACTTCGTCAAGGATAGTGAGTGATTTACCATAACATACGAGAGAATCAAGATGGTTCTCTCTTTTTATTAGATTTCCTGCAAAACAAAATAATTATTTAGAATTTTAGAAAATTTTGCAAAACCTCATTTGTCAAATTAAGTTAGATATTTTGAAATAACTCAGAAAAACTTGGTGTAGAGTTTGATAGTTCAAGGATTTTCTAGAAATTAGATTTCTTTTACCGATTATAGCTGATAATAATTCTTGGGAAATCTTATTGAAGGCTATCTGATTTGGAAGCCCATGTTTCCGTAGTGAGCTAGGATGTTCATTGAAACCTCGTTAACCAAGGGGTTGTATTGACCCCCAAAAGTTGGACACTTAATAAATGCTTGCTAGACTTTAAAATCTCGGAAATCTCTGTTACAATAGTCATAAGTTTTATATCTTTCTAAGGGAATGTGGTGTTCTCCTAGGATATAGGACTTTTTTTGTTTTGTAAAGGTGTTTCCGAGATTTATTTTACACTAACTGAGAGTATACTGTCAGTTGGGAGAGCGTGATCGCGTGAAACTTGTCTTAAAGAATAGCTCTGAAGGAACACTGTATCCATTATTTCTTTCTTTAACTCAAGAGAGTAGTATGTATTTTTGGTCTTTTTAACCACTTCAATACCATAGCGGTCCATCAAGCGAATCAAATACTTCAGTCCACTGACGTTGACATCAAATTGGCTACAAATCTGTGACCAACTAACTCCTTGTTTTTTTAGCTTGTATATCTCTAATTTATCCTCATGGGGCAATTGGAGATTTTTCGTTATCGGCGATTGTCTTGTATAATCTTAGCTTATGTAAATAGGTTCTTAGAACTTCTTTTTGTTAGTGTATTCTCATTGGGAAAATGTTTTAGAAGATCGGTGGTATATTTTTCTAAATCAAGCTTATGTTGCTTGGTAATTGCCAAGAGGTTCATAATGATATTTCTCTGAAAGAATAGCCAATTTTGTTAGTCGAATTGCCATAGATTAATACCTTATTCAAAATGGTTTCTATTGTTTCTTGATTGAGAGCTTGAAACAAGGTAAGTTTTAATTTAATTTTCTAATACAAACTTTAAGAACAGATTATTTTTGTTTTTCTGATAACAACGACAAGATTGTGGAATTTCCAAAGAAATACTCCGTTGTGACATCAATATAGCCTCCAACTTTATTTTCTATTAGCAGTATGCTGAAGGTGTGAGAATTATGATAGATACATTGTCATAGAGCTAAATTGATTGTTCCATTTTAATTGTTCAAGCTAGCTTGACATAGCTAGAAAAAGATACTTTACACGGAGTCTATTACTATATTAGAATATATAGCTAATCAATCTGTATTGTCATTTTTAAAGCGTTCAATATTATTGCACGATTTACTCATTACTAAAGCTATTTAACGATGTATACTTAGTAGTGTAAAGATGATCATCTAAAAAAAGAAAGGAGAGTTGTTTATGACTAAAGATATTCATAAACGTGAAGAAATTGATAGTCTTGATTTTGAAGTAAACGAGCAAGAGCTTTCAGGCAAATCAGGTTCAGGCTGGTTCACGGCAGTTCAATTAAGTCTAGCAGGTCGTTGCGGTCGATGGTTTACGGGTTCATTTGAATGTACTAGTAACAACGTAAGTTGTGGTAAATAAAAATAGGAGAAAACGATGGAAAACAAGAAAATGTCATCAGAGATTGATAATTTGGATTTTGAAGTAAAAGAACAAGAACTTTCGGGTAAATCAGGTTCAGGCTGGTTTACGGCAGTTCAATTAAGTCTAGCAGGTCGTTGTGGTCGATGGTTTACGGGTTCATTTGAATGTACTAGTAATCATGTAAAATGTGGTTAACTAAGGATTAGAAAATTTTATTCTGATAAATAGCGTTTGTTAAATTTACTATAAACAAGGAAAGTTTTGCGAGGGACAATATGAAAAATAAGCAATATAATTCAGAAATTGACACTTTAGACTTTGAAATTAGCACTCAAGAATTGGAAGGAACTTCTGGTGCAGGAGGCTGGTATTCAGCATTTAAAATGACTCTGGCTGGTCGCTGCGGTCGATGTTTCACATGTTCTTATGAATGTACAAGTAATAATGTTAATTGTTAATTTAGGAAGTATATATGTTTCTTGAGATGTGTAAACTTTCCTTGTTATAGTTGACAGAGATAGAGTTAAATGATAAATTATAGGAGGAATAAAATGAAAGAAAATTATGTAGAAGTTGATAGCTTGCGTCATGAAATTGACAATCAAGAACTATCAGGTAATTCCGCAGCTGGATTCAGAACTGCAGTTCGAATGACTAGTCAAGGTCGCTGTGGGTGGGCTTTCACTTTTTCTTATGAATGTACATCACCAAATGTCCGCTGTGGATAGAATGAACAAGATTGGAGGGTAAGATGGAAGGAATTATTGGAACACTTGAGTTTTATGCTCCCGTATTGATTTTAGGAGTATCCATTATTGGTGTCGTCTACGTTATGAAAAAACGGAAAGAACGGAAATGATGTATATTTAAAAAGCCATACTAGTTTATGGCTTTTTTACTTGTCTTTAGAGAGATTATGCACGAATTACTCATGATATTAAAGAACAGATTGATTATAATAGTCTTGTAAAATAGAAATGGAGGAATACTTATGTCACAATTAGTTGTAAAAAATTTAAATAAAGAGTTTGGGGAGGGAGATAGTCTAGTTCATGCTTTATCGGATGTTAATCTCTCTGTAAAGACAGGAGAATTTCTTGCTATCATGGGAGCAAGCGGCAGTGGAAAAACAACTTTGTTAAACTGTATTTCAACAATTGATAAGCCGACGTCAGGTGATATTTCCTTTGAGGGATTTGATATAATCAATGCAACAGATAATCAGTTGGCAAACTATCGCTCACAAAATATTTCCTATATCTTTCAATCTTATAATTTAGTTGAAACTTTAACAGTTTATGAGAATATTGTCTTACCGTTACAGATTCAAGGAAAAAAAGTTTCTGATTGTCATTTAAAAATAGAAAATATCCTAGAAAAATTATCAATTGGTCAATTACGAAATAAATTTCCCAATCAATTATCAGGAGGACAAAGACAGCGTGTTGCAACTGCACGTGCTCTAATTGATGAATCTAAACTGCTTATTGCAGATGAACCAACAGGTGCTTTAGATTCGGCTAACTCAGAAAATTTAATGGCTCTTCTGCAAGATATTAATCAAGATTTTGGCATTACCATTTTAATGGTGACACATGATCCAGCAGCAGCTAAATATTCATCACGGATTATTCTATTAAAGGATGGGCAAGTTACAGCAGATATGTACCGCCACTCTTTATCAAATGAAGAATATTTACAAGAAATTTATAAACATACACGATAAGGAGAAGTAAGATGTATCTAAAATTAATTCTTAGAAATGTTCAAAGAAATTTACAGACATACACAGTTTACTTTCTTAGTTTGACGTTAATTTATAGTCTACTCTATGCATTTAATGCTTTGCCAAGTCATCCTGTCATGCAAAGTTTATCAGGTGCTAAGGAGATGATGACAACCATTATGTCACAATATATGGGGCTATTATCTTATGTTGTATTGAGTACAATTGCTTTTTTAGTTGTTTACTCCACTGGTTTCGTATTAGGCCGAAGAAAACAAGAGCTAGGTCTATACGCAACATTGGGGATGAAAAAACGTCATATTGTAGGAACGCTTTTCTGTGAGACAATGGTTGTTAATCTGTTTGCTTTGTTTGCAGGATTTATTTTAGGGCTAGGAGTACTGATTGTTCTAGCACATATTGCCTCTAATTTTTTTATGGGGAATTATTTTGGTAATATGTTTTTCCTAGACATGAAATCAGTGAATTTACTAGGAATATCATATTTAGCAACAAGTGTAATTATTGGTGTGATGGACATATTTACCTTTAGAAAGCAAGCTATTATTTCTCTTATTCAAGAAAATGGTGTTAAAAGTTCTATTTTTTCGAAAGGAGAAACAAAGTGGCAAGTGCTATTATTTATCTTATCGGCACTAGTTATTTGCTTTGGATGTGTCTATCTATCAGACTATACTCATATTTCAATTCTTAGAAATTGGGGAATGTTACTTATAACACTGTTTGTATTAGTTATATTTATTTTTTACAGTACATTAAGCCATTCTTTGATCCGCTTAACTTATTCATTGCCAAATTGGTATTTCAAGAAATATAATTCATTTAAACTCAGACAACTATCTAAACAGGCAGATCGTAATTCGGTGACTATATCGGTATTATCGCTTTCCTTGACATTAGCAACTAGCTTATTGATTTTTAGTGGTAGCGCCTACAGTTCATTGAGTAATGATTTAAATAAATTTATTCCTTATGATATTGATGTGCAGATGTTTAAGGGAGAAAAATACCATTATAACAATATAGATGTAAAGAGTAAGTTAAAAGAAGATGGTTTTGACTTTTCGATTATTGATAAAGAGCTTGAGTATCCAACTTATATAAGTGAATTGACTTATAAAGATATTATTGATACAAGCAATTTATGGGATTTAGATAAAGAATTAGGAGATTCGTTCGTTAATATTGTTTCGCTTACTGATTACAATTCTTTATTAAGACTTCAAGGGAAAAAAGAAGTCAGTTTGTCAGACAATGAATTTTTAATAAATGCAAACTATAAAGGTACTAGGAAGCAGATTAGGGAATTTCTCTCTAAAAATAACGAATTGACTGTTTCCGGTGTAAAGTTAAGGTCAAGTTCTAAAAGTGCTTTGGAAAATGTTTATTTTGTTACTACAGTAGAAAATAATGATCGAGGGACATTGATCGTTCCTGATAAAGTAGCGAAAAAATTGACTGTTAACAGTTTACATTATGTAGCCTTATATAAAAAAGGGATTGATAAACGAAATGTTGAATCATTTTTAGAGAACTGGATTGAAAATTATTATTTTACGGATCAAGAAGGAAATCAATCTGATTTTGTATATCAAACAAAAGTTCGATCAGCAGAACTATATCTAGGATTTATGGGAGTCATTGTGTTAGTTCTAATTTTTGTGGGAGTTATTTTTACAGTCATCACATTGAGTATTCTGTCGTTGCAGGCTTCTACAAATGCATTAGAAAGCGTTAATGATTACAATATACTTTATTTACTAGGAAATCAAAGAAAGCAAAATAAAAAAATTATTTTTCAACAGATTCTTGCCTATTTTCTAATCCCGTTGCTAATAGCTGTTCCATTGAGTTATTCACTTAGTAACAGCTTATTAGGCTACTTTGAAAATTTCGCGAATACGACAGTTGTCATTGATGCAAAATATTTATTGTTTATGATTGGCTTATTTGCAGTTTATATCTATTTTACCTATAAAGTTTGTTTAAAGGCTAGTAATCAGACCCGATGAGTGAAAACCAGAATAGGATATTAGCTATCCTTATTCTGGTTTTGTGATATAATGATAATAAAAAATCATAGTAGGAAATTTTAAATATGAAGACGTGGTTAAAGAATATTTCTGATAACTCACTATTGTTATGGTGGATCACTTTAATAAATCATTTTATATTAATGATTTATATATACCTTCAAATTCCATTTGACTTTTCATCAACTTTTACTCAAAAATTTGCAGTTGTTTTTATTATTTTGTTGATTATTTCTACTTACATTTGTAATTTCTTAAAGTTTAAATATAGTGAATTGAAGTTGTGGCTATTACTATCGCTATTTTTAATTAGTTGGCAATTGGCTCTGAATTTGAATGTTGAACACACATTATTCCATTTTTTAAATTTACTTCATCCCATTAATTCTTTTCTATTAGTTTATAGTTCAGTATCTATTATTTTGTTAGGTAAAAAAATAGGTGAGGAACTATTTTTTGTAACTTTTATTGTTATAATTATTACAGAGATATCTTATTTTTTTAGCAAGCCCCTCTTTTTATTTTTATCTATATTTACATCATTTTTCATTTCTTACTTACCTATTATTCTGTTAATGATGTATAAAAAAGAGTTGAAATCTTTTTTAAATTACCAGAGGAAAAATTTAACCTTCCTTTCATTTTTCCTACCAGTTACTTATATTATTTTATATATTAATACGACTGATATTGGTATTTTAAACTTTTTATGGTATGTAGAAATTCTTTTGGTACTTGTTGCGTTCCACTTGAAAACAATTTATATGAGTTTTCAAAAAAAGATAGATGAGTTGAAACTATTATATATTGAGGCAAGTTTAAAAGTACTACTGGGGGTAAGTATCCTTTTGGTTACTACATTTATTATTGTAAGACTAGACTTAAAACAAAGTTTTATTTGTTTTAATTTACTTGTGCTGATAGTTGGATTTCTAACGGAAGAATTTATTAGATTATTTAGAGGTAAGCGGCTAACGGGTGCAAAAGATTATTTAGAAGTTTTATTTTTGAAAAGAAATAAGATGGTGAAGAATTTGTTAGCTAATGAAGATATAGAGCAACAATTCGCAGAATTTCTTCATAACGAAGTATTACAAAGTGTGATGGCTATTAAAAACTTTAATAAATATGGAGAAGATGAGAAGTTTAGAACTCAGATTGGATATGTCTCAGATGAACTAGTTCAACGTATCCGAGAGAGAATGGATTATTATCAACCAATGAGTAGTGGCAATGAGGAGTTAACTAAAAAATATACATCATTAATTGATAGAATATTGAGGAGATATGAGACTATGAAAAAAGTTGAAACAGATTTTCAGTCTGATTTTTTTCTAATGGAACCGTATGATAAGATTCTTTATCGCTTTATTGAAGAGTTAGTGACCAATGCTGTTAAATATTCGTCAGGCCATATTATTTCGTTATCTCTCTCTGTATCTGACGATATTATTTATTTATCTTGTAAAAATGATTATGATATTTCTAGTAACCATCTTGGTTATGGGTTAAAGAATTTAGAAAATCGTGTCAGTGTTTTAGGTGGAACAATAGAAATTCAGACAATGGATGCTATGTTTCAAGTAGAAATCCAATTACCAATAGATAAGGAGTTATGCTATGAAAATTTTATTAATTGATGATCACAAGTTGTTTAGTCAGAGCATAAAAATGATTTTAGAGCTATCAGAAACAATTGATTATGTTGATTTAGTTGAAAATTTTCAATCAGTAGATGATATTGATTATAGTCGATACGATATCATTTTGATAGATATTAATTTGACTAGTATTTATGAAACAGATGGATTAGCCTTGGCAGAAGAAATGATAAAAAAAGAACGAGGTATTAAAATCGTTATTTTAACAGGATATAGCAAAAAAATTTATGAATATCGAGCTCAGAAGATGGGAGCTTATGCTTTTATTGATAAAAGTATCGATCCAGATAAGCTTCTTACTCAATTAAAAGGTATATATAGTGGAAAAAAGTATTTTTCGGTAGAAGAAATCGTGGATATCTTGTCTGAACGAGAGATAGAAGTGTTAGAATCGGTCAGAAATGGTTTAACAATTGATGAGATTTGTGAAACCTTATTTTTAAGCAAACGGACTGTTTCGAATCATTTGGCAAATGTATTTTCAAAGCTAGGTGTTAATAATAGGCAGGAGGCAATCCATAAAGCAGAACTTTTAGGATATTTCTCTCCAGAGTAGGATTATCTTTTATGCCAATTTGGCATAAAATTTAAGATTCGTTCAAATCTTAATTATAATTTCATTAGGAGTGAACGAATGTATAGGCGACTAAGAGATATGAGGGAGGATTCTGACTATAGTCAAGAGTTTATTTCAAATTATTTGAGTTGTAGTCAATCCTTTTATTCTAGAATAGAAAGTGGCACCAGAGAATTGCCAGTAGATATTTTGATTAAGCTTTCAAATCTTTATAGTGTGAGCACGGATTATTTGTTACATCTAACAGATTTTCGTAAAAGAATACAAAAATAGAAGTCTCTCCTTGTTTGTTCATTGACAACTGAATAAACCAAGGTGGGACTTTAATCATTTGTGGAGCAATTTAGCCTGGTACGCCGTGAGATGAGCGAGAATTATCGGCTATAAAATAGGTTGGTTACCTATCTGCCATGAGACAAATGAGGATAATGATACTTCTGAACGTTCAGGCTGCCATCGAGAAAGGACAGCGGGTGCAATCCCCATGTAGGACTTAACCAGTTCTTCCCACTGAGGTCAATATTTTGAAGTAAAGGAAAAACGTTTATGGAAAAAATACAAACAGGTGCGGAATTACCGCAGGTTGTGATTGAGGGTTATAAGGTGACGGTGCAAGTGACGAATAAGTCACTTAGTCTGACGGATATTTTAGATGATTTATTAGGTCGAAAGCTTGAAAAAATTTGAGGTTTTAGCGGACATGTTTTTAGAAATGATGTAAAATAGAGTTGTAGAACCTCAATCCTTAATCGGTAAGCACCTAAATACTGATTAAGGAGATACATATGACAAAAACCTGTATTTATTTACGCTTATCACGAGATGATGGGGATAATGTGGAAAGTAATTCCATCATCAACCAACGCTCACTTTTGAGAGATTATGCCAGAAATCATGATTTCACCATTTTAGAAGAATTTATGGATGATGGTATTAGTGGCTTAACCTTTAACCGCCCTGACTTTAACCGTATGATGGCTATGGTGAATGATAAGACAATTGATACTATTATTGTTAAGGACTTGTCACGCTTCGGTCGTGACTATATTGAGACTGGGAAATACCTTCAGCGAATTTTTCCTGCTATGGGAGTTAGGTTTATCTCGGTTAATGATCACTATGATAGTATGACTGCTGATACAAATGAAACACACTTGGTTATGCCCATTAAAAGTCTAATTAACGATAGCTACTGTCGAGACATTTCAACCAAAGTTCGAAGCACTCAAAAAGCTAAACGACAAAAGGGCGAGTTTATTGGAGCTTTTGCCCCTTATGGCTATCGCAAAGATGAAAAGCAACGGAATCATCTAGTGGTTGATGAGAATGTACGCCCTACTATTGAGAAAATCTTTACTCTTAAATTAGAGGGATATTCGTCAAACGCTATTGCAGAGTTTCTTAATCAAGCTGGGGTAGAAACGCCTCTACAACGTAAGAAAGCCTGTCAAGAAAAGATTAAAGGCTTTCATGGTCATAACTACAAGTGGGATACCAAAATGGTCAATCGTATCCTGATTAATCGTGTCTATACTGGCACTTTGGAACAGGGGAAGCAAACCAAACTCAACTACAAGTCTCAAAAGTCTGTAGCTGTGAATCCAGCAGATTGGGTACGAGTTGATGATACACATGAGGCGATTATCTCAAAAAGTACGTTTGAGCTTGCTAATAATCTCTTACTCAGAGATGTCAAACATGGGAAGAAGCTGCCTGACATATTTGCAGGATTATTATTTTGCAGCGACTGTCAGGCTCAACTTGTACAACGAAAACTCCGCTACAAGGACAAAGAGACTGTTCAATATATTTGTAGCACCTACAATAATGGACGAGGCTGTAGCCGCCATGCAATTAAACAAGAGAGATTGCTTGACTTAGTATCGACCGTTATTCATCAACACCTTGACTGGAAGTCTTTTCTGATTAAAGCTGTTCCTGATTATTTAGACCAAGAACAGTTTTTGGAAGTTGATTTTACTTCTTTGCTTGCGAATCGCAAGAAGTATGAACAGTTGCTCCAGTCCTTGTACTTGGATTTAGACGACGGTTTGATCAATGATACAGAATACCAAGAGTTTCAGCGAAGCTATCGGCAAAAGCTAAAACAGATTGAGGACACCATCATTCAAAAGAAAGCACTGGCTCAAACCCTGTATGACAAACTTCAGGATAAGGAACGGTGGTTAAACCAGTTGAGTGAAATCCAAAAAGATAAAGAACTCAATCGTCTCACTTTAGTGACCTTACTTGACCGGATTGTCATTCATGAGAATCAGGAGTTGACCTTAGTGTTTCATGATGTGGCAGAATTAGAAATCCTCCAGCAGTTTTCTCATAAAGAGACGGAGGTGATCTAATGGCCCGTACCAAGAACCGCTACCGCAAGCAAACGAGCGAAGAGACACCACTTCAAACTTATCTTACAGGCATTTACATTCGTTTGTCGAATGAACGTACAGAAAGTTGGCGAAACAAATCGCACTCCTTAGAAACGCAAGAAAGTCTAGCTAGAGCTTTTGCTAAGGAGAAAGGTTTAGTTGTAACCAAGTGTTACATCGACTACGAGTATTCAGGCACAACTTTTAACCGACCTGCCTACCAGGACATGATGGATGACCTCAAAAAAGGTATCATCAACTGTATCTTAATTCGAGACTTATCTCGTCTGGGTCGTAACTATATTGAGATGGGACGACTGATTGATAAAGTATTCCCTTTTATGGGGGTTCGCTTTATCTCAATCAATGATAACCTAGACACTCTCAATGGGTTAGGAGATAAGAAATCCTTTGAGGTGGAAATTAAGAATTTGGTCAATGACCTTTATTCTAAGGATATTTCAAAGAAAGTTACCGCTAGTCACATTCAGAAAGCCAAACAAGGTTATGTCATCGCTGGTTTTGCCCCATATGGTTACCAATTAAGGAAACAAAATGGTGGCAATCGATTGCTCATTGATTCAGTGGTTCAACCAATTATGGCAGATGTCTTTGAAAAGTTATTAGCAGGCCTATCTATTAAACAGGTGACAAAATACCTTAATCAACAGAATGTTGCTACGCCAATGTCTTATCGCCAAACAGGAAAAGTCTATAGAGCAGAACAAGACAATCGACAATGGAGAAGCGCTAATCTTCAGCGACTGGTGCAAAATCCTGCATTTTATGGTAGTCTGATTCAACGTCGGCATAATAAGACCTTATCAGAAAAAGATTACATCCAGGTAGATGATTGTCATGAGGCTTATATCACTAAGGAAGACTACCAGACCCTTCGGAGACTCAGTCGTGAACGTCGCCAAACAAGAAAGCATACTCAACTTAGAACAGCTAATCGGTATAGGGGGCTTGTTTATGCTAAGGGAAAAGCAACTCAAATGCCAAGATATTGCAAGCATTTCTCAACTCTCAATTCAGAGTATGATTACTATTACTTTATGGATTACCTTTATGATTCAGAATCATTGGAAAGACAGACTGTCTATATCAGTGAACAAGCCTTAGATAAGATTGTGTTGAGCGTAGTTCAGACAGAGATGAATCGGCTTGGTACGATGAAATACTTGTTGCCAAGATTAGAAACAAAGAGGGAGGAATGCCTTAAAGTCTATCAAAAACAAATCAAAAACCATCAAAGGGCTTTGACTAGCTTGCAAGCTGAGCAAAGCGAACTTTACCAGAACTACCGCCTTGAAGCTCAGGAGAGAGAGACCTATCTGTCTCAAAAGGCTACTATCACCTCAAAGATTGAAACCCTCTCACAAGAGATAGCTCATTATGAGGCTTTGATGAGGCAGATTGAGGAGAAACATAGCCAGCAAGTGAACTGGGTTAGACATCTAGCTAAGAGCCAAAATCAAGTTGTTTTAACGGGAGAACTCTTAAATGTTTTAATAGAACGGATTGAGGTTGATGTGGATAAGTCTGTAACAGTCACTTTTACTTGCCAGATTGGAGGTAATGAACGTGACTAAAATTGCTCTGTACCTCCGTTTGTCAGTAGATGAGGCTGAAACAGATGAAAGTAACTCAATCACGAATCAACGGTACTTGTTAAACCATTATCTTGACCAAACACCTGAGTTTAAGAACTGGGAGCGCTTGGAATTTGTGGACGATGGTTTTTCAGGAACAAGCCTGAATCGTCCGTCTTTTCAACGGTTGATGGCTGCTGTGAAGGTGGGAACTATCCGACATATCCTTGTTAAAGACTTGTCCCGATTTATGCGTGATTATCTGGAGTTAGGGAACTATTTGGAAAATATCTTTCCTTTTCTTGGGGTTCGCTTCATCGCTCTCAATGACCACTATGACAGTTTGACGTCTGAACAGAATGGACTAGATATTGATGTGCCTTTTCGGAATTTACTCAATGATTTCTATGCCAAAGATGTTTCTGAAAAGGTTAAGAGTGCGATGAACAGCATGAAACGCTCGGGCAAAAACATGAGCTGGTTGCCCCCATTTGGTTATCTCAAGGATCCAGAGGACCGTTTCAAGATTATTATTGATGAGACAGTTGCACCAATTGTTCGACGGATTTTCGCCTTGTACCTTGATGGTAATAGTTACCAAACAATTGCTCGACTCCTGAATGAAGAACAAGTCATTACTCCAGCAGAACGAAAGATGCAAATCAGTCAGGCACGTTACGCAAAGTCACTCCGTTTAACAACTGAGAAAAAACGAAATGTTTGGAGTAGCACTACCGTTGGTCAAATTTTAAAGAATGAAGCCTATAAGGGAACTTATCTTTTTAATACTCGGACGTATGTAAGGGGGAAGCATGTTTTCAGACCGAAATCAGAGTGGGAGCGGATTGAGAACAATCACGAAGCGATTATTTCATCAGAACTATTTGAACAAGTTGTCCAATTAAAAGGATCAAAAGCCACTAAAAGAAAACAGCATCAGATACCTAAAACATCATCTGTATTGACAGGTCTGATTCGTTGTGAGCATTGTGATCATTCTTTGATTGGACATTACAACCATCAAGGTTACCAATATTTTTCCTGTCGTTATTGTAAGGGGCAGGGAGAAAAAATGAAGTCTTGTCGAGTGGATAGGATTGAACAAGCAATCAAAGGGAAACTAGGAGATGAAGCGGTAAAACCTCATCAAAAGGTATCTAAGACCCTTGTTCTTCGGGAAATTGAACGATTGAAGACAGAAAAACTTGCCTGCTTTCAGGACTATAAGGATAGCCTGTTGACCAGAGAAGATTATATTGCCAAGAAAAAGGAAGTGGATAAATCTGTTCAGGCTTTGGAAGAGCAGTTGAAAGAAGCTAGCTATGTTCAGTTACCAACTGACAAGAGGTTAAGCAAAGAAATTGTAGTTGCACACGTTGACAAAGTTGTGGTTGATTGTCTTGGTTTTTTTACAGTCATCTACAAATAGCTGAGGAGGAGACTTGTATCCTAGCAAGTCTCTTTCTTGATGGGATAGTTTGTGGTATAATGAGTGTGTAATCTAGCAAATAAATAGTGTCAGTTACTTGACATAAGAGGGCCATGTCGAACGTGGCGAGAGTATTATTTCCTCTGTCGTCCGCGAGGTCAAAGAAGAAACGGGCTTGACTGTCTCCAATCTCGAACTCTGTGGGATTCAAAACTGGACGGATCCTACTGACCAGTATCGCTATCTGGTATTTTGCTACAAAACCAGCCATTTTTCAGGCTCTATCCAAACTTCAGATGAGGGGGAGGTCTTCTGGATTGACCGTGCAGAATTGAAGAATCTCCAACTTGCTGACGGTTTTGAATCCATGTTGGAAATCTTTGAACATCCACAACTGACGGAGAATTTTTACTGGTTTGAAGATGGCGAGTGGAAGGTGGAGAATCGCTAAAGAGTTGTACAATAAGTTTGACAACTCTTTTTTTCTATGCTATAGTAAGCCTAGAAATGATGAGAGGTATTGCTTATGGAAGCTATTGTATATTCCCATTTTCGAAACCACTTAAAGGACTATATGAAAAAGGTCAATGACGAGTTTGAGCCCTTGGTCGTGGTTAATAAAAATCCAGAGGAAGATATTGTTGTACTCTCAAAGAGTGAGTGGGATAGCTTACAAGAAACCCTCGCTGTTGCTCGGAATGCCTACCTATCTCAGAAAGTCTTGCGTGGTATGGCTCAAGTCAAAGCGGGGCAAACCCAAGAACGCAATCTGATAGAGGCGGACTAATATGGGAATCCATTTTACAGACGACGCCTGGGAAGACTATCTTTATTGGCAAGGTCAGGATAAGAAAACACTGAAGAGAATCAATAAGATTATCAAGGATATGCAGCGACATCCTTTTGAAGGCATTGCCAAGCCAGAACCTTTGAAGTATGACTATCAAGGTGCCTGGTCAAGAAGGATTGATGCGGAGAATCGCTTGATTTATATGCTAGAAGCAGACCAATTGTATATCTTGTCTCTAAAGGACCATTATAGGTGAGGGGTGAGGAAAAAAGATAAAAGATGTAGATAATCAGACTGACTAAAATTGATGTTGTTACCTCGCTGTCTATCTGAAGCTTGCCTAGAAATAAAAAACAAGAAAGAACACACATGAGAATCGCAGACAAAAACGTTACCCGCGCCGTCCTGGAACGCCACGGGTTTACCTTTAAGAAATCCTTCGGTCAGAACTTTTTGACCGATACCAATATTTTACAGAAGATTGTAGATACGGCTGAGATTGACCAGAATGTCAATGTCATCGAAATCGGGCCTGGAATCGGGGCCTTGACCGAGTTTTTGGCGGAGAGTGCCGCCGAAGTCATGGCCTTTGAAATTGACGACCGCCTGATTCCGATTTTGGCGGATACCTTGGGTCGCTTTGACAATGTGACTGTGGTCAACCAAGATATCCTAAAGACCGACCTGCAGACCCAGATTCAGAATTTCAAGAATCCTGACCTACCCATCAAGGTTGTGGCCAACCTGCCCTACTACATCACTACCCCCATCCTCATGCACCTGATTGAGAGCAAGATTCCCTTCAGCGAGTTCGTGGTCATGATGCAGCGGGAGGTGGCCGACCGCATTTCTGCCGAGCCAAACACCAAGGCCTACGGCAGTCTGTCCATCGCGGTTCAGTACTACATGACTGCCAAGGTGGCCTTCATCGTGCCTCGCACTGTCTTTGTACCTGCACCAAACGTGGACTCCGCCATTCTCAAAATGGTACGCCGTGACCAACCCCTGGTGAACGTCAAGGATGAAGATTTCTTCTTCCGTGTGTCCAAGGCCAGCTTTGTTCACCGCCGCAAGACCTTGTGGAACAACCTGACCAACCATTTTGGCAAGTCCGAAGAAGTCAAGGACAAGCTGACGCAGGCACTTGGCATGGCAGAGCTGGAAGCCAGTGTCCGTGGAGAAGCACTTTCCATGGCTGACTTCACGCGCCTGTCTGACAGCCTACAAGAAGTCGGTTTATAAGCAAGTATTGATTGCGGAGAAATCTGCAATCAATATTTATTTTAATGGAAAATTTTTTTCTGTTTGCCTTGTTCGTTGACAGTGGGTGGAAAGCTTGCTATACTGAAAAGTGACTAACTTTTGAAAAATATTGTCTGCAAATTGGCAGAATATTTACAAAAACAAGAGAGGATTTCCCTCTTTTTTTATGAAGGTATCGATATGTTAAAAACTATGCTAAAAAAGCATCCCCATTTAGTAGCCCTGGGCCTATTTGTGGGCTTTTCTTTATTATTATTGGTTCCCCACTTGCTCACTAAGGGCATGGTGACAGGTGCGGACTTGATTTTCCACTACAATCGTTTCTATGGTGCGGCTATGCAGATGAAGGAGGGGAATTTCTCCTATATCATCAGTTTGTATGGCTACCAGCAGTCAGGACGGATTGTCAATGCTCTCTATGGACCTTATTTTGCCTATTTACAGGGGGCGCTAGTTCTTTTAAGTGGGACCTGGTTCCGCTATCAGATTTTATCCAATCTTTTCTTGGGAACTCTGAGTGCAACCTCCCTCTATTTCCTCATGCGTGAGGTCAAGGTCAAATATGCTCACTCCATTCTCTTGTCCATGTTCTTTGTGACGACCTATTCCATTCAGTATTGGTGGGCGACCCAAGGATTTACCAGCTGGGGAGTGGCTCTCTTTCCGCTTTGTTTAATCCCTGCAGTCCGCTTCTTGCAGACCAAAAAAGTACCGAAATTCCTCATGGCAGGAGCGGTAGGGCTCATGTTGCAGGTTCATATGCTATCGACCTTGTTCTTGGTCATTGCCTATGGCATTCTCTTCCTTATTGGTTGGTGGAAATCAGACCAAAAAATGAAGATTATTGGGCAAGTAGCCCTGTCGGTAGGGATTTTTCTGCTCCTGACTATCAATATCTGGTTGCCACTGGTTTATATCAATGCAACCAACGCTTTGGTACCACCATTTGTTAACAAAAAATTTGTACTCAATACCGTAACGTGGCTCAAAACAGCCTTTCTATACTATCCATATCCATTGCCAATTTTCTTTGGGACCTATCTCTATTTCTTGGTGAAAAATTGGAAGAAACAATCGCTGGTTCTGGCTGGTCTTGCTTTTACCTACGCAGTATTTTTGATTTTGTCAACCAACCTCTTCCCTTGGCAATTAGTAGCTGGCAAGGGGATTGACTTAGTTGAGTTGATCCAATTTCCATTCCGCTTTTTCCTCTATGCCAATGCTCTTTTACTGGCAGTCGTAGGGGTCCAGGTTTCTGGTTTGTCAGAAAAAATGCAGAAAATCTTTTCTGGTTTGACGATTATTTCTTTGCTTGTTTCGGTTGGTTTCCTCTGGAATGAAAGTTATAAGGAAATCAATGGGCATTATTACAGTGATACTTTCCTGCAAAAACGAATTCATACGACCTTGTACGGGACGACGGAAGAGTTACAGGCTTCATTTCATTCTAAAGACTTGGGCGAATTTATCCAGATTGCTCAGAAATCCACGCCGGACTATGTACCAGATTTATCAGAAAAGACTGGACATCTGACCAACGAAGAGTCGGATAATACCTATTTTACCTATCGTGACCAAGTGATTTTACCAAATCAAGATTTTGCCAAAGAAGTTGATGGTAATCAGCTGGTGGTGACTTGGACGGCGTCAGAAGCAGAAGAAACTGCGGTACCAGTTATTGTTTACCAAGACAGTCAGCTTGTTTTGAATAACACCGTTTTAGATAGAGAGGCTGTAGAACTTTCCGAAATCGGTGTGCCAACGGTTACCAGCCAACCGGGGAAGAATACCCTTGTCCTATCCTACAAACAACAATGGTGGTTACTGCCAGTTATCATTATCAGTTTGACTGGATGGCTAGTCTGGTCGATGTGCTACATCTTTATTTACCGAAAATCAAGCCTTTCCTAAGAGAGAAATGTTATGAAACAAATCAATCCAAAGGCAAGCAAGCAATTTATTCTGGTTATGATTATGACCGTTTTGCTGGCGATGGGTCGGGCTCTATTGCTAAGTGGAGTATCTTTCCCGCTCTGGTTTATCCCCCTGCCCTTGCTTGCCTATCTTATTTTTACTTTTTATATCTTGGTCCTGCTGGATAAGTACGAACAGTTTATCAAGACCAAAACCTTTGCCAAGTATGTCGGCTATTTTCTAGGCTTTCTGTATCTTGTCAATCTAGTCTATCGGCTCAATGCCAAGAAATATCAACCCTGGAATATTTTCCGTAATAATCTCTTTCAATTTGAGTTTCTATTGATGTTGGCTCTTCCAGTATTGTTGGCATTTTTATGGCGGAAGAAGACGGGAATTCGAGAAAAATTAAGCCAGTGGTCAGCCAATCACTTGGTACCAGATGGCTATTTGCTCTTGACCAGTTTGCTTTCTCTCAGCCCTCTAGCTATCTCTTATTGGAAAGATAGCCATTATGAGAGTTTGGTTGAGAAAGGTTCTTACATAGAGTTTTTCAGCCAGACACCGCTGTTTGCGCCTATTCATTTTATAGGGACATATATATTTCTCCGCTATCTTCATAAGGCATTTGTAGAGTTTAAGGCCAATCGGACCAATGTCCACAGCATGGTCTTTATCAGTCTGGTGCTGGCAAGCCTGTCCCATATCGGCTATCAGGTCTCTATGGCTGGGGCGACGGGGTCTTATTTTACCCGCCATCTCTTCCCTGGTGCCATTATTTTTCAGATAGGCTGTCTCTTTTTGCTCAACGTCATCATCAGCCTAATGCTCAATCGCCAGGTCCTGTCGGCGGCTGTTATTGCCAGTCTCAATGTGACCTTGATTACAGCCAATTTCCTCAAATTCCGCTACCGGTCAGAGCCTCTGACTCCAAATGATTTCAAGTGGATTGGAAATATGGGGATGATTCTCAGCTTCATCAGTTTGCGCATTGTCCTTGTATCAGTCGTCTTTCTAATCATCGCCGCTTATTTCTATCGTCGTATTCACAGGCGCTATTTCCTGGGGTCAATTGTAAAGACCTTCTGGAAGCGCTTGGTGACGGTTGCCATGATTGTTTTCTTGATTGTGGGAATGGGCTTTGCTATCCGCAAGGAAAAAGACCACAAGATTGCCAGTTGGATACCGATTTTGTCCCAGGTCAATAATTGGCGGAACGTGGATTGGAAGGGCTATGCTTTCGTGGCTCGTTATCGCACGCTATCCTTCCTCTGGCTGCAACAGTTGAGTAAGACCAGCATGGAAGAACCGCAGGGATATTCGGAGAAAACCATTAAGGCTATCGTCAAGAAATATGAAAAGCTGGCAGAGGAAATCAACGCCGAACGTGCCAATCAGCTGACCGACCAGACCGTTATTTACATTCTCAGCGAGAGTCTGGCGGACCCGAGACGGATTCCGGGTGTGACCTTGAGCCAAAATGTCCTGCCAAATATTGAGCAGATTATGAGCCAGACGACCAGCGGTCTCATGAAGAGTGACCATTATGGTGGGGGTACGGCTAATATTGAGTTTCAGGTTTACAGTGGCTTGCCTTTTTACAATTACAATTCGTCCATTTCGTCTGTCTATCTGGATGTGGCACCTCGGATGAAGAAGTTGCCAAGTATCAGTGATTTGTATGCGGACACGGCGCGTGTGGCCATCCATCCTTATTTTGATACCAGTTACAACCGCAATGCCATCTACAAGCAGCTGGGGATTGAGCAATTTTACACCTTGAACTCTACGACCCATCCTATTGCGGTGACGGCTGAGGATTATCAGGGGAATTTTGTCAGCGACAAGAAGACCTATGATTTGATACTGGAGCAGGTGCGGTCAGGTAATCCTCGATTTGTCTCGGCTATAACCATGCAAAACCATGTCCAGTGGCACTCAGAGGAGCCAGTTGCCATTACAGGTACAGGGGTCAATTTCACGGCTGAGGAAAATGCCAATTTGACCAGCTATGCAAGACTTTTATCCTTTACGGACCAGTCGACCCGTGATTTCTTGGACCAGCTCAAGCAGTTGGATCAAAAGGTAACGGTTGTCTTCTATGGCGACCACCTGCCGGGGCTCTATCCTGAGTCAGCTTTTGTGACAGACCCTAGCCTCCAATACAAGACGGATTACTTCATTTGGAGCAATTTTGAGACGGAGGACCGTCATTACGAGTTGGTCAATTCCAGCGATATGAATGCCCTCATGCTAGAGACCACCAATGCCAAGGTCAGCCCTTACTATGCCCTCTTGACGGAAGTCCTCCACAAGGACCGAGTGGGTTTGACCGAGCGCGATGCCAAGGTAGCAGAAGAACTCAAGATGGTCCAGTACGACCTATCGACAGGCAAGGGCTACCTGCTCAAACAAAAGAATTTCTTTAAGGTTACGGAATAACACTAAAACCCAAGCCAGTTGTCTGACTCGGGTTTTGAGTTTTTATCATGATATGCGGAGGAAGGGATTTGAACCCTCACACCCGATGGGCACATGCGCCTGAAGCATGCGTGTCTGCCGTTCCACCACCTCCGCTTATAGATACTATTATACTACGTTTTTCTTCATTTGGCTAGAGGCAAATGCAACTTTACATCTTTCTCTATTTGGCTTATACTGGGAGTGGGCCAGAACTCAGAAAGTTGAAAGAGTTCGTTTGCCCCCACAGCTTCAAAGGTTCCTCGAGCCTTTTGAACAATCAACCCCTGCGCTAATGTGTTTCTCCTAATCAAATAGTTTGGTGTAGGAGTTTATACCAATCTAGATTTGAATTTTTCTTGGAGAAATGAGGGGGTTTATGTTATTGTCTTTGGCCTTAATTTGTATAGCAGCGGTTACTGTTTCTTGGCTATGCCAAAAGGGTGGTCTGCCTAAAATCATTGGTTTCCTGCTTGTTGGTATGCTGCTGGGACCCTATGTTGGGAATTGGATTGATAGGAGTTTATTGGATAATTCAGCAGATATTCGTAAGATTGCCCTGATTATTATTTTGATAAAGGCAGGTTTGACCATAAAATTATCGGATTTCAAGACCATTGGTCGGTCAGCCGTGCTTATGTCCTTCCTACCAGCCTGTGCAGAGTTGGTCGGCTATACCCTGTTTGCGCCTCTTTTCTTTGACCTGTCCTATGGAGAGGCCGCTCTGATGGGCAGTGTCATGGCAGCAGTATCTCCTGCGGTTGTTGTTCCGCGCATGGTGGACTTGATTGAAAATAAAGTTGGCCATGAGAAGAAAATTCCCCAATTGATACTGGCGGGGGCCTCCTTTGACGATGTGGTGGTGATTGTCCTGTTTACGGCCTTCCTTAGCCTGGTTCAGAAGGGGGATTTCCAAGTCCTATCCCTGGTCAATATTCCACTGACTATTCTGACCAGTATGCTAGTGGGGGTCTTGGCAGGCTTAGCCTTTGCCAGGTTCTTGAAAACAATTCGCCAGTCTGACAGTCTTCCTCCTATCTACCAATACCTCTTGCTCTTTAGCTTGTCCTTCTTGTTGGCGACGATTGAGGCCCGCTATGCCAATCAGTTTCCATTCTCAGGCTTGTTGGCTATTCTGGTGGCGACCATGGTGGTCAATCGTCAGGCCTTGCCGGTTGAGGTTGCAGGGTTTGCTGGTTTCTTTAGCCGTTTGTGGGTCATTGGGGAAATTTTCCTCTTTGCCTTGGTCGGGTCCATCGTGGATATTTCCTACGTTGCAGTGGCTGGTTTGCCAGCGCTGGGCTTGATTGCTCTGACCTTGGTCATCCGCTCCCTGGGTGTCTGGCTTAGCGTCAGTGGCAATGGCTTTAGTAAGTGGGAAAAGCTGTTCTGTGTCATTGCCTATCTGCCCAAGGCAACTGTTCAGGCGGCTATCGGTGGTATTCCCCTGGCGACCGGTCTGGCTAGTGGGCAATTGATTTTATCTGTGGCTGTTTTGGGGATTCTAGTCACCGCACCTCTAGGAGCTATCCTGCTGGACCGATTTGGCAAAGAATTACTAGAAAAATAGCCGTAAGTAGAAAAACGCACTATGGATAAAAAGAGTCAGTTTTTAGATGAGGGAGTAGCAGTTAAACACCTGTTATTCCCTTTTTTCTAGGGAATTTTGGTATAATACTTATAAGAATACCCAAAGGAGTCTTGTTTGCAAGGAAGAATTATTAAGGCCTTGGCTGGTTTTTACTATGTCGAGGCGGATGGACAGATTTATCAGACCCGAGCGCGGGGAAATTTTCGCAAGAAAGGCCAGACGCCCTACGTTGGAGATTTTGTGGACTTTTCGGCTGAGGAGCAGTCGGAGGGCTACATTTTAAAAATCCATGAGCGCAAGAATAGCTTGGTGCGGCCACCCATTGTCAATATTGACCAAGCGGTCGTGATTATGTCGGCCAAGGAGCCGGATTTTAATGCCAATCTCTTAGACCGTTTTTTGGTGCTCTTGGAGCAAAAGGAGATGGAACCGATTGTTTACATTTCCAAGATGGATTTGCTGGAGGACCATGCGGAAATGGATGCCTTCAAGGCCATCTATGAAAAAATTGGCTATCCCTTCATTTTCAGCTTGGAGGAGCTGACGCCGCTCTTAACCGACAAGGTCACGGTCTTTATGGGTCAGACAGGTGTGGGCAAGTCGACCCTGCTCAATCGCCTTGCGCCAGATTTGGCCTTAGAAACGGGGGCGATTTCAGACAGCCTTGGTCGCGGTCGCCATACGACACGTGCGGTCAGTTTTTACAATGTATTCGGCGGGAAAATTGCGGATACACCGGGCTTTTCATCCTTGGACTACGAGGTCAAGGAGGCAGAGGCTCTGACGGATTGTTTCCCAGAAATTGCGGAGGCCAGTCAGGCTTGCAAGTTCAGAACTTGTACTCATACTCACGAGCCGGACTGTGCGGTCAAGGCTGCGGTAGAAAGCTCTGCCATTTCCCAAAGTCGCTTTGACAATTACCTGCAATTTTTGAGCGAAATCCAAAATCAGCGCGAAACCTATAGCAAAGTTAGTAAGAAATTCAAATAGAAAGTTGGTTCCTATGTCACATTACAAGATTGCGCCATCTATCTTGGCGGCAGATTATGCAAATTTTCAATCAGAACTGGAGCGCCTAGAGGCGGTTGGTGTTGAATATGTCCACATCGACGTCATGGACGGTCATTTTGTGCCCAATATCAGTTTCGGTGCCGACGTGGTGGCTGCCATGCGTCCCCATAGCAAACTGGTCTTTGACTGCCATTTGATGGTGTCCAATCCAGAAAATCATATCGAAACCTTTGCCCGTGCGGGTGCGGACATTTTAACCATTCACGCTGAGGCGACCCTACATCTGCATGGAACCTTACAGAAAATCCATGCGGCGGGTATGAAGGTTGGCGTGGTTATCAATCCGGGTACGCCTTTGGTGACCATTGAGCCTGTGCTCAATTTGGTGGACCAAGTGCTCCTGATGACAGTCAATCCGGGCTTCGGCGGACAGGCCTACATTCCAGAGGTGGCTGAAAAGATTGCAGCCTTGGTGGAAACGCGCAAGGCTAAGGGATTGGATTTTGACATCGAGGTCGACGGTGGTATTGACGATAAGACCATTCATTCTGCCAAGGACGCGGGCGCTAACGTCTTTGTGGCTGGCTCCTTCCTCTTCAAGGGTGACTTGGAGGCCAATGTTGCCAAGTTGAGAGCGGCTCTTCATGATTAGGGTCGCAGTTGTCGCTGGTGGACAGTTTGATAGCTTGCCTGCGCCTGCGGACCTATATGTGGGCGTAGATGCGGGTTGTTTACGGCTTTTGGAAAATGACCTTCCTCTTGATATGGCAGTTGGCGATTTTGACTCGGTCAGCCCAGCGGATTTATCGCGGATTGAGGAAAGAGCAGAGCTGGTTATCAAGGCACCAGCTGAGAAGGATGATACGGACTTGGAATTGGCGCTCAAGGAGATTTTCAAGCGGCATCAAACGGCACAGGTTCAGATTTACGCAGCCTTTGGCGGTCGAATGGACCATGCCATGACCAATTTGTTTCTGGCAGCAGAACCTGATTTGGCGCCATTTATGGAGCATATCGAGCTAGTGGACCAGCAGAATGTCATTCGTTTTCGGCCGTCTGGACAGCACAGGATTTCACCGATTGCGAGTATGACCTATATTTCCTTCATGCCGTCCGACGGCAGTCGCTTGACCATCAAACATGCCAAGTATCCCTTGGACGACGAAAATTATTTTTACAAAAAATGCTACGCCTCTAACGAATTTATAGGTAGGGACATGGACATCAGTCTGGACACAGGCTATGTGGTCCTGATTTACAGCAAGGATAAGGATTAGATGGAAATACTACAAATCATCTTGCTGCTTTTGGTCGTGATCGGTTTGGTCTTTCTCTATGGAAAATGGCAGAGCTTGTCTCTGATGTTGCAAGACCAGGCCGAGGACACTGCTGACCAATTGTCGGACCAGTTGACCTATCAATTGGAATCAACCAGTCTCAAGCAGCAACAGGTTCTCAGCCGTGAAGTCAATGAACTCCGGCGTGAACTCTATCAACAATTAACAGACATTCGGCAGGATATTCACCACAGTCTCCTGCAAAATCGTGATGCCACTGACCAGCGCCTCCAAGCTATTCAGGAGTCCAACGAAAAACGCTTGGAAGAGATGCGCCAGACGGTGGAAGAAAAATTAGAGAAAACCCTGCAAACTCGCCTGCAAGCCTCATTTGAAACAGTGTCCAAGCAGTTGGAATCTGTCAATCGTGGATTGGGTGAGATGCAGACAGTGGCGCGTGATGTTGGTAGCCTCAATAAGGTTTTGTCCGGAACCAAGTCGCGAGGCATCATGGGTGAGCTCCAGCTGGGACAGATTATCGAGGATATTTTGACGCCCAGCCAGTACGAGAGGGAATTTGCGACGGTTAAGGGTTCCGGAGAGCGGGTCGAATATGCTGTCAAGTTGCCGGGGCAATCAGTAGAGGATTATGTCTACCTGCCCATTGACTCCAAGTTTCCACTGGCGGATTATTACCGTTTGGAAGATGCTTATGAAACCGGCGACAGGGACCAAATTGACTTTCACCGCAAGCAACTGTTGGCGGCTATCAAGCGCTTTGCCAAGGATATTCAGAGCAAGTATTTGAACCCGCCTGAAACGACCAATTTTGGTGTGCTCTTTTTGCCAACCGAGGGGCTCTATGCGGAAGTGGTCCGCAATCCCATTTTCTTTGATGACCTGCGCCGGCAGGAAAACATTGTAGTGGCAGGTCCGACGACCCTATCTGCCTTGCTCAATTCCCTATCCGTCGGCTTTAAGACCCTCAATATTCAGCGGTCGGCAGATGATATCAGCAAGGTCTTAGGCAATGTCAAGCTGGAATTTGGCAAGTTCAGCGATCTATTAATCAAGGCCCAGCGCCAGATTAACCAAGCTAGCTCCAATATTGACAAGCTCCTGACGACACGGACGTCAGCCATTGAGCGGACCCTGCGCACCATTGAACTCTACGAAGACGACCAGACCAAGGGTCTGCTCGGCATTTCTCCATTAGAAGAGGATTTAGATGAAAATTAACCAAATGAAAGCAGATGAGTTCTTCGAAGGATTTTATCTGATCAAGTCAGCCGATGTTCGTCAGACCAGAGCTGGCAAGGATTATCTAGCCCTGACTTTCCAAGACGATACGGGCGAGATTGATGGCAAGGTTTGGGATGCCCAACCGGGAAAAATCAAGGATTTTGTGGCTGGAGTGGTCGTTCATGTCCAAGGACGCCGCGAGGTTTACAATAATACGCCTCAGGTCAATCAGTTGGTGATCCGTTTGCCGAAAGCTGGCGAGCCAAATGATCCTGCAGATTTTAAGGAAAAACCGCCTGTTGATGTCAAGGACACCAAGGACTACCTGAGTCAGATGATTTTCCAGATTGAAAATGCGACTTGGCAGCGCATCGTTCGGGCTCTCTACAGCAAGTACGAAAAGGAATTTTATTCCTATCCAGCGGCCAAGACCAATCACCATGCCTTTTACTCCGGTTTGTCTTTCCACACGGCGACCATGGTTCGTCTGGCGGACAAGATTGGCGATGTCTATCCGCAGCTCAACAAGAGCCTGCTCTTTGCCGGGATTATGTTGCACGACTTAGCCAAGGTCATTGAATTGACAGGTCCAGACAATACGGGCTATACTGTTCGGGGCAATCTGATTGGGCACATTTCCTTGATTGATGAAGAAATTACCAAGGTTCTGATGGAATTGGGCATTGATGATAGTCTGGAAGAAGTAACCGTTCTCCGCCATGTTATTCTCAGCCACCATGGTTTGCTGGAATATGGTAGCCCAGTTCGTCCGCAAATCATGGAGGCAGAAATTCTCCACATGATTGACAACATTGATGCGGAAATGATGATGATGCTGACGGCTCTGGAAAAAGTGGGACCGGGCGAGATGACCAGCCGTATCTTTGCCATGGATAATCGCGCCTTCTACAAACCGGATATTGACCAATGAAGATGAAAACCAAACTGATTGCGTGCCAGCCCATCACCAAGGGCTGGTCTGCTGACCAAAAGTTTCTGGCTGTGGATAAACATGGTCAGAAATTTTTATTACGGATTGCGCTTGTGGAAAAGTTGGCTGATAAGCAGGCTGAATTTGCCCTACTCAAAATCTTGTTTGAGAGGAATTTGCCAGTGCAAAAAACAGTCGAATTGACTTATGATGGTCAGTCAGTCTACCAGATTTTTGAGTGGATTGAGGGGGAGGATTTGAGACAGGTGGCTCCGAATTTGTCGGATGAAACTCTCTATGAGCTAGGTTGCCAAGCGGGGAAGCTATTAAAAGTCCTTCATCAAATCCCAATTGACCAGACTAGCTTGGATTGGGAGAGCTATTATCAGGCTAAAATTGACAAAAAGACTGCGGCTTACCAGACTGCTAGCCATGCTTATGAGCAGGGGCAGGCTATGTTGGAGTTCATCGAGCGCAGTTGTCACTTGGTAGGGGGTCGTCCGATTGCTTATCACCACGGGGATTTCCATGATGGGAATATGTTGGTGGGCCAGGATGGTCAGCTTTACCTGCTGGATTTTGATCGTTTTGACAAGGGCGATCCTTGGGAGGAGTTCAATCGACTGATATTTACAGTGGAAACTTCTCCAGCTTTGGCTCGAGGGATGCTGGATGCCTATTTTGAAGAGGCTATTCCAGAAGAATTTTGGCAGCTGCTGGCCCTTTATCTGACGGTCAATAGCATTGGAGCCTTGGTCTGGGCGGAAGAGGTGAATCCAGACCAGATTCCTCTGATGAAAACGCAGGCTAAACAGCTTTTTGATTGGTATCAGGGCTATAAGGAGGTCATTCCCTCCTGGTATCTAGGTAAAAACAGATAAAAAACGAAAAAAGCGGACTTTCTTGATAGAAAAAGTTCGCTTTTTGTGTGTTGGTGTGGTATAATGAAAAAAAGTGAAAGAGGAAATTGTTATGAAATTAAGAAGAAGTGAACGGATGGTGGTTATTTCCAATTACCTGATTAACCACCCCTATGAATTAACCAGTTTGAATACCTTTGCGGAAAAGTACGAATCAGCCAAGTCTTCGATTTCAGAGGACATTGCCATTATCAAAAAAGCTTTTGAAGAGAGCTCTATCGGACATATCGAGACCATTACGGGTGCTAGTGGGGGTGTTGTCTTTACGCCGTCTATTTCTAAGGAAGAGTCGATCGAGATTGCCCAGAGCCTTCGCAATCAGATGGCGGAAAGTAGCCGTATCCTGCCTGGTGGCTATATTTATTCGTCGGATTTGCTGTCGACGCCCCATGTATTAAAAAATGTTGGCCGCATTATCGCGGATGCCTTTAAGGCAGAGAAGATTGATGCTGTTATGACCGTGGCGACCAAGGGGGTTCCTTTGGCCAATGCCGTTGCCAACGTCCTCAATGTTCCCTTTGTTATCGTTCGTCGGGACTTGAAAATTACTGAAGGTTCGACCGTTTCGGTCAACTATGTGTCGGGTTCTAGCGACCGGATTGAGAAGATGTTCCTCTCTAAGCGCAGTCTCAAGGCCGGTAGCCGGGTGCTCATTGTCGATGACTTTTTGAAAAATGGTGGCACTATCAACGGTATGATTAGCCTCTTGACAGAGTTTGACTCGACCTTGGTCGGTGTAGCAGTTTTTGCGGAAAATCAAAAAGGCGACCGCAGTGTGGCTAACTACAAGTCTCTGCTAGCCGTGACCGATATCAATGTCAAAGAAAACCGAGTGGACGTTGAGTTGGGAAATATTTTTGATAGCAAGTAATAATCCGTCTCAAGACCGATGGAGAGATGGAAAATTTTGGGTATACTAATACCAATCCTAAATATTTTTCATAATCTCCTTAAAAAGCACTGGCCGTGATGGTCAGTGCTTTTGTGCTGAATTAAGAAAGGAAATTCAAAATCTCTTCTTCCGTCATGCTAGAGTCGCAACGAACTTGGACACCGTCTGCTTTGGCGACGAGGAGACCTGGTACAGTTGGGACACCGTAGTGGTCACGAAGGTTTTGAAGAGCTGGGCTCATCTGGCTAGAGTCCAGGAAGTTGACGGTCAGCTGATTTTCCTGAGCGACCTTGTGGAGTTTCGGTACAAAGCGATTGCAGTAGGGGCAGGTGGCGCGACCGATGAAGAGAATGTCCCCCTCTTTATCTGCCAAGAGCTTTTCAGCCTCTTGCACAGTAACAGTTGTAAAATCTTTGATGTAAGTTTGGAAATCCATAATGTTCACCTCTTTTTTTACATTATAGAAGAATTTAGCAAGAATTACAAAAGTCTGCTACGTTGGGAGCTTTATCTTCTGTAGTTATTGCTCTTGTCCCGTGTTTGTAACTCCTGAACCGTCTTCTAATTCTTGACGTCACTGGCCTCCTAGAGCGTCGGACAGGGTGGGGTAAAAAATAGAGGACGCAGAATTGGAGTAAGTAGAACCATATAAGAGGGGGATAGTTTGCCTTTTTTGGGCAAATGTGCCACAATGTAACACAAAGGAGGGAAAAGCATGGGTACAGTGACAGTTCGATTGAACCAAGAAGAGGAAACTTTTTTCAAAAGTTACGCGCAGTTGACAGGCCAAAGCCTCTCGAGTTTATTTAAGAAGGCGCTGGAGCGGACTATAGAAGATGAGTTTGATTTAAAAATCTACCACCAAGCCTATAAGGAGTACCAAGACGACCCTGAAACCATTTCGCACGCTGACTTCAAGAAAGAGCTAGGTTTTTAACATGTACCGTATTGACTATTCCAAAAGAGCACAGCGTCAGATTCGTAAAATGGATAAGCAGGTACAGAGGTTACTATTTGCCTGGATTGACAAACATCTGGACGGTACAGAAAATCCTAGGCAGCATGGCAAGGTCTTGACAGGTAACCGAGCTAATGAATGGCGCTATCGTATCGGCGATTACAGACTGATTTGCGATATTCAAGAGGATAAGCTGGTTATTCTGGCCCTTGAGTTTGGACACCGTTAAGATATTTATTAGGCTAGTTTGACCAGTCTTTATTGTTTTCCTTGCTTGGTAGATATTTTGAAGAAAAACTAAAGAAATAAATGTTTTTTTCAGACATATTATATGTTCCCATTTGCTTGGAAAAGAGTTTTACTTTAAAAAATCCTCTTTTTAGGGTATAATGGTCAAAGAAAGTCAAAGAAAGAGGCGATTCCATGGCGATGAAAAATACATCAGACTATATCGAAGAGCATATCAAGGCGATCTTGGATCAGGTCAATGTGGCGGAACTCCGTCGGAGTGAATTGGCCAGTCGGTTTGAGGTCGTGCCCAGTCAGATAAACTATGTCATTAAGACACGGTTTACAGCCAGTCGGGGTTATATTGTGGAAAGTAAACGCGGTGGCGGAGGCTATATCCGAATTGGCCGCATTACCTTTTCGGACAAGCATGAATTGGTTCGTGATTTGTTAAATAATATGGGCGACCAGTTGTCTGCGACCGTTTATAATGATATTTTACAGCTCTTGTTTGATGAGAAATTGATGACAGAGCGCGAGGGCAATTTGTTTCTTGCGACGGGTACAGATGAGGTGCTCGGCAAGGAAGCGGCAAGTATCCGGGCCCGCATGATGCGTCAGATTTTACGCCGTTTAGATAGGAAAGAGGATTAGGGGAATGAATATTTCAAAGGGATTGAAACGGGTCTTTGAGGATGCCCAGCTGATTGCCCAACGTTATAGTAGTGATTTGTTGGAGACCTGGCATGTGCTCTTGGCCTTTGTTATCAACCAAGATACAGTGGCTGGAGCGGTCCTGGCAGATTATCCACCTAGTGTGGCAGACTATGAGCATGCTACCTTTGTCGTGACCGAAAAAGTCTATCAGGAGGACATAGAGTCCTTCAAGATTTTGCCGTCGTCCAAGCGTTTGGATGAGAAGGCAGCCAATGCCAAAACCATTGCGCAGGCCGTCAAGGCTAAGGAAGTAGGAACAGAGCATCTTTTCCTAGCCATGCTTTTGGACAAGAAAACAGTGGCCAGTCAGATTTTGGACAAGGTTGGTTTTCACCATGAAGACTCGGATGATAAGATTCGCCTGCTAGATTTGCGGAAAAATCTTGAGACCCGTGCAGGCTTCAACAAGGAAGATCTTAAGGCCATTCGTCTGGCCTTGAAGGGGCGCAAGGCTCCTCAACAGACCATGGGGCAGATGATGGGTGGCGGTATGCCTCAGCCCCAGACAGGTGGTTTGGAAGATTACACCCGTGACTTGACTGCCTTGGCTCGTGAAGGCAAGATGGAGCCTGTTATCGGTCGTGATACTGAGATTTCGCGTATGGTGCAGATTTTATCGCGCAAGACCAAGAATAATCCTGTCTTGGTCGGTGATGCGGGTGTCGGGAAAACAGCCCTGGCCCTGGGACTTGCTCAGCGTATAGCGTCGGGAGATGTTCCGCCTAGTCTGGCTAAGATGCGGGTCTTGGAGCTGGATTTGATGAGTGTGGTTTCTGGGACCCGTTTCCGTGGGGATTTTGAGGAGCGGATGAACAATATCATAAACGACATCGAAGAAGATGGTCAGGTGATTCTTTTCATTGATGAGCTTCATACTATTATGGGCTCTGGTTCTGGGATTGATTCGACCATGGATGCGGCCAATATCCTCAAGCCTGCTCTGGCGCGTGGCACTCTGCGGACGCTTGGTGCGACGACCCAGTCGGAATATCAGAAACATATCGAAAAGGATGCTGCTCTGGTTCGCCGTTTTGCCAAGGTCATCATCGAAGAACCAACAGTGGCGGACAGCATTGCCATTTTGGCAGGTCTCAAAGGGACTTTTGAAAAATACCACAGGGTCCAAATCACAGATAGTGCTGTAGAGACAGCCGTGACCTATGCCAAGCGGTATTTGACCAGCAAACGCCTGCCGGATTCAGCAATTGACTTACTAGACGAATCAGCGGCAAGGGTGCAGAACCGTGTCAAGGGTCAGCCAGTTGCGACAGGCTTGACAGTCCTTGACCAGGCCCTCATGGCTGGCAAATACAAAACGGTCAGCAAGCTCCTCCTGGCTGAGAAAGAGGCTGTTAAAGCCGGCCAAGGTTACGACTTAGAAGTGACGGAGGCAGATATTTTGGAGACCCTCAGTCGCCTGTCGGGTATTCCAGTGCAGAAACTCAGCCAGACAGATGCCAAGAAATACCTGAACCTGGAAGCAGAACTCCACAAGCGGGTCATCGGTCAGGACCAGGCCATCTCAGCTGTCAGCAGAGCCATTCGACGCAATCAGTCTGGCATTCGGACCGGTCGCCGTCCAATTGGTTCCTTTATGTTCCTGGGGCCAACAGGTGTCGGCAAGACCGAGCTGGCTAAGGCCCTGGCAGAAGTCCTCTTTGATGATGAGTCGGCACTAATCCGCTTTGATATGTCCGAGTACATGGAGAAATTTGCGGCCAGCCGCCTCAACGGTGCGCCTCCAGGCTATGTTGGCTATGAAGAGGGTGGCGAGTTGACGGAAAAAGTCCGTAACAAGCCTTACTCTGTTCTTCTCTTTGACGAGGTTGAAAAGGCCCACTCAGATATTTTCAATGTCCTCCTCCAGGTCTTGGACGATGGTGTCTTGACAGACAACAAGGGGCGTAAGGTAGATTTCTCTAATACGATTATTATCATGACCTCCAACCTTGGGGCAACTGCCCTGAGGGACGATAAGACGGTTGGTTTTGGTGCCCTTGATTTGTCCAAGAGCCAGGAGCATGTGGAAAAACGGATTTTCGAGGAATTGAAAAAGGCCTACCGCCCAGAGTTTATCAACCGTATTGATGAAAAGGTTGTCTTCCACAGCCTATCTGAAGCGGATATGCAGGATATTGTCAAGGTCATGGTGCAGCCGCTGATAGCTATCACGGCCGAGCGTGGTCTGACCCTCAAGTTGCAACCGTCTGCTCTCAAACTCCTAGCGACAGAAGGCTACGATCCAGAAATGGGTGCCCGTCCGCTCCGCCGTCTCTTGCAGACCAAGCTGGAAGATTCATTGGCAGAAATGCTCTTGCGTGGTGACCTGGTTGGCGGTCAAACCCTTAAAGTGGGCGTCAAATCTGGCCAATTGAAATTTGACATAGTGTAAGAAGAAAAGGGAGAACATATTCGCCATTTCCCTAAAATATAAAATGTAAATAGGTATCTTATGAAAAAAACTGTTGCTGTTATTTTTGGGACCTTTGCGCCCATGCACAAGGGTCACATTGACCTAATCCAGCGGGCCAAGCGAGCCTGTGACCGAGCGGTTGTCATCGTATCTGGTTATGAAAATGACCGTGGGGACAAGATTGGCCTGGGTCTGCAAAAGCGTTTTCGCTATATTCGTGAAACTTTTAATGACGAGTCCTTGATTTCGGTTTATAAGCTAGACGAAACAGGCATGCCTCCTTATCCAGAAGGTTGGACGCCCTGGCTAGAGGCCTTGCAACAGCTGGTGCAGGCCGGCGAAGACGAGGAATTGGTCTTCTATGTTTCTGAAAAAGAATACTCTGCGGAGCTGGGAGGGCGTGGCTTCAGAGCATCTTTCACCGAGCGTAATTTCGGTATTTCGGCTACCCTGATTCGGGAAAATCCAGCCAAGCACTGGAACCTGATTGCCAAGCCCTTCAGACGGCATTTTTCAAAAAATGTCTTGGTGGTTGGTTCGGCCTCAAACGGCAAGACTACCCTGGTCAAGGATTTGGGACGCTATTATTCCTGTCCTGTCTCCCTAGAGTACGCCCGCTATTACCAAAAGCGCTACAATGTTCGTGACGATGAGTTGACAGGCAAGGATTACAATTACTTGCTGACGGGCCAGTATCGCCAGACCTCTGATTTGATTGACTCAGACACCAATCGTGGGCTGGTCATTGCGGATACCAATGCGACTGTGACCGAGGCCTACTATAACTACTATATCGGCGAAAGCTCCAGCTCCTTCCATTCCCTCTGTGCTGACACGGTCAAGAATGAAAAGTGGGACTTGATTATCTTTGTCCTGCCGACAGGTAACTATGTGGACGACGGTTTTCGGGACATGTCTATGGCCGACCAGGAAGTACGCCATGCTTTTACGGAGTTATTGAAAAAATTAGTGGCAAAAAATCACCCAGATGCGCATTTGGCCTTTATCGGTGGGTCCTATCTGGAAAACTATCAAAAATCCATTGATCTGATTGATGCCATCTATCAGGAATTTTAGGAGAAAAGAGGAGATATGGAAAAAATAAAACAGATGCTGACTGGCTGGGTGGAGGGCATTCGAAATGTCCCTGCCACCTTTGCGAAATTAGGCCAGGCAGCCAAGGAATTAGGATTTTTCGGGCTCTTGAAGGCAGCCTTTGCGGATATGTTTTTGGGACGGACAGCCTTTCAGTGGCTCTATCTCATCGGCCTATCCAGTGTGCCGCTGATTTTAGAGTTTACCAGCGGTAGCGACAAACACGACTGGATGGGGCTCTTTGCCTCCTGGACGGGGATTGTCTGTGTCATCATGGTAGCAGAAGGCCGGGCTAGTAACTATGTTTTTGGTTTTATCAACAGTCTGATTTACTTTGTGCTTTCCTATAATAGTGCCTTTTATGGGGAAGTGATGACAGCTGTTTTCTTCTTGGTCATGCAGCCTATCGGCCTTTATACTTGGTTGGCTGCCCGTGTCAATGAAACCGAGGATGAGACGCCTGAAATCAGCGAATTTGAAACTCGCAGCCTGTCTTTCTTTGGCTGGGTCAAATGGCTGAGCTTCACGGCTCTTGTCTGGGGGATTTTTGGTCTTCTCTACCAATCTATCGGCTCTGCCAGACCCTTCCGAGATTCTGTGACAGACGGAACCAACTGGACAGGGCAATTTCTCATGACTTATCTTTACAGGGAACAGTGGCTCTTCTGGATTGCGACCAACCTCTTTTCTATCTACCTCTGGTGGGGAAATTCCATCCACATGCAGGCCATGTACTGGGTCTACGCTCTCAATAGTGTTGTCGGCTGGTACCAATGGTCCAAGGCTATGAAAAAGGGGTAGGAAATTAAAAACTTAAATACAAAAACAACCTCCGAGTCAGCATTCGGAGGTTTTGCTATTGCTACCAGCCATAATTTGGCTCTTCACAGGTCATCAGGGCTTGGAATAGTTCTTCGGGCGTAGTGACTTTCAGCCCACCGTATCTAGGGTCCTGGACATTGGGAGAGGGGTCGAGGTAGTAGAGCTGCTCAATATCCTTCCCGTCTTCTGTGGTCAGATAGCCAATACCAATGACGTTGTGCTCCCCTTTTTTACTAGGATACATCACAGCGGAGTCAAAAGTGTAGTACATAGGGTAGCCAGCATCAATATTTTCCCTGACCCTCTGCTTAAACAAGGCCATCTCTTGTCCAGCTGGATTAGGGTCCGTCACCGTCGCCAGCCGATAGCCAGCCTGACCATCTGTAGGATATTCATAGCCGAAAAGATGTTTATTGAGGATGCGAATGGCGTCACGATTATGGGTGCCAAAAGGCTCGTAGGTTCCCATTTCAAACGCCAACTGCTTCTGCCCAACATGGACACCCTGACTAGATAGCATCATACTGACAGTCGTCGGAGCGCAGTAGTTCCAGACAGTTTGGATTTGCGGTTGGACACTTAGCTGTTTTTTGATTCGCTTGGATGCCGGCTTTTCCTGCTCTGGTTCGGAACTCGGTGTGGTCTCATTTGGTTCATTTTCTTGGGTAATGGCAGAGCTACTGGAGCTTGAAGAGCTAGGGTTTTTAGTCTGTTCTCCACTTGTTTTGACAACAGAGCTACTTGTCACCTTTACTTCAGGGGAGGTCTGCTCCTGCCGAGGGACAAGCAGAAAAAAGCTGGCAGAGGCAAGAATGAGAGCTAAAGAAGACAGACAGAGACTGATAAGAATAGCTTTTGATTTCATAGCCACCTCCTGGAGGATTTTGTAAAGCATTTCACAATATTAGTATATTATAATTATATGTATTTAGCAAGAACTATCCATAAAAAATGGCTGAGGCATGTCCAACCATTTCCTTATATTTTATTTAGTAACACGTCTTTTGCGGAGATGGCAAAGGAGACCAGCTGGAACTGATCTCCTTTTGTTTATTTAACTTGTTTTGCCTGATAGGCAGCGCGTGCTTGGTCGAAGAGTTCTTGGACTTCTTCGATGGTTTCGGCACGGGATACGGCGCCACGGATCTTGGCAGCACCTGCCGAGCCACGGAGATAGTGGGGAGCTAGGCCACGGAATTCGCGGACGGCAATGCTTTCGCCCTTGAGATTTGTCAAGCGAGTTAGGTGGTCAAAGGCGACATTGAGCTTGTCCTCAAAGGATAGGTCGGGTAGGATTTCACCCGTTTCCAGATAGTGGTTAATCTGGTTGAAGATGTAGGGATTTCCCATAGCGGTCCGGCCGACCATGACAGCGTCAGCCCCAACTTCCTCGATACGCTGGCGGGCATCTTCCACATTGCGGATGTCGCCGTTTGCGATGAAAGGAATCTTGGTCAGGCTGCCGGCAACTCTGGTCAGGGTTTCGAGGTCAACAGTTCCAGTGTACATCTGCTCGCGGGTCCGTCCGTGCATGGCCAGGGCAGCCACACCAGCACTTTCTGCGGCCAGGGCATTTTCGACCGCCAGGTCGGTATTATTCCAACCGGTCCGCATCTTAACGGTCAGAGGAATGTCGAGGACGGAAGTCACTTCCTTGATGATGTGGTAAATCTTGTCAGGGTCCTTGAGCCACTTGGCACCAGCCTCGTTCTTGATGACCTTGTTGACAGGGCAACCCATGTTAATATCTACGATATTGGCCTTGGTGTTTTTCTGAATGAAGTCAGCTGCACGTTTGAGGCCCTCAGCCTCGCCACCGAAGAGCTGGATAGACATAGGGTATTCGTTATCGTCTATATGGAGCATGTGGAGGGTCTTCTCGTTGTTGTAGAGAAGGCCTTTTTCAGAAATCATTTCCATAACCACCAGTCCTGCCCCCATTTCCTTGGCAATGGTACGGAAGGCCGAGTTGGTCACGCCGGCCATTGGGGCCAACACGCAGCGATTGGGGATTTCCACATCACCAATCATGAAAGGGGTGTTGAGATTAGCCATTGATGAGTTCCTCCAAATCGTTTTCGTCAAAGTGGTAATGGGTCTGGCAGAATTGACAGGTGATGTCCACGCCCTTGTCCTCGTCTTTCATCTCTTGCAGGTCGGTTTTTGGCAGACTAGCCAGAGCATCAAGGAAGCGGTCTTTAGAGCAGTCGCAGACAAATCCGATTTCCTCTTCTGACAGGCGTTTGAAGTCGTCGTCGCCATAAATGGCGGATAGCAGAGCTTCTATGTGGTTTTCAGAAGCCAGTAAGCTTGAAATGGCAGGCATTTCCTGGATGCGTTTCTCGAAACGGGCAATTTCAGTCTCAGTCGCACCTGGTAGAACTTGCAACAAGAATCCGCCAGCTACCTTGACCTTGTCTTCTTCGTCCAACAAGACATTAAGTCCTACTGCAGATGGTGTCTGCTGGCTGTCTGTCAGGAAGTAGGCAAAGTCTTCACCAATCTCACCAGAAATCAAAGGTGTCATGGAATTGTAAGGATGACCTGTTCCGTAGTCTGTGATGACCAGGAATTGCCCATTGCCTACAAGAGGTCCAACGATGACTTCGCCAGTCGCTGTCCGCTTGTAATCCAAGTCTGGATTTTGAATGTAGCCCTTGACCTGACCTTTGGTATTGGCAACGGAGATGATAGCCCCAACAGCACCGCTGGCCAAGATTTTCAGGGTGATTTTTGTATCGCCTTTTTCATTGGCGGCCAAAATCTGATTGGCAATGAGAGTGCGCCCCAGAGCAACGGTGGATGACGCCATAGTATCGTGTTTTTCTTGGGCAGTTTTCACGGTTTCTGTGCTGTCTAGCACAAAGGCACGAAAATGCCCGCTTTTTGATAGTGTCTTAATAATTTTATCCATAAGGATTATTATAGCATAAGTGGGGAAAATGGGGAAAGGGAGAGGTTTTTTGAAAAAGAAAACCTCGGTTTATTCCGAGGTTAGTTGTCATGTATAATGGGACGAATGGCGACTTGATCTAGTAAACGTTGCACGATTTCTTTTGGTGCTACACCCACTCCGTTTTCCATGGCATTAGCTGTTCCGCTAGCGATAGCATAACGAATAATGCTTTCATCATCTAGCTTGTTAGCAAATGCGTATATCGCTCCAGCGACAGAAGCATCACCAGATCCCGTTGGATTTACCAAGTCAATCGTAGGAGCAGTCACATCGTAGAGTTGGCCGTTGAATTGAGCAATTGCACCTTGACCACCGCAGGATACCAGCGTGTAGGGAATAGGTGACGGGTTGGTCTGTAGGTGGGTAAGAACTTCTTCTTTTGAAGACAATTCCTGACCAACCAACTCGGAAAACTCATGAATGTTCGGCTTGATGAAGTCAGGCTTGTAGGGGGCTTTGTGGATAATGTTGTACAAGGCTTGACGTGAAAAATCAGTCACAATGGTAATAGGAAAATCCAAGTCCTCTCGGAGTAACTGGACGAGTTCATCATAAAAAGAAGGGTCATCAGAATGAACAGAGCCGTTAAGGGAGATAATGGAAGGTTTTTCTTGTTTGGCAATGTCTAAGATTTGGTTGAAAATGGTCGTTTTCAATTCTGAGCTAACTTTTGGACCAGCCTCTACAATTTCTGTATGGGTCCCTTGGTTGTGCATGACTGTAATGGAGTGTCTGGTTTCATTCTCTACAGGAATATAGAGAGAGTGGAATGTCTCCTCTTCCAAATGTTGCTTGAAAAAGTCACCTGTTTTTCCGCCTACTAGAGCCAGTGAAGTTGCATTGATTCCTAAATGCGAAAGGGCACGGGAACAATTGATTCCTTTACCAGCAGCCATAATGGTAGAAGGGCTGAAACGATTGTGTTTGCCAAGTGTAAATTGCGGTTCAAAATAAAGCAGGTCAACAGAGGGATTTAAGGTAACAATGAGAACCATAGGGGAAATCCTTTCTAGTTAAACTAAGAAATAATCGGTGTATATGCTTCGTAGTGCTCCTTGGTAGTAGAGCTGACACCTTTATCGGTAATAATGGCGGTTAATTGATCCAACTTACCAAAAATGTAGGAATCACTCTTTCCAAATTTGGTGTGGTCGATGACCAAGTAGGTTTCTTTTGTTTGTTTCATGACTTCAGTTTGCAAGCGTCCAGCTGAGGGAGAAAAAGTAGTCATATTGTTTTCAGAAACACCATTGGTTGCCAAAAAAGCATAATCGATTGAAAAGTTTTGAATGAGTTTTTCTGCGTGTAGGCCATGGAATTCAGCTGTTTTAGGGTAGAATTCTCCTCCTGTCAAATGGACATTTTTAAAGTGATGATCAATGAGCCAGTTAAACGTAATCAGGCTATTGGTGATAATGTGTTTGTGGTCGTTTCGCAAGCGTTTGGCCAAGGAAAGAATGGTCGTTCCAGCCCCCAGATAAATGACGCTATCAGGACGAATCATCGCATTAGCAGTTACCGCGATTTCTTCTTTTTCCTTAGTGTTCAGTGTTAATTTTTCATAGGTCGGTTTGACACGGGCCACTTTACGTACACCACCGTGCTCTTTGATGATTTTTTGTTGTTTTTCTAATTCATTGATATCTCGCCGAATGGTCATGATAGAAACACCAAGTTCTTGGGCGAGGTCTGAATAAGAAATGATTTCGGCTCGGTCGGTGATGTCTAAGATTTCCTTTTGCCGATTAGCTTTCATACTATTATTTCCTTTCTATACAGGATAATTCCCCTTGTTCTTTCTATCATATCATAAGACAAAGGGAGATAAAAACCATTTTGTGTAACAAATGATTAACAAAAAGACACAAAATTTTTACTGAAAGCGTTGACAACGATAAATAAATGGTTTATAATCATATTATAACAAAAGATTAACAAAAAGTTAACAAAAAGAGGTGAAAAAATGTATAAAGATATGTTACAAGCTGATTTAATTCAATTGGATTGTAATGTTTTCGAGCATACTGACCTGTTTCAATTAATTGGAAAGGAGTTAAAAGAAAAAGGATACGTTACAGATCAGTACCTTGAGGCTTTGTTAGAAAGGGAGCGAGAATTCCCTACAGGCCTCAAGACACGTCATGTTAACATTGCAATACCGCATACAGACCCTCATGTTATCGAACGACCATTTATCTATGTTGTCAAAAACAGCCAACCGATAAATATGTTGCAAATGGGAGATAATTCTGAGATGACCTGTCAGTATTTCTTGTTCCTAGGCATTAAGGATCCAAAAGGACAGGTTGGGCTGTTGGCGGCACTCATGGATATATTTTCGCAGGAAGCATTTGCTCACCAATTTATTCAAGCGGAAACACCCTTGGATATGTATCAATTACTAAATCATTATTTATAAAGGAGACAGTCTTATGGTAAGAAAACTAATTGTAGCGTGCGGTAGTGGTGTTGCAACCAGTACAACCATTGCAGAGAAAATAAAAACTCGTTTTGAAGATGACAACATTAGTTATCCAGTAGAAGCAGTTGATTACAAGTCAATTTTAAATGAATTGCCACAGGCAAGTATCTACGTTTATATCGCCAAGCCAGAAACAGAGGTTTTGGAAGAAGCAGAACGCCTTGGAGTATCTGTTTTTCCAGGTGTACCATTCTTGACAGGCATGGGTGTCGATAGCGTTTACGAAGAAATCGTAGAGGCAACTAAAAAATAAGGAATCAATCAAAATACATTATAAAGGAGAATGACAATGGGAGTCTTTCAAGATATCATTCAATGGATATTGAATTTAGGATCCGCAATCTTTGTTCCGCTCATTATTCTTGTACTGGGCTTGTTGGTAGGGATGAAATTTAAAAAAGCTTTCATCTCCGCTATTACACTGGGTGTAGCCTTCACAGGTATGGGGATGATTATTGGTTTCATGTCCAATGCCGTATCACCTGCGTCGGAAGCTCTGGCCTTGAATACTGGTATCTCCCTTCCAGCACTTGACTTGGGTTGGACTGGTGCAGCTAGTATTGTATGGTCTTGGACCTTTGCTTTCACCTTCTTTGCTGTTCAAATTGCTATCAACGTGTTGATGCTTAGTTTGAATTGGACAAAGACCTTGAACGTAGATATGTGGAATGTTTGGGGGAAAGCCTTGACTGGTTACTTGGTATACTATGTGAGTGGTCATTTATGGGCTGGCTTCTTGGTGGCAGCTATTCAGGTTGTTTTAGAATTAAAAATGGGCGATATGTTCCAAAAACACATTGAAGATCTGACAGGTATTCCAATGGTAACTGTTACTCACTGTATGAACCTATCTGCTGTCTTCATGTTGCCAGTGAACAAATTGATGGATAAAGTACCGTTCTTGAATAAAAAAGCTGATACGGATGCTCTTCGTAAGAAAATCGGTATCTTCTCTGAAAACTCAGTAATGGGCTTCATCATTGGTGTCTGCCTAGGTTTTGCAGGTGCCTACACCATTTCAAATTCCTTGAACTTGGGTATTCAAGTTGCTACTGCCATGGCTCTATTCCCAATGGTAAGCAAGCTCTTTATGCAATCCCTCTCTCCATTAGCTGATGCTATGTCAGAGTTTATGAAAAAACGTTTCAACGACCGTGAAGTTTATATTGGTATGGACTGGCCATTGTTGGCAGGGCGTTCAGAAGTATGGGTCACTCTTATCCTCATGGTGCCAATCTTTATCGGTTACTCTCTCATCTTGCCAGGAAATACCGTATTGCCAATCGCAGGGGTATTGAACTACTCTATTGCAGTAGGAGGCCTCTTGCTTACAGGTGGTAACTTGGCACGTATGATGATCCTCGGTGTCATCTATCTTCCGCTCTACCTTTACAGTGCAACGTATTTTGCTCCTATTTTGACAGGTTTGGCAAACTCTACTGGTGCAGTTGAGGTAGAAAAAGGTCAGTTGATTACTTGGTCTACTATTGAAACGCCAGAACTCCGCATTATGTTTGCGGAAGCGTTCAATGGCAATATACTCGGTATTGGAGGGGCGGTTCTCTTCCTAGCACTCTTTGTTTGGTTGTATAAGACAATGACAGCACAAGAAGTACCGTCAAAACGTTATGAAAACTAAAAAAGCATATTGGCTAACTTTATTATTGGTGGCAGTTGTCCTTTTTCTGCTAGGTTTAAATACGGGAGTGTATGTATTTAACTTGTTAGCGATTGGGATTAGCTTTCTAGTCTATCGAAATGGCTATGATGTTTTATTCAAAGAGTACGACGATAGCCAAAAAGAAAAACGAGAAACAGCAGAAAAGATTTACGCTGCCTTGAGGGAAGGAAAAAAGAAAGGCGAGTAAGCATATGACGAGTGGAAAAATTCTATTTTCAGAAGAGAGGAAAGCACTAGCAGATGCTGTTCATCTGACCTATTATCGTAAGAACACCAATACGGCAGGGGGGAATTTTTCCTTCAAAACACAAGATAAGACAGGCAAAGAATACATCATCATGACACCGTCTATGATGTCAGAAGCTTATCATGGAAAAATCAGTCCTGCGCAAGTCTTGGTTATAGATTATGACACCGAGGAAGTGGTGGCTGGTGAAGGGAAAGTGACGCGTGAAATCAATATGCACTTTGCGTGTTACCGGACAAATCCTGAAATCAAATGTGTTTTCCATGCCCACGCTCCCAATGCTATGTTTTGGGCAACCAGTCATTTAGATATGCCCAACCTGACAGAATCAACTCAAAAGGTCGAGTATATTAAGGTGTTGGATTTTGCACCGAATACTACTCCAGAATTGGCAGAAATTGTCCGACAAGAGTTGCTCTCATCAGACGGAAAACTGCCAAAAGAGTATCTTTTGGATAGTCACGGGGTCTTGATTTTGACTCCGGGATCAGACGGTGAAGAGGCTTTGAACAAGGCTCTCCAAATTCTTGATACGGTTGAATGGAACGCAGAAATTGCTTACAAGCAAACCGTTTTCCAAAAACTTGGTATCTTGGATGGCTATTATTCAAAAGGTCATCGAATTGGAGATATAGACGATTTGATTCATAGAAGACCTATCTGGAATCAAGAAAAACAAGACGAAGGTTTTGAATAAAAGATAGGGGATACCCTATCTTTTATTTGTGAAAAGGAAAGGAGTAAGGACATGAAAGAATTTAAAGATTCGCAATCCATGCAGGAGCTGTGTCAGCTGACTTATGATATGTGGTTGCATGGTTGGGATGAATATAACGGGGGAAATGTCAGTTACATTTTACCGGAAGAGGACAGGGAGTATCTGAAGTTCTATGCTGTAAAAAAAGAAGTTGAACTGTCCGATATTCCTCCAGAAATGATTGGTCAGTATGTTTTGATTACTGCATCAGGTAGTCATTTTAGGACCTTGAGAGATCATGTGGAACGCGATACGGGTGTCATTCGGGTGACAGAAGCAGGCTATCAAGTTTTGTGGGGATTTGAAGAAGAAAAACGTCCGACCAGCGAGCTATATATGCACTTGTTGGCCCATGCAAAACGGTTATCCGTTGATCCAGCTCATCGCGTGGTTGTCCACAATCATGCTCCCAATGCCACAGCCTACTCACTGGTATCTCCGCCGGATGATAAGGAATACACCTTGCCTTTGTGGAGAGTGTTGACGGAGAGTATTGTTGTATTCCCAGACGGTGTTGGCATTTTACCGTGGGAATTGCCGGGAACGCTAGCAATTGCTCAGCATAGTGTAGAAAAGCTGGAACATTGCCGTATTGTTGTCTGGGCCTATCATGGTATTTTAGCGACTGGAAAAGATTTTCAAGATTGTTTTGGCTTGATTGAAACAGTTGACAAGGCCGCAAAAATCCACCTGCAAACCATGTCTATCAAACAATACCCTGGTTTGAGCGATAAAGACTTGTACGAGGTCTGTCAGGTACTCAAGGTAGAACCACGGGAAGGTTTTTTACAGATATAAAAAATAAGCTCAGAGAATATCTGGGCTTATTTGTCAAGTTCAGGAAACAATTTTCGCAAAATTTTCGGTGTAATGCTCTGCCCAGGTCCTGCGTAGGTGTAGGTGTGCAGGTACATGCCAGGGTTGAAGTTGAGTTCGATGCAGGTGCAGTTAGGCTCTTCCTTGCTGGCTGGCTTGGTGCGGTCAGGAATAATCAAGTCCACACCGCAGGCCCAAGCTCCCATAGCAGTCGCCATATCGGCAGCCAGTTGCTTGTAGGACTCGTCCATCTGATCGGTCATGTCAATAGAGTCACCACCGGTTGAGATATTGGAATTGCCACGCAGAAAGGCTTGGACGCCCTCTGGCAAAACTGTATCAGGCGTGTAGCCCTGCTGCTCCAACATAAGCAGTTCGATATCACCCAGATTGATAATTTCCAGTGGTGATCGGTGGTCACGACCACGCAGAGGATCTTGGTTTTTTTGGTCCACTAATTCACGGATGGTTGACTGCCCATCCCCAACGACATTGGCTGCGACGCGGAGCAGGACAGCCTCGCATTTGCCGTCCAGGACGAAGAAGCGGTACTCGGTCCCCGCCACGAATTCCTCCACCAGCACATGGCTGTCTTCCGAAAAGGCGATGTCCAGGGCTTTTTCATAGTCCACAAGGCTTGCAGGCTCTTGGAAGATAGAGATGCCGAGGCCGAAGTTGGTGGATTTTGGTTTGACAACAATAGCAGAGCTAGCTACCTGTCCGTAATACCGCAGGGCCTCTTCCTTGTTTGCAAATTCAGCTCCCGCAGGTACTGGAAAACCAGCCTGGTCCAAAATCTTTTTGGTTACGACCTTGTTGGCCATGGCGAGAGGAATGACGTAGTTGTCCTTGGAGGTCATATTGCCATTTTTGATGTACTCGACATGGTCACCATGCCAGAGTTTGAGAAACTGGTCTTCCTCGTCTAAAATCTCCACATTCAAGCCCAGCTGAATGGCGTCAAAGAGAATCATCTGGGTGGAGAGTTCCATGTTTTCATAGCCCTTAAGGGCGTAAGGGGCTGTCCAAGCATAGTCATGGAAGGCACGGCCTTGCTGCTGGCCAAATCTTTCCAAAGATCCATCTTCAACCTGCTCTGCTATTTTTCCAGAGAGGGTCAAACGTGGGTCTTGAAGGGCAGCCTTCACTTGAGCGATGAGCTGGCTGTAGTAGTCGTCCAGTCCAAAGTGGGCGACAATCGCTGTCATGGCGGTCAGGATAGGGCTGGCGTCTGCCTCTGCTGGTAGGGGAGTGTGAGGGTGGCTGAGGGCGATGCGGTTGTTGAGGTCTGCCGCTTGAGCCAGCTCTTCGTCGACCTGCTCCATATCATCAAGCCAGAGCAGTGCCAAGGCAAAGAGGTGGGTGGTGTCCAGCGTTTCTTGGCTAATAGCCAGTGGCTCGAAGGGGTTGAGGTCGAAGTTGCGGAACTCCAGATAGGTGATACCCTTGGTCAAAAAGTCCCGACTGGTCTTAGCACCACGGAGGCGGACAGCGGAGTAAAATTCCTTTTCGGCAGACAGTTGACCGCTAGCAACCGCCTGCTCGATGTCGGTCACATATTGCTCCAAAGAAGAGAAGGAGATGTGGACATCGGGGGCGTTGACATAGCCGTAGTTGGAGTTGCGGATGGACCGCACGCAGCCAATTTCCTCTGTCAAAAATCCTTTTTCCGCCAGACTACTTGCTCCGTAGAGGTAGGTCAAGAGCCAACGGTAGCGTAAGAAATTCTGCGCCAGCTTGAGATAGAGGGTGTTTTTAAAGCAGATAAGGTCGTCATACCCACTGACTGCAAAGAGTTGTTGGGTCAGGTCTTTACCTAGCTCAAAATTGTAGTGAATGCCTGACATAGATTGAAGTAGCTTGCCGTAGCGTTCCGCCAATCCGACACGGTATTGGTACTCGAAGTCGCTCTCCAGCTGAGCAATCTGAATCTCATCTTCTGAGATCACAGGTGGCATAGACAGGGGCCAAAGGTACTCGCTCTTGTTCATGGACCGCACTGCTACATCGGTAATCGCTCCGAGGAAACGGCGGGCTTCCTTGGTCGAATGAGCCACAGGGGTAATCAGCTCCAGTTGTGGCTCGCTGTAATCCGTCTGGATATAAGGATGAAAACTGCGTGAGCCCAAGCTCTCAGGGTGGGGCGTTTGAGCTACGCGGTTGTCAGTGTTGATGCGTAAGGATTCCCGTTCCAAACCAAAGGTGGCTTGGAGGATGGGGCTATTTGGGGATAATTTCTGTAACATATGCAATCCGTCCAATTTCTGATAGTGTCTTACACCAATTTTATCTAGTTTATAAAACAAATACAAATTTCTGCTACGTTTTGAAAGAAAAAATGAAGTTGGTAAAAGGACAGGATGAGGAGGCTTCGGAAATTCCTTTCAAAAACAACTTTAAAAATGCGAGAGATGAGTGTTTGTTCGTATTTTGAGATTGAAAACAATGCGACAGGAAATAACATCCGATATAAACGAAAATATTGGAAATTCTTGAAAAAATGTTCGTTTTTTGATAGAATAGTGTGTAAAACGAAACTTGCAGGTGAGATTCCTGCCAGAAGTAGAAGAAAGGCTGGACTGGTCAGCCAGTTCAGAGAAAGAGTGAATATGACATCAGTAGTTGTTGTAGGAACCCAATGGGGCGACGAAGGTAAGGGTAAAATTACAGACTTCTTGTCTGCTAATGCTGAAGTAATCGCGCGCTATCAAGGTGGAGATAATGCAGGACATACTATCGTTATCGACGGCACCAAGTATAAGTTGCACTTGATTCCGTCTGGAATTTTCTTCCCAGAAAAGATTTCGGTTATCGGAAATGGTGTGGTTGTCAATCCAAAATCCTTGGTGAAGGAAATCAACTACCTCCATGATTCAGGTGTGACGACAGATAATTTGCGGATTTCAGACCGCGCACACGTCATCTTGCCTTATCACATCAAATTGGACCAGTTGCAGGAAGAATCCAAAGGTGAGAACAAGATTGGTACAACCAACAAGGGTATCGGTCCAGCTTACATGGACAAGGCTGCGCGTGTTGGTATCCGTATCGCAGACCTCTTGGACAAGGAGATTTTTGCGGAGCGTTTGAAAACAAACTTGGCTGAGAAAAACCGTTTGTTTGAGAAAATGTATGAGTCAACTCCGATTGAGTTTGACGAAATCTTTGAAGAATACTATGCTTACGGTCAAGAAATCAAAAAGTATGTAACAGATACCTCTGTTATCTTGAACGATGCCCTCGACCAAGGCAAACGTGTCTTGTTTGAAGGTGCCCAAGGGGTTATGTTGGATATTGACCAAGGTACCTATCCATTCGTTACTTCTTCAAACCCAGTTGCTGGTGGTGTGACCATCGGTAGCGGTGTCGGCCCAAGCAAGATTGACAAGGTTGTTGGTGTATGTAAGGCCTACACTAGCCGTGTTGGTGACGGACCATTCCCAACTGAATTGCACGATGAAATCGGAGACCGTATCCGCGAAATCGGTAAGGAATACGGTACGACAACTGGGCGTCCACGCCGTGTCGGTTGGTTTGACTCAGTGGTGATGCGCCATAGTCGCCGTGTGTCAGGTATTACCAACTTGTCCCTCAACTCGATTGACGTCTTGTCAGGTCTTGAGACCTTGAAAATCTGCGTGGCTTATGACTTGGATGGTGAGCGTATTGACCACTACCCAGCAAGTTTGGAGCAACTCAAACGTTGCAAACCAATCTACGAAGAAATGCCAGGTTGGTCTGAAGACATCACAGGTGTACGTAGCCTGGATGAATTGCCAGAAGCGGCTCGCAACTATGTTCGTCGTATCAGCGAATTGGTAGGCGTTCGTATCTCAACTTTCTCGGTAGGACCAGGTCGTGAACAGACCAACATCCTTGAGAGTGTATGGAGTTCTAAATAGGATATTGAGCGGGAAATCAGTGGAGTTAGGAGGAGAAAAATAGTATGTTCCTCATATTGGGTGTTACTGGAGTCCTGTTCTTATTCAGCATATTGGTGGGCTACCTGGTTTTCGTGGTTGCTTGGAGTTTGCCACGTATGGAGGATAAACAGCAACATCGTTACTATTTGATAGGCTCCTTTCTAAGTCTGCTCCTATTTCCCTTTATTGGACCCTTGGTTTTTCCTATATTTGGCTTTAGCCTTGGTTATGGAATTTCTGCTCCACTGTCAAAGGGATGGAGAACCTTCTTGATAATAGTAGGGGTGGTATTGCTGTTTTGTTCAGGTCTAGCTCTTTTTTGGATTGCCGAAACTGTGTTGGATCTATATTCAAATTAAAGATTGAAGGGCAAGTTCTATCTGAACTTGTTCTTTTTTGATATTCTGCTATAATAGATTTTACTAGATTCTATAAAATAAAGAGGTTTACAAATGGAAGGTTTATTTTTACCCCTAATCATGGTGGCTATGGTTGGTTTCATGTTTTATTCACAGCGTAAGCAACAGAAACAGCGTCAAGACGCCCTTAGTCAAATCAAAAAAGGTGACGAAATCGTGACCATCGGAGGCTTGTTTGGTATCGTTGATGAAATCGACGACAAGAAGGTCGTTCTGGATGTGGACGGTGTCTATTTGACTTTTGAACGCGGAGCCATTCGCAATCGTGTGACGCCGGCTGCAACGACAACAGTAGTGGCAGAAGAACCAGCTGTAGAAGTCGCTGCACCTGTTCAAGAATCAGTCATTGAAGAGTGAAGAAAAGAGAGTTATTGACTGCCCAGCTAATTTTGGGAGTCAATAACTCTTTTTGTGTATAGGTAGGTATAGAGATAGATGATGGGTTGCATGAGAGTGTTACGTTCTGTAAGTGAGAAATTTCACTCTTGGAGAATCATCTTATCCACTCTCAACTCTTATCAATGAACCTAAGTTCTATCGTCAACTTCGTTTCCTAGGCTCAGCTACTTTTGATTTTCTTTGAGTATTAGCAGGAATTTACTAAGATTCGTTATTGCTAATTGTTTAGTTTTTCAACTGCTTCCTGTGGTAGCGGTACCTCTCCGCAGCGGTAAATATTGTATATTTTTGAAAAGTATACTTACAAACAAACTTTATCTAAATTTTGACCAAATGTGAAACGAGTTTTCTTCGATAGAGTCCATAGAAGTAACAGCTTCGTTTGCGTCTGTATTGTATGCAATTAATTGATTTCCAGCTAGTATGAGAATTGTGTCAGAATTAATTCTTTTTACATCTTTTATGTAAGCTTGATTACTAGAAAGACCATATTGAGAAAGGTCTACGAATTGAGTAGAATAATCACGGGTATTGAAAAGGCTAAAGCAGACCTTGCCAGAGTCATTTCGTTCGTGTTCTATTGCCAATATATCTTGACCAAGGTCGTAGATGTTGGTTGGTGAAATTTCAGGTAAATCAATAAATTCACTTTGCTTAGAGTCTAAGTCATAGTGGAGAATTTTACCAATGGGTACCCATGACGCATAGGGAGAATCTCGGCGCCCATTCACAACAGCAAATAGACTGTTGTTTTTTATAATAGTGTCTTCAAAAGAATAGGTGGTATCTGAGTTTTCAAAAAGAGTCTCCTTGCTTTCCAAACGTATTTCACCATTATTGATAGACAATTTATATAGATCTGTAGGAAAAGTTCCTTGTCCATGTACCTTTGTGCCCAGAAAGTAGATATAGTCTCCATCTGCTTTAAAATCATTTCCTAGTAGGGGTTCTTCAAAAATATATTTGTTTTTTTTGTTTAGATTCGAATCAAATGAGGCGATGAAGGTTTCTACTGTATTGGCTTCAGATGTGAAGTAAAGATTTTGATATTGACCCGAGGAGGTGTAGGCATACTCAGGTGTTTTGTTATATCGAATTTTCCCATCTTCAAAATCAATGGAAATAATCCGTCCGACAACCCCTAACGGAGGACCTTCTTCTGAAAAAACCAAATAACGATTTTCCAATTCTGCACGATGGACAGTAGGGTTTATTTGCCCTTTTACAAGCTCAATTGAGTTTGTAGAGACGGGAATAAATTCCTTGTTTTCAAAGCGGTATCCAGTGATATTGTTATTGCTGATGATATAGAAATCTGCCTCAGAGTTAATATCTATTGTCGGATTGGATAGAATTTTGGTTGCAATTAAATAAATACTTATGGCTATCATCAATCCGACAATTAATAAAAGTATTTTCTTTAACCTTTTCATAAACCACCTCCATTATCGGTTCCTATAGACAATGGTTGTTTTGGGGTTGTTTACAAACTCACCAGGATGGATAGCAATAGCTGCTCCAGCATCGTTATCGCTTTTATTTAAGTCAACACCAGCAGTATAATAGTAAGCTGCCCAAACTAATTGAGAGCAGTAAAAACTTCCTGTTTGTCTGGCATTCCAGAAGTTGATGTTATAAGGTTTCCCAACTTGCTGTCCTGCCCAATGTCCGGCGTTCCAATCCTGTTGCACACTAGTTGCATTCACACCTACTTGCCAGATTGTGTGGGAACTGCTAGTCCATTCTCCGCTTTTAAGTCTAATATTTTCGCCTTTTCTAGGAGCTTCAGCTACAACATGAACATCTTGAGGGGCAACAATAGCGGCATGCCATGTATTAATACTTTTGGTTCCGAAGCCTTGGGTGGTAACACAGATTAGTCCATCACGCCAACTCCAAGTTCCGATGCGGGCACGGGTGCGATCTTTGACATCGGCCTGTACAGGTGCTGTTAAACCATATTCTAAATATTCCTGCTCTAAATTAGGCATATTTTCCAGAATAGACTCTTGCTCAGGAGTTAGTTGTACATCATTTCCGACAGAAGTATTAGCATCACGATATAAGTCAGTGCTATCTTCAGCATTTATTGTAGCTACAGGTAAAGCCAAGGATAGACAGAGGACAGAGAAAGCTGTCAATAATTTTTTATTTTTTATTTTGAATTCCTCCTTATTGGAAGCAAAGAAAATTGAAATAGCTAGCGTCATCTTTTGAATTTGCTCAGATAAAGATGACGGTCTTTTCTGGGGGAAATTAGAGATGTGGTTGAAACTTTAGTACATGGGAATCACCTAGACTTTCTAAAGTATAAATATCTATAGCCACCAAAACCAAGGGAAATCGCTAGCTGAAAGCGTAGTGATAACCATTGATAAGGCTAGTATAAAGTAATGAAATTGAAACTTTTTCATAACATACCTCCGGTATTGTTGTATTTTATGTTATAATTTTAACATAAATAAAAAGAGCTTATATAAAATGTAAACTTTAGTTACAAAGTATAGAGAGGATTACTATGAGATGGGATGTTGGCAAAGTTTATAGAGATATTAGAAAGTCTAAGGGTTTGAGTCAGGAGGATGTTTGTGGTAATGAGATTTCACGTGTCTCCTTATCTAAGTTCGAAAATTGTAAATCAATTCCTAGCTTTGAACACATGCTATACTTACTGGACCAAATAGATATGACTGTCGAAGAGTTTGTATATATTTGTAATCTTTATCATCCATCGGAACGCCAAAAAATTTTGGACAAAATGCAAGATATTCCAGCGTTGCTTGGAACTAATGGAATCCGTGATATACTGGAGGACTGTGAGCGGTATTTGAAAAGGAGTCATGATATTACCATCCAAAATATTTTTTTACGCTTGCGACTTGTTAATCATATTCGAGAAAATGGTTTGACTGAGAAGGTGGAGGAGCGCCAAGAATTTGTTGATCAAATTCTTACTTATTTGGAAAAACATGATACTTGGTATTTGAGTGATTTGAAATTTTTGACAGCAGTGTTATTTTCTTTATCATTTGAGTCGTTGGAGTATTTGACAGATAAAATTTTACTAACACTTGATAAGTATGACGGCTTTATAGAGGTGATTGATAAAAAGTTTGGTATTTATGCTAACCTATCGACGGTTTATCTAGCTAACGGACGAATAAAACAGGCAACTGAGTTTGCTGATAGAATGTTGGATGTTGCTCAAAAAACGAAACGTTACGATTTTTTAGGATTTGCATGGGTTCGACTAGGCATTTGCCAATCAAACCAATCTCTGATTGAAAAAGGTGTCGATTTACTTGAACTATGCGGTGATAATCTTGCCTTGCAGCAAATTAAAATGGAGATTGACCGTAGCTTTATGCAACATTAGTTTCTAATCCTGTCTCAAACTCAAAATATTCGGTTAGAACAATATGGACAGAAAAACCAGGGGAATCCTTGGTTTTTATCTTATCCTCATGATGTGCTTTTTGCTTAAAAACTAGAGACTGTGGTATAATAGACTGATTATAGCTTGAGGAAAAGTCATGTTTAAGTGGAATTTTAAGAAAAAAGAGAAGTTTGAGACGCCTGTGGAGGTGCCCAAACATATTGCCATCATTATGGATGGGAATGGGCGCTGGGCCAAAAAACGGATGCAGCCTCGGATTATGGGTCATAAGGCCGGTATGGATGCCCTGCAAAAGGTAACAAAAACAGCGTCTAAACTAGGGGTCAAGGTCCTGACAGTCTATGCCTTCTCAACGGAAAATTGGTCCCGCCCTGAGAAGGAAGTCAAATTTATCATGAATTTGCCGGTTGAATTTTACGATAAATACGTGCCGGAGCTTCATGCCAACAATGTGAAAATTCAGATGATTGGTGACCATTCTCGCCTGCCAGAAGCGACCTTGAAGGCACTGCGGATGGCAGAAGAAAAGACCAGGAGAAATACCGGCCTCATCCTCAATTTTGCCTTGAATTATGGCGGTCGTGATGAGCTGTCTCGTGCGATTAAGGCGATCTCGCAGGATATTTTGGATGCTAAGTTCAATCCAGGGGATATTGATGACAAGCTGATTGCTGATTATCTGTATACAGGTAGTTTGCCGGTTTCCCTGCGAGACCCTGATTTGGTCATTCGGACCAGTGGTGAACTCCGTCTCAGTAATTTTTTGCCCTGGCAGATAGCCTACAGTGAGCTCTACTTCACTGACGTGGCCTGGCCGGACTTTGATGGAGAAGCTCTGCTATTAGCCATAAAAGAATACAATCGTCGCCACAGAAGATTTGGTGGTGTGTAAGGAGAAATGATGACAAAGGAACTAAGAACACGGGTGATATCGGCGGTCGTTGCACTGACCCTCTTTATCCCTGTTATATATATTGGTGGGGTGACCTTCCAGTTGGTGCTGGGGCTCTTGGCCATGCTGGCTACTGCGGAATTGATGCGGATGTACAAGCTGGCGCCTAATTCCATTGAGGGTATCCTGTCCATGCTGGGAAGTTTTGTCTTGACCCTTCCGCTTGAGAACTATCTGCCATTTTTGCCGACGGATGGGAACTATGTGGCCTTTACGGTCATTGTCTTTATTCTGATGGGTTCGATCGTTTTCCATACAGGCACCTATACTTACTCAGAAGTGGTCTATCCTATTGCCAGCAGTTTTTATATCGGGGTTGGTTTCCACAATCTGGCCCTGGCGCGTATGGATAGTCTCAACAAGCTATTCTTTGCCCTGCTGCTTGTCTGGGCGACGGATATTGGTGCCTATATGCTTGGTCGTCAGTTTGGCAAACGCAAGCTGGCTCCTCTGGTATCACCCAATAAATCTATTGAAGGTTTTCTCGGTGGGATTGCTTCGGCAGTTGTAGTGGCAGCCATCTATCTCATCTTCTCCAAGGAAATTCGTGACGTCTATTCAATTCCCTTGATGCTGGTCTTGGCGGCTGTATTTTCTGTCGTGGCCCAGTTTGGAGATCTGGTTGAGAGTGCTATCAAGCGCCGTTTTGGTGTCAAGGATTCTGGTAATTTGATTCCAGGGCATGGCGGTATCTTGGATCGTTTTGACAGTGTCATTTTTGTCTTTCCAATCATGCACTTCTTCGGCTTATTTTAAGGAGGTTCCATGAAGGGAATTTTAGCATTTATTTTTATCTTTGGCGTGATTGTGGTTATCCATGAATTTGGTCACTTCTATTTCGCCAAAAAAGCAGGCATCCTGGTTCGGGAATTTGCCATTGGTATGGGTCCGAAAATTTTCGCTCATACGGGCAAGGACGGGACGACCTATACGATTCGTATTCTTCCGCTTGGCGGCTATGTTCGTATGGCTGGCTGGGGCGAGGACAAGACGGAGATTAAGACCGGGACACCGGCCAGTTTGACCCTCAATTCAGACGGCATTGTGACTCGAATCAACCTATCGGGTAAGGGCTTTGATGTCAACAGTCTGCCCATGAATGTGACCGGCTTTGACTTTGAAGATAGGCTGGAAATCACTGGTCTGGTCCTGGATGAGACCAAGACCTATAAGGTGGACCACGACGCGACCATTGTCGAGGAAGATGGGACGGAAGTCCGCATTGCACCGCTGGATGTCCAGTATCAAAATGCGACGATCTGGGGTCGGCTCATGACTAACTTTGCGGGTCCCATGAACAACTTTATCCTCGGTGTTTTGGCCTTCATCCTGCTTATGTTCATGCAGGGCGGTGTGGCCGACACGTCTAGCAATCAGGTGACAGTTGTAGAGGGTAGTGCCCTTGCAGCTGCTGGATTAGAGACTGGAGATAAGATTCTCTCGGTCAATGGTCAGGTAACAGATTCTTACGCCGATATTTCTAAGGTGATTGGACAGGCAGTGCAGGATGCTAGCAGTGCTCCTAAGTTTGACTTGCTTGTGGAGCAGGATGGGACTGAGAAGAATGTGTCTGTGACTGCCAAGCAGGAAGATGGCGCCTACAGACTAGGTGTTTCCCCTATTTTGAAGACGGGTGTCTTGGACAAGATTATTGGTGGTATCCAGCAGGCCGGAGCGACAGCTCTCATGATTGTCACAGCCCTGAAAAACCTGATTGCTAATTTTGATGTTAAACAGTTGGGTGGACCTGTTGCGATATACAGCGTTAGTGCCCAGGCTGCCGAAAGTGGGTGGGCAAACGTCCTGCAATTGATGGCTGCCCTGTCCATTAACCTCGGAATCTTTAACCTTATTCCTATTCCAGCCCTAGATGGCGGTAAGATTGTGATGAATATCCTAGAAGCCATTCGCAAAAAACCGCTCAAACAAGAGACAGAATCTTACATCACTCTAGCAGGAGTTGCCATTATGGTTGTTCTTATGCTAGTTGTGACCTGGAATGATATTATGCGTGTCTTCTTCTAAAATCTAGCTAAGAAAGGAATTGAATGTGTGCGATATGCAGGAAGTTCTGAAAACTACGAAAAAGAAAGGAACAGAGGAGGTTCGTAATTGAACTCGGTCTAAAAACTCGAAAAATAGATAAACTGACTGATGTGCAAGCACATTGCGCCAGTTTCCTAATTTTCAGTCGTTTTTTACGACCTCCGTATCTTAATATGAAACAGTCTAAAATGATTATCCCTACTTTGCGGGAGATGCCTTCGGATGCGTCGGTGATTAGCCACGCTTTGATGTTGCGTGCGGGTTATGTCCGTCAGATTTCTGCTGGTATTTACAGCTACTTGCCATTGGCTAACCGTGTGATTGAAAAAGCAAAAAATATCATGCGTGAGGAGTTTGACAAGATTGATGCCATTGAATTTTTGGCACCAGCCCTCTTGTCAGCGGACATTTGGCGCGAGTCTGGCCGTTATGAAACCTACGGTGATGACCTCTACAAGCTCAAAAACCGTGAGGGTTCTGACTTTATCTTGGGTCCAACTCACGAAGAAACGGTGACACTATTGGCGCGTGATGCGGTGCAATCTTACAAGCAGTTGCCACTCAACATTTACCAAATCCAGCCAAAATACCGTGATGAAAAACGTCCTCGTAACGGGCTTCTCCGTGGTCGTGAGTTTATCATGAAAGACGGTTACAGCTTCCACGCTAGCTATGATAGTTTAGACCAGACCTACGATGACTATAAGGCAGCTTACGAGGCTATTTTCACTCGTGCAGGATTGGAGTTCAAGGCTATCATCGGTGACGGTGGTGCCATGGGTGGTAAGGATAGCCAGGAGTTTATGGCTATTACCCCAGACCGTACTGATCTGGACCGTTGGGTTGTCTTGGATAAGTCGGTTGCTTCTTTTGAGGAAATACCAGAGGATGTTCTTGAAGCGATCAAGGCAGAACTCTTGGCTTGGTCTGTGTCTGGTGAAGATACCATCGCCTACTCTAGCGAGTCAGGCTATGCTGCCAACCTGGAAATGGCAACCAGCGAGTACAAACCAAGTACAGCAGTTGTCGTCGAAGAAGACTTGGTTAAAGTTGCTACACCAGATGCTAAAACCATCGACGAAGTGGCAGCCTTCTTGAATGTCGCTGAAGAGCAAACCATCAAAACCATGCTCTTTATGGCAGATGGTGAGCCAGTTGTTGCCCTCCTTGTCGGCAATGACCAGGTCAACGATGTCAAATTGAAAAACTACCTCGGCGCAGATTTCTTTGATGCGGCTAGTCCAGCAGATGCAGAAAAAGTCTTCGGTGCAGGCTTTGGTTCTCTTGGCCCAGTTGGTTTACCAGAAAATATCAAGATTATCGCCGACCGCAAAGTGCAAGATGTGAAGAACGCTGTAGTTGGTGCTAACGAAGATGGTTTCCACTATACAGGTGCCAATGCAGGGCGTGATTTCCAAGTGACTGAGTATGTGGATATTCGTGAAGTCAAGGAAGGGGAGCCTTCTCCAGATGGACACGGAGTTCTCAACTTTGCTCGCGGTATTGAGATCGGTCATATCTTCAAACTGGGTACCCGTTATTCAGATAGCATGAATGCCAACATCTTGGATGAGAATGGTCGTTCTATGCCGATTATCATGGGATGCTACGGAATCGGTGTTAGTCGTCTCTTGTCAGCAGTTCTTGAGCAACACGCTCGTCTCTTTGTTAACAAGACACCAAAAGGTGAATACCGTTATGCTTGGGGCATCAACTTCCCTAAAGAATTGGCACCGTTTGATGTACATTTGATCCCAGTCAATGTTAAGGACGAAGAAGCTATGGCATTAACTCAGTCAATCGAAGCTAGCTTAATCGGTGCTGGTTATGAAGTCTTGACCGATGACCGCAATGAACGCGTCGGAGTGAAATTCTCAGACAGCGACCTGATCGGTTTGCCAATCCGTGTGACCGTCGGTAAGAAAGCTGCCGACGGCGTGGTCGAAGTCAAAATCAAGGGCACTGGTGACACTGTCGAAGTCCATGTCGACCAGCTCTTGGAAACTTTGAAAATTTTGAATAAGTAACAAATAAAGGAGAGGTTGGGCATAAAGTCCAGCCTCTAACTATTTTATTATGTGATTTTTAGTTCGGGAGCGAGAAAGAACTCGATAGATGAAAAGAGAGTTCATTTTCCCCGCACAGCTTCAACTGTTTGGGAGACAGTTGAAGGTTGGAAATTGAGCGAACTCAGTTCGCATCATAACGTAAAGGTCTGGTTCGGAGCGTAAAACGCGAAGTGCTGAGGATTGTTTCACAATCCCAATTTCCCACCTTTCACAGTTCCCCAAACTGTGAAACCCCAATCAACCCCTGAGCTGAGATGGTGACACAAACTAAAGAAAACGAGCCTAGGCTTTTTGCCCAGGCTCGTTTAATAATGAATCTATTTTTTGATTTCAAGCTCCTGTAATTGGTGCAAAATGGTTTCTAAATCAGCTCCTGCCTGCAGGAGAGCGGCAGCTGTATAGCAGCCTTCAACGACGGGAACAGTCTGAATCAGGACTTCTTTTTCTGAAAAATCAGCAACCATTTCGATATTCATCCGAGCGCTTCCTAGGTCGAAAAAGGCTAAGATGGTGTCTGCATCATTTTCTTCTAACTTTGCCTGGACGGTCTCAAAGCTAGTGCCGATTGAACCATCCTCCAAGCCACCGCAGTAGGTCAAAGAAACGTCCTGAGTTACTTCCGAGACTAAATCGATAATCCCCTGGGCAAGATTTTTGGAATGGGAGACTAGTAAAATGCCAGTTTTTGTCATGAACCTGTCACCTCCAGGAGGGATTCAAAGAGTAGGCCAGATGAGTAAGAACCAGGATCGATGTGGCCGACAGAACGTTCGCCAACATAGGAAGCACGTCCCTTAGTCGCAAGTGTATCAGCAGTAGCTTGGACAATTTCCTGAATCAGATTAGGAGTGAGTTTGTCTTCCCTAATGGCAGAGATGACAGGGGTCCAGACGTCGACCATGGTTTTTTCGCCCAGATCCGCCTTGCCGCGTTTTTGAATCATATCCAGGCCTTCTTGTAACATAGAAGCCAGTTCAGCACCAGCTTGGCTAGCCTTGGACAAACCCATAAAGGCCGAACCGTAGAGGGGACCAGAGGCACCACCTACCTTACTGAGCAGTTGCATGGCTACAATTTTGAAAATCTGGTCCGCACTGGCAAATTCCTTGCCATCCAGTTCAGTCATAACAGCAGCCATCCCACGGGCCATATTGCCTCCATGGTCACCATCACCAATAGGGGTGTCCAGCTCGCTTAGGTAATCCTTGTTTGCTTGAATTTTTTCGTTGAATCGTGTCATCCAAGCCAATGCTGTTCTTACATCCATAGTTTTTCTCCTACCAGCCGGCTACTTGTACAGGGGCGTTTAGAGCCTCTAGCCAGCTTGGTTCTTCTAATTTTATAAGGGTCAATGATAGGCCAGCCATATCAATTGATGTCATGTAATCGCCGATTTTCTTGTAGTCTACCTCAATGCCTTTTTCCAGCAATAGTTTAGCTACGTCGTTGGCAAAGACATACTGCTCCATGAGTGGGGTTGCGCCTAGACCATTGATGAGAAGACCGTAATGTTCGCCTTCTTTGAGCTCAAAGCCTTTGGCTAATTTTTCAACCAATTCGGCTGCCAATGTTGCGGACGGTTGCAATTTTTCCTTCTTATAGCCAGGTTCGCCGTGGATGCCGACCCCATATTCAAACTCATCTTCTTCTAAAACGAAGCCAGGTTTTCCTACTTCAGGAACGGTTGCACCAGATAGGGCCAGACCAATTGTCTTAATCTGTGGAACTAATTTGTCGGCCAACTCTTTGATGGCAGCGAGAGACTGGCATTGTTCAGCAGCATGTCCGAGAATTTTATGAACTAGGATGGTTCCAGCAACCCCGCGTCGACCTTGGGTATAGAGGCTATTTTCCACGGCAATATCATCGTCGACAACTACACTTGCGACCTCGATACCTTCCATTTCTGCCAATTCTTGGGCCATTTCAAAGTTCATGATGTCACCAGAGTAGTTCTTAATGACCATGAAGACCCCGGCACCTTCATCGGCTGCCTTGATTGCCTCTAGGATTTGGTCCGGTGTTGGGGAGGTAAATACTGCGCCACAGACAGCAGCAGACAGCATACCTTTACCGACAAAGCCTGCATGAGATGGTTCGTGGCCAGAGCCTCCTCCAGAGATGATACCGACCTTGCCAGTCTTTTCTGCCTTGCGGACAATGACTTCAAAGCCCTCTATACGTTCTACCAGGTCATTGTGCATAAAGACCAGGCCATTGAGCATTTCGTCAACAACATTTTCAGGTTGATTGATAATTTTTTTCATGAGAAAACCTCCGTGATATAATACTAAGATTATTATATTGTATTGTGTAGGCAAATTAAAGGGACAATTGGTCAATTTTGTCCCTTTTTTTACATAAGTGTATCTGATAATGTATAATAAGATAGGAGAGACCAGAAGGGAGGCAGCATGGGCACTTCATTGCTGACCAAAAAGCGCATCGCAAAGGCATTTAAAAAGCAGTTGATTGAAAAGGGATTTGAGAAGGTGTCTGTGGTAGAGGTTATGCAGGAGGCTGCTATCCGTCGCCAGACCTTCTACAATCATTTCCTAGACAAGTATGAGCTCTTAGATTGGATTTTTAAGACGGAGCTGGAAGAGCAGATTACGGATAATTTGAATTATATTAGTGGATGGAAGTTGTTGGATGAGTTACTTTACTATTTCGACAGCAACCAGTCTTTTTATGCACGGATTTTTTCAGTCAATGAGCAGAATGACTTCAGGAGCTATTTATCTGACTATGTTAGGCTTTTGTTGGAAAAAATCATAGATGAGTGGTCTGTTAAGCAAGAGGTAGAAGTAGTAGGGTCGTTAAGGCTCTTCCTATTAGCCTACCATACCAAGGGTTTGGTGGGCTTTATTGAGGCGGGGGTGGTTGACCCCAATCACCAGCTACATACTTCCTATCGGAACCTAGTTTCCGTCTTGTTGCAATCACTTGAAGGAGGGAGAGGACAATGAGTCAATTGCCATTATTTTATCAGGAGGAAGACTTGCTACAATCCTATATAGATGGGCTCTTGCTGGCTCATCCTCATTTGGAGCAACTGGAGAATTATCCCATTATTGTGGATAAACATCAGGCCGAGGACTGGGTGCCGATTTTGTCGGGTGGTGGTTCCGGGCATGAACCGGCCCATATTGGTTTTGTCGGCCAGGGTATGCTGACTGCCGCTGTCTATGGGAAAATATTTATTCCACCGACTCCAGAGCAGATTTTAAGAGCTATCCGCCATATCAATAGAGGCCAGGGTGTCTTTGTCATTGTCAAGAATTTCGAGGCTGATTTAGCAGGCTTCGGCCAGGCCATTAAACAGGCGCGTCAGGAAGGAATCGATGTCCGCTATATTGTTTCCCACGATGATATTTCTGTCGAACCCAAAAAGCAATTTCAGATGCGGCATCGGGGGCTGGCGGGTACTATTTTCTTGCATAAAATATTAGGTGCTGCGGCTCAGGCTGGGGCCAGTTTGGCTGAACTGGAGGCCCTTGGCCTAGAATTGGCGACGGAGATTGCTACCATTGGCTTTGCGACCAGCTCTGCTCATTTTCCTGGGCATGACCAACCCCTCTTTCAGCTGGAAAAGGGCAAGATTTCCTACGGCATGGGGATTCACGGGGAGGAAGGTTACCGGACGGTCACTTTTGAATCGGCTGAGCAGTTGGCCAATGAAATCGTCAACAAATTAAAGATAAAATTCCACTGGCGAGAGGGTGAAGATTATATCCTTTTGGTCAACAATTTGGGTACCGTTTCAGAGTTGGAATTGGGAATCTTCACGAATGCTATCTGCCAATTTCTAGATTTGCAGGGCCTGCAGCTTCCTTTTATCAAGCAGGGAAGATTGATGACCAGCTTAGACATGGCTGGGATTTCGGTGACCCTCTGTCGCTTGAAAGACCGTAAGTGGCTGGATTATCTGCTAGCGGATACGGATGCGGCTGCCTGGTAGAAAGGTGAATGCAGTCAGGACTTGCCATAGTCTTCCCCTCGAAAATTGGGCTGGATTGTGGTAAAATAATCCTAACAACATTCAAAGGAAATCAACATGTCAGATAAGTTTCAACTCTTGCTCCAACAGATCAATATGCCTCTTGATGCTCGGCAATCAGAGGCTTTTTCATCTGGAAAGATTGAGAAGGTTGTCCTGCATAAGGTCAGCAAGCTCTGGGAATTTACCTTCCGCTTGCCTGCTCCCTTGACCCTCCTGGATTATCAGCTTTTCAAGGCAAGGCTAGCTACTGAGTTTGAAAAGATGGGCAATAGGGTCCGTTTTGCCATTGTGACGGATTTGGAAGCCTACGACGGTGACTTGCTGGTGGCCTACTATCCGGAGGCCTTTACGGAGGAGCTCTGCCAGAGTGCTGGTTTCAAGGCCCTCTTTCAGCCGCTGGAAGTCGTCTATCGGGATGGTGTTCTCTGGATCAAGGGACCTGAAACCATTGACACGGTTCATTTTCGCAAGAATCATCTGCCAAATCTAGTCGAGCAATACGCCCGTTTTGGCTTTGCAAATCTCAAGGTGGACATCGAAGTTTGTCAAACCATGACCGAGCAACAGGCTGCGGACTTCCAGAATCAGAATGAGCAAATTTACCAGCAGGCCAATGAGGAAAATCTGGCTGCTCTGGAACAACTAGCACAGATGGCGCCACCACCAGAGGCAGCTCAGCCATTTGTCCCAGAATATAAGAAGACCAACCGGCCTGCCAAGGTAGCCATCGATAAGGCGGAGATTACGCCTATGATTGAGGTCGACAGTGAGGAAAACCGCGTGGTCTTTGAGGGGCTAGTCTTTGAGGCGGAGCACAAGACAACCAAGACGGGACGGGTCATTATCAACTTCAAGATGACCGACTACACCTCTTCGTTTACCCTGCAAAAATGGGCTAAAAATGAGGAAGAGGCCCAGAAATTTAGCATGATAAAGAAGGGGCAATGGCTCCGGGTGCGGGGAAATGTGGAGACCAACAATTTTACCCGTGATCTGACCATGAATGTCCAGGAAATCCAAGAAGTCAAGAAGGAAATCCGCAAGGACCTGATGCCAGAAGGTGAGAAACGGGTCGAATTTCATGCCCATACCAACATGTCAACCATGGATGCCCTTCCTGCCGTTGAGGACTTGGTGGCACGGGCTGCAGCCTGGGGGCACAAGGCGGTTGCTATTACCGACCACGGCAATGTCCAGTCCTTCCCTCATGGTTACCATGCAGCCCGCAAGGCAGGGATTAAGGCTATTTTTGGTATGGAAGCCAATATCGTTGAGGACTCGGTGCCTATTGTCTACAATGAGACGGATTTGGTCTTGTCAGATGCGACTTATGTAGTCTTTGACGTGGAGACGACCGGACTTTCTGCGGTCAACAATGCCCTCATTCAGATAGCGGCCTCTAAGATGCACAAGGGCAATATCATTGCGGAATTTGATGAATTTATTGACCCAGGTCACCCGCTCAGTAAATTTACGACTGAACTGACAGGGATTACGGATGAGCATGTGCGTGGTTCCAAGCCCTTGGAGCAAGTTCTGCGGGAGTTTCAGGACTTCTGCCAGGATTCCATCATGGTTGCCCACAATGCCACCTTTGACATTGGTTTCATGAATGTCAACTACGAGCGAGCTGGCATGCCTATCATCAGCCAACCGGTTATCGATACGCTAGAATTTGCCCGAAACCTTTATCCAGACTACAAGCGGCACGGTTTGGCAGCCTTGACCAAGCGATTTGGTGTTGCTCTTGAGCATCACCACATGGCCAATTATGATGCGGAGGCCACTGGTCGCCTACTCTTTATCTTCTTAAAAGAAGCCTTGGAGAAACACAATCTGACCAATCTCAACCAGCTCAATACAGAATTGGTGGCGGAGGATTCTTATAAGAAGGCCCGCGTCAAACACGCTACGCTCTATGTGGTCAATCAGGTTGGGCTGAAAAATATCTTCAAGCTGGTTTCCCTGTCCAATACCCAGTATTTTGAGGGTGTTCCTCGGATTCCGCGGACGGTGCTGGATGCTCATCGAGAAGGCTTGATTTTGGGAACGGCCTGCCAAGAGGGTGAAGTCTTCGACGAACTCTTGTCCAAGGGCATTGACGATGCGGTTAAGAAGGCTACCTACTATGACTTTATCGAGGTCATGCCTCCAGCCCTCTACGCGCCCATGATTGCCAAGGAGCAATTCAAGAACATGGGCGAGATTGAGGAGACCATCAAGCAGTTGATTGAGGTCGGTCGCAGGGCTAATCTGCCTGTTCTTGCGACGGGTAATGTCCACTATATTGACCCCGAGGAAGAAATTTATCGTGAAATTATTGTGCGGGCCTTGGGCCAAAGTTCGCCGATTAACTGGACTATCGGCAATGGTGAGAATGCCCAGCCTGCTCCCCTGCCCAAGGCGCATTTCCGTACTACCAGTGAAATGCTGGATGAATTTGCCTTCCTAGGCGAGGCGCAGGCGCGTGAGATTGTCATCACTAATCCAAATGCCATGCTGGACCGTTTCGAGGATGTGGAAGTGGTCAAGACTGACCTCTACACGCCCTATATTGAAAAGGCAGAAGAGACAGTGGCGGAGTTGACCTACCAGAAGGCTTTCGAGATTTATGGCAATCCTCTGCCAGATATTATCGATCTGCGGATTGAGAAGGAGTTGACGTCCATTCTGGGTAATGGCTTCGCCGTGATTTACCTGGCATCGCAGATGTTGGTGCAACGGTCAAATGAACGAGGCTATCTGGTTGGTTCACGGGGGTCTGTCGGCTCCAGTTTCGTTGCCACCATGATTGGGATTACGGAAGTAAACCCTATGCCTCCTCACTATGTCTGCCCAAATTGTCAACACAGTGAATTTATCACAGACGGTTCCTATGGTTCAGGTTTTGACCTGCCAGATAAGGACTGTGAAGAATGTGGCACCAAGTATAAAAAAGATGGTCAGGACATTCCTTTCGAGACCTTCCTTGGTTTCGATGGTGACAAGGTTCCCGATATTGACTTGAACTTCTCAGGGGATGACCAACCGTCTGCCCATTTGGATGTTCGGGATATTTTTGGTGAAGAAAATGCTTTCCGTGCAGGAACGGTTGGTACGGTGGCCGCTAAGACTGCCTATGGTTTTGTTCGAGGCTATGAGCGGGATTATGGCAAATTCTATCGAGATGTGGAAGTAGAACGCTTGGCTGCTGGAGCGGCAGGTGTCAAACGGACGACAGGTCAGCACCCAGGGGGAATTATCGTGTTCCCTGATTACATGGATGTCTATGACTTTACGCCTGTTCAGTACCCGGCCGATGATGTGACCGCCAACTGGCAGACTACTCACTTCAACTTCCACGATATTGACGAGAACGTTCTCAAGCTCGATGTCCTAGGGCACGATGACCCGACCATGGTTCGTAAATTGCAGGACTTGTCTGGCATCGATCCACAGACTATTCCGGCGGATGACCCAGGTGTCATGGCCCTCTTTTCTGGCACGGAAATTCTGGGAGTTACCCCAGAGCAGATTGGCACACCGACCGGTATGTTGGGGATTCCCGAGTTTGGGACCAACTTTGTACGGGGGATGGTGGAGGAAACCAAACCGACCACCTTTGCAGAACTATTACAGCTGTCTGGACTATCTCACGGTACGGACGTATGGTTGGGCAATGCCCAGGATTTGATCAAGGCGGGAATTGCCGACCTATCTACCGTTATCGGTTGTCGGGATGACATCATGGTTTATCTCATGCACGCAGGTTTGCCACCTAAGATGGCCTTTAACATCATGGAACGGGTGCGGAAGGGCATGTGGCTCAAGATTTCCGAGGAAGAGCGAAATGGCTATATCCAAGCTATGAAGGATAACAAGGTGCCAGACTGGTACATAGAATCCTGTGGAAAAATCAAGTACATGTTCCCTAAAGCCCACGCGGCTGCCTACGTTATGATGGCCTTGCGGGTTGCTTATTTCAAGGTTCACTATCCTATTTACTACTATTGTGCTTATTTCTCTATTCGGGCCAAGGCCTTTGATTTGGCGACCATGTCTGGTGGTTTAGATAAAGTCAAGGCTAAGATGGAAGAAATTGCCCTTAAGAAGAAAAACAATGAAGCCTCAAACGTTGAACAGGACCTCTACACCACGCTTGAATTGGTCAATGAGATGCTGGAACGTGGTTTCAAGTTCGGTAAGCTGGACCTTTACAAGTCTCATGCGACTGACTTCTTGATTGAAGAAGACACCCTCATCCCCCCATTCGTCGCTATGGATGGTCTGGGAGAAAACGTAGCCAAGCAGGTTGTGGCGGCGCGTGCCGAGGGAGAATTCCTCTCCAAGACAGAACTCCGTAAACGGGGAGGTCTATCTAGCACGCTTGTTGAAAAAATGGATGAGATGGGCATCCTCGGCAAAATGCCAGAAGATAACCAGCTCAGTCTCTTTGATGATTTGTTTTAAACACCTGTTCACTGTTTCTTTTGGAAGCAGTGAATTTTTTTAAAAAATGAAGTCAAACCTCTTGACTAATGTTGTTAATAGGTATATAATCTCTACATAGTGATAAAAACTACTATGTAGTAACAATAAGAAAAGAGGAAACTATATGTCAAACTTTGCAAAACTTCAAGAAACTCGTCGTTCTATCTATGCACTTGGTAAAGAATTGCCAGTATCAAATGAAGAAGTAGTAGCACTCGTAGAGAAAGCCATGAAAGAATCTCCATCAGCTTTCAACTCACAATCAAGCCTTGCAGTTGTACTTTTCGGTGCTGAATCAGATGCTTTCTGGAACGAAATTGCCTACAGCGAATTGGAAAAAGTAACACCAGCAGAGGCTTTTGAAGCAACAAAAGGTCGCTTGGCTAGCTTTGCGTCAGGTGCTGGTACTATCTTGTTCTTCGAAGACCAAGATGTTGTCAAAGGCTTGCAAGAAAGCTTCCCACTTTATGCTGAAAACTTCCCAATCTGGTCTGAACAAGCTCACGGTATCAACTTGTACGCAGTATGGTTGGCTTTCGCTGAGAAAAATATCGGTATGAATGTACAACACTACAACCCATTGGTTGATGCACAAGTTGCTGAAAAATACGGTATCCCAGCTAACTGGAAACTCCGTGCCCAAGCACCATTCGGTAGCATTGCAGCTCCAGCAGCAGACAAAGACTACATGGCGGATGCTGACCGTGTAAAAGTTTTTGGTAACTAATACTCTGCGAAAATTGGAAATATCCGTTGTCAGTCTGTCCAGGTGAGTGTAAGACTGTCGGATAGAATCTGAGACTTCCTGTATCAGCAGGAAGTTTTTTTGTCAGTCTAGCTTCAAAATATGATACAATAATAGGGTATTTCAAAGTACAAAGGAGAAAAAAATGGTACTACCAAATTTTAAAGAAAATCTTGCAAAATACGCTAAACTCTTAGTTTCAACAGGTATCAATGTCCAACCTGGTCACACGGTTCAATTGACTATCGGTGTAGAACAGGCTGAGTTGGCTCGTTTGATTGTCAAAGAAGCTTACGCTCACGGTGCTAAGGAAGTCTTGGTCAACTGGTTGGACGATGTGATTGCGCGTGAACGTTTGGTTAATGTCGATGTGGAACTCTTGGAACAAGTTCATCCACAACGTATCACAGAAATGAACTACCTCTTGGAGCGCAAGGCAAGCCGTTTGGTGGTCTTGTCTGATGACCCAGGTGCTTACGATGGCGTTGATCCAGAGAAATTGTCTCGCAACGCACGCGCACTTAGCCAGGCCTTGAACCCAATGCGGCAAGCATCCCAAGCTAACAAAATCAGCTGGACACTCGGTGCAGCCTCTGGTTTGGAATGGGCCAAAAAAGTCTTTCCGAATGCAGCGTCTGACGAAGAGGCAGTGGACCTCCTGTGGGACCAAATCTTCAAGACCTGCCGTATCTACGAGGAAGATCCAATCAAGGCTTGGGAAGAGCACGAAGCACGCTTGGTGGCTAAGGCTAAGGTGCTTAACGACGAGCAGTTTGTCAAATTGCACTACACAGCACCAGGAACTGACCTCGTTCTCGGTATGCCGAAGAATCACTTGTGGGAAGCGGCTGGTTCGGTCAATGCCCAAGGTGAACACTTTATTGCCAACATGCCAACAGAAGAGGTCTTCACAGCACCTGACTACCGTGTGGCAGATGGCTATGTAACATCAACAAAACCACTCAGCTACAACGGTAACATCATCGAAGGAATCAAAGTAACCTTCAAAGATGGTGAAATCGTGGATGTAACGGCTGAAAAAGGCGACGAAGTCATGAAGAAATTGGTCTTTGACAACGCTGGAGCACGCGGTCTTGGTGAAGTTGCCCTTGTACCAGACAAGAGCCCAATCTCTCAATCAGGTGTGACTTTCTTCAACACCCTCTTTGATGAAAATGCCTCAAACCACTTGGCGATTGGCCAAGCCTATGCCTTTTCTATCGAAGGTGGTACAGAAATGAGCCAAGAAGAGCTCAAAGAAGCAGGCCTTAACCGTTCAGATGTCCATGTGGACTTCATGATTGGTTCTAACAAGATGAACATTGACGGTATCCGTGAAGACGGCACTCGTGTGCCAATCTTCCGTGACGGTGAGTGGGCTATCTAATGATATGATATAAGACTGGGCAACCAGTCTTATTTTATAAGAATAGGAGGAATACAGAATGTTATCAAGTATTATCGCAGGTGCTATTATTGGCTTAATTGCTGGGGCTTTGACCTCATCAGATGACCGTCGTGGCTGTATAGGAAATATCATCCTTGGACTTGCAGGTTCATGGATTGGACAGTTGCTCTTTGGTGATTGGGGTCCACAGTTTGCTGGTATGGCCCTGGTACCGTCAGTCTTTGGAGCAGTATTGCTGGTGGCGATTTTTTCTAGTTCTAGACGGAATTAACTAAAATAATTCTATTATCCGATTTTTTCTGAAAAAGTCGGATAAATTTACTGGTATGCCGATATTATTAAAAGTTGCTTTTCATAGCTTTCGTGTTATAATAGAAATAGAAAAAGGTAGTTGCGATAACAACCACCTGACGTAGAACCGTTAAAAAGACGGTGACTCGTTTATATTAGACTATAACTCGTCCAACAACTCGGTCAAAAGTGGGGACGGGTTATTTTTTGTCATTTTCTTTGAAGATTTTATAGCACAAGCTGATTAAAGCAATGGTAAAGCCACCAAAAGCTAGAATCGTTTGTACAACTTCAAAAGCTGTCAAAAGAATGCTCCTCCTTTCTGTTAGATTTTGATGAATTGCCCATAGGCATCACCTCACTTTCAGAAACTCAAGAGCCACCGTCTTCACTTTTCTACTAAATAATTATATCATAAAATGCAAATATGTATTATATTTCTGGTATGCTGAAAACATTCTGGATAGAAGATGTTATCAAGTATTATCGCAGGAGCCATTATTGGCTTGCTTGCAGGTGCTCTTACTTCGTCAGATGACCGTCGTGGCTGTCTTGGAAATATCATCCTTGGACTTGCAGGTTCATGGATTGGGCAACTGCTCTTTGGTGACTGGGGTCCACAGTTTGCTGGTATGGCTTTGGTACCGTCAGTCTTTGGAGCAGTATTGCTGGTGGCGATTTTTTCTAGTAGTCGAAAAAGCTAGATAGGAAGTAAACTATAGTTTCATGAAGGTTTAAAAAATGAATAAATGGCATTTTATGAAAGAAAAAAGAAACTATTAGTTAAACCACCTCCCAAAAGATAGCAAAGTCGGTTATAATAGATGACATAGATATACAGAAAGGGAGGAATCCTATGTCAGATTTGCATCCATTTGGCCGTACTTTTAAAGAATTGAGAGAAAAGCGAGGATTATCTCTAAAGGAAGCGGCTGGAAGTATTGTGAGTCCACAATTTCTCAGCCAGTTTGAAAAAGAGGAGAAGGGAATCAGTGTTGAGAACTTCAGTCGTCTCCTGATTTCGATCGGTGTCACCTGGGAGGATTTTGCCTTTCGTTATCAAGGGGATAGTATCGATTATTATTTGCAAGTTTGGGCAGAAAATAGACGACAACAGGTCAACAGTCTTGATTTTCGTCAACAGTTTAATGAACAAATGGGGGATTATGTTAAGGATAATCCCGAACTCAAGCAATTAATGTTGGACTTGGTTGCATACATGTTTACAGACTATAGTAAGGGTAGCAATCTGGATAGGAAGAAGGAGATAGAAGAAAGGATGATTCATCATCTAAAAAAAATCACCTTCCTCAATGTCCTAGAACATGACTTGCATGTGCAAATTTTTCAACATTGTTCCTATGAACTCAATGAAAAAATGACACAGTTCTATCTGGACACCTATAAAACGACCAAGAGTTTTGATACAGCTATTCAGTCCCTATTGAATCTGGGGTTTATGATCGACTACTTTTCCGAAAAAGGCTACTATCTCAAGGCTGGAACCTTGGCTGAAGAAATCAAGAATTTCCCCCACCCTGCCAAGCATTTTTTGGTGAGAGAACTCTGTCGCATCGAAATGCGGGCCGTTTACAATCTTCTACGGCAAAATGATAAGTCCGCCATCCCTCGTGCCCGAAACATCATTACCTATCTTGAAGCAGATACCAATCTCATACCCACCGAGGCTAATATGCGCCGGTTAATCGAATTTCGGGAAATCTTTAATAAACTCAATAAAACCGGAATAGATTTGACCGATTCAGTCGGTCATCGATATTAGTAAGGAGCAGCCGTGGCTGCTTTTTTCATTTTCAGAATGAGAACTAGATGAAACTATAGTTACCTGTATTGAAAAAATCAGAAGAAATTTCCGCTTTACAAGTTAAATTGAAACAATAGTTTGCTTGGCTATTTTTAAGAAAAAAAATTTGATAGACTATTGGGGAGATCCTGTCTCATTCGTGCATTGTTCCCCCTCCAGAGATAGTGGATGTCTATCCATCAAGCAAAAGAAAAAAAGGCATTGAAAAGCAACTAAAAATATACAAAAAATCAAGCAAAACCGCTTGACAAAAGGCTTCGGGGGGGGGGGGTACAATAGTAGTGATACAATATAAAAGGAGCTTATATGAATAAGAAAGACTTGTTAAAGACAGTGACCCTTGCCTCAGCCGTTCTTGCAACAGGAGTGGTTAGTTTCTCAGGTGTGGAAGCAAGTGCCGATACGCTGGACACGACACCAACAACAGCTAACGAAACTGCAACACCGACGACCAATCAAGTGACGGAAGAACAAGTAGCAGCTGCTAAGGCAGAAGCTAGCACTATTGGAGATGCGGTCAAACATCAAGAAACGGTGGTTGCAGATGCACTAACGACCAAGCAGGCAGCACAAACCGCTGAAGCAGCAGCACAAGAAGCACTTGTAGCAGCTCAAGCAACAGCAGAAACAGCAACACCAGAAGCCATTCAAGCCGTAGAAGCTGAAATTGTTGAAGCAGAAACTACAGTATCAGAAACTGAAGCCTTGCTTGAATCAACAAAACAAGAAGCATCAACAGCACAAACCCAAGCTGACCAAGCACAAGTAGTAGCTGACACAGCAAACACAGCTTATACAGAAGCTCAAGCACAAGCAGACGCAGCTCAAGAAACTGTTTCACAATTGGAAAACCAAACAGTAAATGTTGAGCAAGCCCAAGCTAGTGTAGATACAGCAAAACAAGACGTAGCTACAGCAGAAGCAAATGTAGCTGAAGCTGAACAAGCCTTGGTTGAAGCTGAAGCAAAAGACCAAACCTTGGCACAAGAAATTTCAGAAGCTAAATCAGCCCTTGACACAGCTAAAGAAGTTGAAAGCAATGCTCAAACTACAGTCGTTGGCTTGGAAGCACAAGTCGCAGACACAGCAAACAAGGTAACAGAAGCGCAAGAAGTTGTAGATTCTCTTTAGAACGAAGTATCTTATACGGTTGATATCAATCTGCCACAAAACGTAAAAGATGCCGTTACGAAATTCCTTTCAGAAATACCAACACTAGAAACTGTAGCTGAGTTGAAACAGGTTATTGAATCAGCACAAATTAGAGAAAATCTAGAACAACATTGGAAACTTAACATTACAGGTGGCGATGAGCTTGTAGATTTTGATAATTTGACAACCAAACAAATCGAACAATTAAACCAGTTCGCAGTAGATGTTTATAACACCTTAGCTGAAACCATTGGATTGACAAAAGTTACAGCCAACACAAAAATGATTGAATTGGCGAAAGTCCGAAGCGAAATGTATGATGCGAAAGATTCAGAATTTGAACATGACTTCACAATCTTACGTGAAAGTGAAAGAGTAGTATTCCCAAATACTGCGGTTTCAGCTGGCGAAAATCTAGCATACACCACATATCGAACAACACCAACATTGCGTGAATTGATGGAAGAACTCAACACTTCAATGGTGTACATGACATTAATTGATGCAAACAGCAACTATGGTCATTGGAATAATTTCGACAAAGCTAAAAGTATTGGCTTATACGTTCACAATGAAGAAACAATGAATCTCGGTGGATATCTAAACGATGATTTGAAACCATGGTACGTTTTCGCAACATATAGAGACCAATTCACAGGTGAAGGCCTCATCACAAGTGCTGTTGAAGCTAATGAGTTAGTACACGCGGCAGACGTAACCTTCACAAGCGACACCAGCGCCCTAACCACAGCGAAAACACAATTGGCAATCGCTAATGTGGCACATAACCGTGCTAAAGCTGATTTGGCTCAAGCTGTAACGGCTTTAAATGACGCGAAAGCCGATGTTGTATCAGCAACAAATGCTTACAACGATTTGTTGTCTACCGAAAGTGAAACAACAAAAGCTCAAGCGAACTTGGATGAAGCTAAAACCAAATTGTCAGAAGCTAAAGTGAAATATGACCAAGCTGTGGATGCCCTAGATGCTCTAACAGCCCAAAAAGCTGAACAAGCTCAAAAACTGGCTACTGCTAAATCAGTTCTTAACCAGGCTCAAGCTAAGGCTGCTGACTTGTATTCAGACTATCTAGCCAAACAAGCCCAAGCTGATGAGTTGAAAACAAAAGTAAACCAACTCAACCAAGAAGTTCAAAATTTGGAAACGGACTTAGCAAACGCGAAACAAGCAGTGGTAGATGCCAAGGCAAAACTCTTAGGTTTACAAGAAGCTGAAGAAAACTTGGTCAAAGCACAAGAAGCCTATGACAAGGCTGTGAAAGCCAGAGAGGAAGCATGTGCAGTATATCAACAAGAATCTGCTAAGTTGACCGAATTACAGGATAACTACTCCCTTGCTGTCAAACACTACCTAAATCTCCTGAACCTTTACAATCTCCAAGAACAAGTGAAGGCTCCGACAGAAGAAACTGGTGATGACCAAGGAACAGTGAAAAACACAGGTACCCCAGCACCGATTGGTACAAATACACCATCAAATGTATCAACTATAAAGACAACCGGAATGGCGCCTACTTCTAAAGAGCAAACTCGATTCCTTGATGTAGAAAAAGCTCCAGTTCAGGCAGCTAGCCTACCACAAACAGGAAGTAATGAAAGTATCTTGTCTAGTTTAGCTGGTTTCACGGTACTAGGTTTAGGGTTATCCCTCGCAATCAAGCGTCGGAAGGCTATAAATGAATAGAATATGGGTATCATACTCTTCGCCCCTACCAAACAATAGGTTTGGAAGAGTATGCTATCTTTGTATGAAAAGGAATATGACCCCGATGGTTTTAACTTGAAGGGTAAAGTAAAAAGGAGAAATTTATGAAAAAGATTTTACAATTAGTATTTTTGACAATCGTTGCAGTCGTTTTAACAGCTTGTGCCCCATCTGTTGATGGTACATATAAGGGTCAAGCTGACGGAGCAGAGTATGTCCTTGTAGTGGATGGTAAAGATGTTTCTATGGATGTGACAGCTATGATTTTTAATATGGAACTAGAAGGGACTATCGATACCTCTAAGAAAACGATGGACTTGTCTGGTTCAATGATGGGACAAGAAATCAATGAAACAGCAACCTATACTCTTAAAGATGATACAATAACACTCGAAATTCAAGACAATACAATCACGCTAGAAAAAGAAAAATAAGTTTCTTGTATTAGGAGTGAAACAATGAAAAAGTATCTAACACTGGGGCTTGCACTAGCCAATTTATTCTTACTCAGTGGCTGCCAGTTAGAAATCGTTCAGCAACTGACGGGTGGTAACACAAGTTCATCAACTAGCAATTCAAGTACTGTCGAAACAAGCTCATCTACCACTTCTTCGACTAGTTTGGAAAGCAGTTCGTCAACCAGCTCAAAAGCGAGCACTAGTTCAACTTCTAGTTCCACGACTAGTAGTAGCCAACAAGAGACAGTGACGAGCTCAGCTGAAAGAGACTATGAGAGTCTGTATGCAGAAACGCTCACAAAAGTTGCTGAGGATCCAGAAGGGACAGTTACCCACTATGCCTTTTATGACATTGATGGCAATGGAACCAAGGAATTGTTTACAGGAGTGCAGGACAGTACTGGTGCTATGTACGGAGCAGCAGTTTACTATCTGAATCAATCTGTTTCTACCTATCTGGCTCACTCTGAAGTTGCGCCAGTAGGTGGCTATCGGGCTAGTTTTACTATCAATTCAGACAGAACTGTGACCCAGTATGAATGGACTTCCTTTAGAGGAGAAGGGATTAAAAAAACTTATCAATTAGCGGCAGATGATAGCGCAGCTATCTTGCTGGAAGAAAAAGAAATCATCATGGGAAGCGCAGAACAACAGGCTGAGGCAGACCCCTATCCTCTGGATTTGGCTATACTAAATTGGCAGGTTTTGGAAGGTCGGTAATTAAAGGATCAAGGATTAGTTTTGATTGGTATTGAAGTTGATAAAGTAGAGTATCAATGGATTTATTCCTATGTTTGGCATCTTAGAATAACCCTCATTTTACATTTGAATTAGAGGGTGGTGGGAGTGAAAAGAGAAAGGGGTTAGGATGGTAACAGAAATTAGAGTAGGAACAAGTGAAGGCTGCCTGAGCTTTCGTGATGCAGTATTGAATCACTCTGGTGATGTCAGAATATATCTAGAACCAGGTCACTATGAGTTTGACAATGGTTTTATCCTGCGAAGTAATTATGAGTTTATTGCAGAAGGTGATGAACTCGGATCGGTCGTAATTCAAGGTACATTTAGGATTGAAAACAAGAGAAATCTTATCCTTCGTAATATTCTCCTAGTTGGAGATTTTAAAAATAACATCATTAAAGTTACTTCAGGCTGTTCACTGACTTTGGACAATTGTGAGGTACATCGAACAGAATTGGTTCAAGATTATCCTGATTATCCTAACTCTACCTACTATCCGCTTGTTTCAGTTAATGGTGGAACAGCAACCTTAGAACAGACCAATCTTTTTGATGATCATTTTCAATATCCTATTCAAGTTCTCAATAATGGGATAATCCGTCTTAATCAGTCCAATTTAGATGCCCTTCATCTAACAAACCAATCACGGGCCGAGGCTATCGACTCGACGATTTATCGAATCTTGTCGGTTGAAGGTCAGTCTACCTTCCAAGCAAGTGGTTTTTTATCTATTTTCCAAGAGGATGATCGGTGGGTAGGTTTGCATGCAACAGGTCAAAGTAATATTCAGATTGAACATCTTTACTGTGGAAGCCATCATCAGCTTGAAGCGAAAATTTTTGATAGTCAGTTACAGATAGATGAGTTAGAACTTCAAGAAGAACAAACTTTTCTCCTCAATCGAACGGAGACCTCAGCAGTTTTTGCGGATTTTGAGCCGGTTCAATGGGGCATTTTGCCCCCTACGCAACCAGTGGTTAAGGAAACCTTACCTCCACAACCTAAGAAACCTGCAATTGAAGGAGAGTTAGTTGAAATTGATGTCCGTCCTATCAACCAATATGAACGAACTGAGCTAATGGATGTTTTTGTTTTCTTGGAACACCATTTGGCGAATGTCCAGGCTCTTCGAAACCGAAATCAAGAGATAAGAAATTGGTATGCAAATCAAATTGAGATTGCGGGAACAGAAGTGTTGTCTGAGAAAGTAACCTCAGGAATCAACGGTGCTACCTTCATTATATCTGCACTTCTCTTCATATCTGGCTTCTTTACAGGAGTAGGTGCTTTCGGTTTAATTCTATATTTGGTTTTTCTTGGAGGTGTGATTTACGTCGTCTCAGAGTATATTGCTCCGATAATTGGCGGAATTGTTAGAATGATTGATCCTACGAAGAGAGCCCGTGAAAATGAAATGAATCGATTGCGTGACGAGTTGAATCAGAGTGCAGAAATTGCAGCTAATAATAGAGAAATCTCAGAAATACTAAATGAAAATGCCTATCAATTCTACATTAAAAAAATCCCTCAAAGTTTTCAGAATCTGAATGACATTATTGGGATTTGGGTTTTGTTGAGAGATTTGAGGGCGGATAATTTTAAAGAGGCTGCCAATCTTGTACGTGAAGAACAATTTAGAAATAAGATGCTGGCCTCACTCAATGTCTTTCAGCAGCAATTGGCAAATATTTCTGTTCAACTGGGTGAAGTTAACGAAAATATTACTGAGTTGAATCGTTTAAATAAAGCTCAACTTGCAATGTTGGCGAAAGTTGATGCTTCAATTTCGGCTGGTAATCACCTTGCTAAAGAAAATAATAGAATTGCCGAGGAAAGAAATAGATTATTAGAGCAAGGGATTACTCTTAAGTGGTAGTTTACTAATCTAACGATATATTCGTTGTAACCAAGTCTCTGAAGGGGCTTGGTTTTATCTGTAACGTGATTTTTTTGAATTGCCGTATTGTTCGGATTTTTCAGAAAATTTCCATTTTTCTGTTGACAAGTGAAAATAAGTAGGGTATCATAGTAAACAATTAAAACACTGAAAGGAAAAGTCAAATGAACGCTGTCACTACAAAATTCTTTGCTTTGTTGTTGCGACGGTCGGGCTAGTGCTGAAAGAATGCATTAGTCCTGTTTGGCTTACCAGGCGGGCGCTGTTGACAACATCTCGCGGGTCTTCGAGGTGTTTTTCTTTTAACTTAGAAAGGTATGTTTATGCGAGTTATTGAATTTCTAGATACCAGTCTGCGGGACGGTGAGCAGACGCCGGGGGTCAATTTTTCCATTAAGGAAAAGGTTACCATCGCCAAGCAATTGGAGAAATGGGGCATTTCAGCCATTGAGGCGGGGTTCCCGGCGGCCAGTCCTGATTCATTTGAAGCGGTTCGTCAGATTGCGGCGGCGATGACCAAGACAGCGGTGACAGGTTTGGCTCGGTCAGTCAAATCAGACATTGATGCTTGTTATGAGGCTCTTAGAGATGCCAAGTATCCGCAGATCCATGTTTTCATTGCTACCAGTCCGATTCACCGTGAATTTAAACTTCAAAAGTCCAAAGAAGAAATTTTGGAGCAGATTACAGAGCATGTTTCCTACGCTCGTCAGTTTTTCGATGTGGTTGAATTTTCACCAGAAGATGCGACGCGGACGGAGTTGGATTATTTGCTAGAAGTTGTGCAGACAGCGGTAGATGCTGGTGCGACCTACATCAACATTCCAGATACAGTTGGCTTTACAACACCTCAGCACTACGGAGAAATTTTCCGTTACTTGACAACAAACATCAAGTCAGACCGCGAGATTATCTTTAGTCCTCATTGCCACAATGACCTAGGAATGGCTGTTGCCAACACGCTGGCGGCCATCAAAAATGGTGCGGGTCGTGTGGAAGGAACTATCAACGGGATTGGTGAGCGGGCGGGGAATGCGGCGCTGGAAGAAGTGGCCGTTGCCCTTGAAATTCGCAAGGATTTCTACAACGTGACTAGTCCAATCGTCCTTGCCGAGACGCTCAATACGTCTGAGCTAATATCACGCTTTTCAGGAATTGCCATTCCGCGCAACAAGGCTGTGGTCGGTGGCAATGCCTTCTCTCATGAGTCCGGCATCCACCAGGATGGTGTCTTGAAAAATCCATTGACCTATGAAATCATTACACCGGAGTTGGTAGGGGTCAAGAAAAATTCTCTGCCATTGGGTAAACTTTCTGGACGTCACGCCTTTGTAGAAAAGCTAAAAGAACTAGACCTGTATTTTGATGAAGGAGATGTAGCTAACTTGTTTGCTCGTTTCAAAAGTCTGGCAGACAAGAAGGAAAAAATTACGGATGCGGATATTCGTGCCTTGGTAGCAGGGACAGAAATTAGCAATCGTGATGGTTTCCAATTTAAAGATTTACGTTTGGATAGTCAATCTGACGGCAGCATCCAGGCTCAGGTCATCTTCGTCAATCAGGATGAGGAAGAAGTGGTGGTTGCTGAGACTGGTAAGGGTTCGGTTGAAGCTGTCTTTAATGCCATTGACCAATTCTTCCAGCAGGACATCAGCTTGGAACGCTACCACATTGACGCCATTACAGATGGAATTGATGCCCAGGCGCGTGTGTTGGTAGCCGTAGAAAATCAGGCAACGGAGACAGTCTTTAACGCCTCTGGTATTGACTTTGACGTGCTCAAGGCTTCAGCTATTGCCTATATCCATGCCAACGTTATGGTGCAGAAGGAAAATAGCGGTCAGATGGACAAGAAATTGTCTGAGAAAGAGTTGCCACAGATTTAGGAGGAATTATGCCTAAGAAAATTGTAGCCCTAGCTGGTGATGGCATCGGTCCAGAAATCATGGGTGCAGGTCTAGAGGTCTTAGCGACAGTTGCCAAGAAGGTCGGCTTTGACTACGTGGTTGAGGAGCATGCCTTTGGTGGAGCGGCCATTGACCAGGTCGGTCATCCCTTGCCAGACCAAACCTTAGTAGCCTGTCGGACGGCCGATGCGATTTTACTAGCGGCCATTGGAGCCCCTCAGTATGACAATGCGGCTGTCCGTCCAGAACAAGGCCTGCTTCAACTTCGTAAGGAATTGGGGCTCTTTGCTAATATCCGTCCTGTTAAGATTTTTGATAGTTTGAAAGACTATTCTCCTCTGAAAGCGGAGCGCTTGGATGGTGTGGATTTGGTCATGGTACGGGAGTTGACAGGTGGGATTTACTTCGGAGACCATATCTTGGAAGAGGACCAAGCCAGCGACAGCAATACCTATCAGAAAGAAGAAATCGAGCGAGTGGTTCGAGCAGCCTTTGAACTAGCTCGTAAGCGCAGCAAGAAAGTGACTTCCATTGATAAACAAAATGTTCTTGCCACCTCAAAACTTTGGCGCCAGGTCGCTGATGAAGTTGCGGTAGATTATCCAGATGTGACCTTGGAACACCAGTTGGTCGACAGCGCAGCCATGCTCTTGATTACCAATCCTAGTCGCTTTGATGTTCTGGTAACGGAAAATCTCTTCGGCGATATTTTGTCGGATGAGGCCAGTGTACTGACAGGAACGCTAGGTGTTCTTCCTTCTGCTAGTCATGCGGTGGCAGGTCCTAGTCTTTATGAACCTATCCACGGTTCGGCTCCAGATATTGCTGGCCAAGGCATTGCCAATCCCGTCAGCATGATTCTCTCGGTTGCCATGATGTTGGAGGAAAGTTTTGATTTGGTCCAAGCAGGTCAGACCATTCGCCAAGCTGTCGAAGCGGTCTTTGCACAGGGCATTTTCACTAAAGATCTAGGTGGGACCGCCTCTACCAAAGAAATGACGGAAGCTATTATTTCCCAGATTGAAAGGAGAATGCCATGAGTGGAAAATCTATTTTCGATAAGCTCTGGGACCGCCATGTGATTACAGGGCAGGAAGGTCAGCCCCAGCTCCTTTATGTGGACCAACACTATATCCATGAGGTGACCAGTCCCCAGGCTTTTGATGGTCTGCGAGAGGCTGGACGTCAGGTCCGTCGGCCAGAATTGACATTTGGTACATTTGACCATAATGTTCCAACGGTTAATATTTATGATATTCGTGATGCTATATCGAAGGCTCAGATGGATGCCTTAGCCCGCAATGTGGTGGAATTCGGTATTCCACATGCGCCACATGGGTCTGCCAACCAAGGCATTGTCCATATGGTGGGGCCAGAGACTGGCTTGACTCAGCCAGGGAAATTCATCGTCTGTGGAGATAGCCATACGGCAACCCACGGAGCATTCGGCGCCATTGCCTTTGGGATTGGGACAACAGAAGTAGAGCATGTCTTTGCAACTCAAACCCTGTGGCAGGTCAAACCCAAAAAGCTCTTAGTACGGTTTACAGGTAAGCCAAAAAAGGGGATATACTCCAAGGATTATGTCTTAGCATTGATTGCTAAGTATGGTGTGGCACTGGGGGTTGGTTATGTAGTCGAGTATGTGGGTGAGGCTATTGATGCTCTGACCATGGAAGAACGGATGACGATTTGTAACATGTCTATCGAGTTCGGATCCAAGATGGGGATTATGAACCCAGATCAAACCACTTTTGATTATCTAGCAGACAAGGAAAAACGCCCCAAAGACTTTGAGGCGGCGGTTGCTGATTGGAAAACATTGGTATCCGATTCAGATGCAGTTTATGACAAGGTCATTGAGATGGATGTTTCAAATCTGGCACCGATGGTAACATGGGGAACCAACCCTTCCATGGGGGTATCCTTTGATGAGACCTTTCCTGAAGTTCGCGATATGAACGATGAACGAGCGTATAAGTACATGAACTTACAGCCTGGACAAAGTCCAAAGGATATCGAAATTGGCTATGTTTTCCTGGGGTCCTGTACCAATGCCCGTCTTTCTGACTTGCAGGTGGCCGCCAAGATTGTTGAAGGCAAACGTGTGGCAGATCATGTGACTGCAATTGTGGTTCCAGGTTCGAGGCCGGTTAAGTCAGCTGCAGAAGCACTAGGCTTAGACAAAATTTTCTTGGAAGCTGGCTTTGAATGGCGGGATCCGGGTTGCTCCATGTGTCTGGGGATGAACCCAGACAAGGTGCCGACAGGTGTCCACTGTGCATCGACCAGCAACCGAAATTTTGAGGATCGACAGGGTGTTGGATCACGAACCCACCTTTGTAGCCCAGCCATGGCAGCAGCGGCAGCTATTGCAGGACGCTTTGTAGATGTTCGTGAATTGGAGGTGGTCTGATGGAAAAGTTTACAATCTACTCTGGGACGACCGTTCCGCTCATGAATGACAACATTGATACCGACCAAATTTTGCCCAAGCAGTTTCTCAAGCTGATTGACAAGAAGGGGTTTGGCAAGTACCTCATGTATGAGTGGCGTTATCTGGATAACAAATATACTGAGGATCCTGATTTTATCTTTAATACGGCCCCATATCGTCAGGCAACGATCTTGATTACAGGGGATAACTTTGGGGCAGGTTCCTCTAGGGAGCACGCCGCTTGGGCCCTTGCTGACTACGGCTTCAAGGTTATCATTGCAGGCTCCTTCGGGGATATTCATTATAACAATGACCTCAACAATGGCATCTTACCAATCGTTCAGCCCCGGGAGGTTCGGGAGAAATTAGCTACGCTGGCAGCAACTGATGAGGTGACTGTGAATCTCTACCAGCAAAAGATTATCTCACCAGTCGGAGAATTTGATTTTGAGATCGATGCAGATTGGAAACACAAATTACTCAACGGTCTAGATGATATTGGGATTACCCTTCAGTATCAGGATTTGATTGAGGAGTATGAGAGGAATCGGCCAAGCTACTGGCAGGAATAAAATAAAGATTAGAAAACAAGCAGATCGCTCTGCTATGAAACAAAAGAAAAGAGGAAACTATTATGACGAAACAAATTCACTGGGATGGCGCACTTTCACAAGAAGGTTTTGACATTATTAAGGGCGAGGGAGGCGTGATTGTCTGCCCGACTAAGGTTGGTTATATTATCATGACTGCCGACAAGGCTGGTTTGGAGCGGAAGTTTGATGCCAAAGAGCGCAAGCGTAATAAGCCGGGTGTTGTCCTATGTGGTAGCATGGAGGAGCTTCGTGAGTTGGCTCAGTTGACTCCTGAGATTGATGCCTTCTACCAAAAACATTGGGATGAGGACATTTTGTTGGGTTGTATCCTGCCGTGGAAACCAGAGGCTTACGCTAAATTGCAAGCCTATGGCGATGGTCGTGAAGAGTTGATGACTGACGTGCGCGGTACTTCTTGTTTTGTTATCAAGTTTGGTGTGGCTGGCGAGCAGATTGCTAAGGAAATGTGGGAAAAAGAAGGCCGTATGGTCTACGCTTCATCTGCTAACCCATCAGGTAAGGGAAATCGTGGCAAGGTAGAAGGTATCGGTGAGCGTATCGCGTCTAAGGTAGACTTGATTATCGAGGCGGATGATTATGTAGCATCTATCCAGCCAGACAAGACCATTGAAACCCGCTATGAACAAGGGGTTATGGTGTCTATGGTAGACAAAGATGGTAAACTCATTCCAGAACAAGGTGCAGATAGCCGTTCTATCAGCCCATGCCCAGTTGTCATCCGTAAAGGTTTGGACATCGATAAAATCATGATGCACTTGTCTGACCATTTCAACTCTTGGGATTATAGACAAGGGGAATACTATTAAGATAATTGAGAACGATCCGAAAGGGTCGTTTTTTCTACCAGAAAAAAACTGACCAAGATTTCAGTCAGTTTGGTGCTGTTTGATAAGAAATTGGAGGTTGTCGACTAGCCTTTTCTCGTCTGTCAGTTCTAAGATTTGAAGTCCTTTGTCAATCAATCCCTGTTTGTTTTGGGCTATACCTAGATAGACATAGGCACGGGCTAGTTGGTCATAGCGTTTTTCTTTCTTGGCTAGGTCCATGAGTTTGGTGGCAAAAAAAGTAGACTTGCTGTACTGTCTTTGTTCCAAGAAAAAATAAGAAAGTGAACGATAATGTGACAGTATAGTGGGTTGAATTTTCTTGTAATCTTTGTATTTTTCCAATCGTTTAAGAAGAAGATTGGCAGTTTCTTCAAGGCTATCAGGTGAAGAAATCTTAGACAGAAGAGTGCCTACTAAGATAATATCATTATGATACCAGTTGTCGTATTCTTCTAGTTGGGACCAGAGGAGTTTGGACAGGGTTTCAGCCTCGTCGGAAAGTTGATTGACAGAAGTACTGTTTCGAACGGCTACTACAGTTTCTAAAAGTTGACATTTTCGACGGATAGGAACATCATCTGGTTCTTTTTTCAAGTGGTCCTGGCAACGGTTTATCAAATCCTCCATGGACTTAGTGGTCGGATTTCTGAGATTATCTATATCATAGAGCAGTTGTTGGCGTTGGCTGGGCTGGTAGTAGTTACAGAGGTATTCAAACTCCTCGAAGGTCATATCCACTTGCTTGAGCAAGAACCGCATGAGCTCGTAGCTAGGAATGGTTTGATTTTTCTCGAAGCGAACCAAGGTCGTCCGATTGATAAAATCCCCACAAATCTGCTCCTGACTTAAATGCTTACTTTTCCGAATGCTCTTATACACACTTCCGTAATCCCACCGCATAACTTACTCCTTGAAAAAATGTGATTATTTGCAACAAAACGAATTAACTTTATAAAAATAGTATATCATAATAATATTGAAATATTGTTTTTTGTATATAGAAAATAAGCTGATGAAAGTCTGCTGTACCGCTCTGCCATTTCCCTAAGAAAGGAGTTTCTATGTTAAAAGTTCGTGATATCTGTAAACGCTATGGTGCCCACCAGGTCTTGTCCTATGTGTCCTTTGAGCTGCAAGCGGGGGACTTGGTTGCCCTAGTCGGTCCCAATGGTGTGGGGAAATCCACCCTCCTGAATATCATCAGCAATACAGAAACCGCTGATCGTGGGTCGGTAACCATCAATGGTCGTCCCAATAGTGACCGCGCGATTTTTCAAGATATGTCTGTCATGTTGGATGCCCAAGCCCTTTATCAACAGTTGACGGGTTACGACCATCTGACCTATGTGGCTGCCACCCACAAGCTGGGGAAAAAGGAAGTGGATGCATTGGTGGAAGAATTGGGGATGGGCTACTATGTCAAAAAGCGGGTGGCTGGCTATTCCATGGGCATGAAGCAGAAGTTGCTCTTTGCCATGGCTGTCCTTCCCAAGCCCAAGCTCTTGTTGCTGGATGAACCCCATATCGGCTTGGACCCGACCAATATCATCCAGCAGCGGGAATTTCTTCTAAACCTACAAGCAGAAGGGGTTGCCATTTTGCTTTCTTCCCACCATTTGTCGGAGATTGAGAAGCTGACTAATCAGGTTTATTTCCTCAAGGCCAGCAAGTTGATTGCCACAGAAGTGGAGTTGACGGCGGATTATGATTACCATCTTGCTGTGGAAAACTCCAAGCAGGTTCAGGAATTTTTACGGGATTATCCTCAACTCTTGTGGAAAAAGGCAGAGCAGGGTCTGGTGGAAATCTTCTTGCCTGAGCGAGATTTACTGGATTGTTTGGATCGTATTCCAATCCAGCAGTTGGTAGGTCTTACAAAAGCCAGCGACTATATGGAGTCCCTCTATCGTGATCTCTACGTGGAGGAAGGTGGTGAGGAGACATGAGGCTGAACTTTGAAATCAAGAAAATCCTCAGGTCGCCTCTTTACTGCCTGCTCGTGCTGGGTTTTCTGGGTCTGGCTTACCTTCCTATTTCTCAGCGCCAAGTCCACCAAGCGACCTATGTGGAAACCTATAAAAAAGAACTGAGTGAATTGGCCAGTGTCTTGGCAGATATAAAAATTGAGGAGGGCTCAGAAGAAGCACAGCGGATGGTGGGCTTGAAATCCGATATAGAAAGTGTCGGTCAGGCCTTGGATGAGGGAAAGTTTGAAGCTATCCCCAACTACCGCAAACTCATGTATCAGGATTTGGACTATTTTATCAGCCGCAATCGACAGCTTTTTCAAACGCGGCAATCCTTGACGCTTAGTGAAGTCGAGCGTTTGGCCAGATGGAATGATTGGTTGCTTGCCTACCAATTGCCTGATGGTCCTGAAAATCAAGCTTGGTCAACAGGGCGTATTGTTCAAGCTTACTTAGAAAGTTTGTTTGGTTTTCTTCCTGTGTTTTTGGTGCTTGGTTTTCTACTTGCCAATCAACTGTCAGAAAAGACAATGGCGCATCAAGTTTGGCAGTTGCGGCAATGGGATAGTCTGAGTTTGCAGGGGATGAGGCGTTTGGTTGCTTCCTTGCTTTCGCTTTTGCTGGCTGTGGGGATAGGTTTGCTCTTTATCCTAGTCTATGATGGGCTGACAGGTCAGTTGGCTGTATCTAGTTTTCAAGCTCCTCTTGAGATGTTGGGTCAGAGTCAGTTGATAGGCTCTTGGCTTTACGGCCTTATCTTGCTTGGTTTTTGGCTAATCTTACTCCTAGCTGTTCGCCTGTTATTTGGATTTTTGGACCACTTGTTAGCCAGTCGGCTAACTTTTGTGGTGACGGGGTTAATGTTGGCTCTGGGGCTTTCCTATCAGGCTGGTGCAGTAGCTGGTTGGTCAGGTCAAGTATTTCCCTTGCTGGCCTTTCCGAGTTTTTTAGACACAGCTGCATTTTCACAGGTCTTTGTAGAGGTGGATGTCTTTCTCCTGCTGACTATTGGACTTTTCGTTGCTTATTATGTGCTGACAGAAAAGAAAAGGCTGGTCTTGCTAGTTGGTCATCAGAAGGAGTTAGACACAGGGCGTTTGGACAAGGTTTGGTCTTTTGATGTTCTCATCCTTAGTCGGCTTAATTCTTGGAAAGGGCTCGTCTTAGGCAACTTGCTCCTAGCTCTGCTATTTTCCCTAGTAACAGGCCTACAAAAGCAAGAGGTTGCCCAGGAGGAGAGGGTTTCGATGGAGTTGGTTGCCCAGTCCTATGAGCAAGATGGGGCATATGTGGAGGTTTTGCAGTCGGAAATCAACCGTCTGAGGCAGTTGGTCAAAGAGGATGTGAGCTATCAGGAGGAGTTGGAGCTGAGGCTTGGTCTCTTGCAAGAATATCGTGTCTATAAAGACCTATATGTCAAGCAGTGGCAGGTTTATCAGGAAAAACCTAAGGCTCTGCCGGCTAGTCACCTTGCTATGCTGGAGTCAGAGCAGGTCTATCTATGGGCTAGAGAGGAGAAAGCTTTTGCCAATGGTGATATTGGGGCCAGCCAGACGATGGACAATCTTCGCCGTTACCAGACCCGCAATCAGGTCAGTCAGTATTACTGGCAGCAGCTGATGGAGGCTGGGGTGCCTGCAACTAAGCGGGGCAAGGATGTCATTTTGACTAGCTTGGAAAATCGTTTTGATACTAATGATGCCTTGGTTCCAGCAGATGATCCCACATGGGACCGTTCCAGAGATTTGTCAGGTATCGGCAGTCTGCGCTCTCTCTTTGATGGTCCGGCCTATTTGGTGGTGCTCTTGCTGGCGGTTTGGCTTGGCAGTCGGGGCAAGGCGGTAGAAGTTGCTGGAAAAAACTGGCGTCTTTATCAGACCCAGCCTGTGGATTTGCGCAAGGTTCTGCTTACCAAGTGGTTGTTGGGACTGGGCCAGGCACTAGGTTTTACAATGCTCTTTCTAGTTAGTCTTTTCCTAGTCAATAGTCTAGTCGGAGGAATCGGTTATCTGGAAGATGGCCTTATCTTGCTTTCGCATTCGGAAAGAGGGATTTTTCTTGAATTTTTGAGAGGGCAAGAACTCTGGGCTTACTTCCTTCCCAATGCTCCTTATCTCTTGTGGATGGTGCTTGGCTTGCTTGTCTTGGAAATTGTTCTAGTCAGTCTCAATCATCTTTTGCAAGTTCGGTTTTCAAATCGCCTAGTGGTTTTCATCCTACTAGCTGGTTTGCTGGCTCTGCTGGACTACCTCCTCTTTCAAGATCTGATTTTGGATGGGCAGGAGGTCTTTAGGCAGTTAGCTCTGCTATTTTCGTGAAAAAGAAAAACTGGCTGAAAAAGATTCAGTCAGTTTCTTATCTTTATTCAATCACCAGCATGCCTTCTTTAACGGCAAATGGGTGTTCCGGATCAATGCGGTCGTAGAACATGACACCGTTGAGGTGGTCGATTTCGTGTTGGACCACGATGGCATTAAAGCCTTTGAGTTTGATACGGTGTGTTTCTCCATTTTTGTCCATGTAGTCAACAGTCACGCGCGCGTGGCGGACTACGTAACCTTGGACTTCGCGGTCAACGGATAAGCAGCCTTCGCCCCCTTCCATCGCAGCTTCTTGGACAGAATGTGCCACGATTTTAGGGTTGTACATGACCTCTTGGAGGGAGTAGGCTTGGGCAGGGGGGGTGCCTTCCTCATCTTCTGGATTTGGGACTAAGACAGCAATGATGCGTTTGGAAACGTCAATCTGAGGTGCTGCTAGACCAACTCCGCCCCGGAGTTTCATTTTTTCAGCCATGACTGGATCCTGCGAATGTTTGAGGAATTGCATCATTTTTTCGCCTAAAATAATTTCCTGATCAGATAGAGGAAATGCAACTTCTTCAGCGACCTGGCGTAGGGTTGGGTGCCCTTCACGGATGATGTCATCCATGTCAATCAAATGGGCAGCTTTTGTCAATCGTTCAATAACAGACATGATTCTCTCCTTTGGATATCGATAAATTAAGTATAGCATGAAATCTAGGAGAATAAAAGTCTCAGTCACCTATCTATTCTGTCTCGAATTTGCTATACTAGTAAAAGACGAACGTTGAAAGGGAGAAAAATGAAAAGAATTTTAGAAAAAGCCAGTTTGCTGGCCCTATCCACCATGCTGGTTTCGACATTTGCAGTTTCCCCAGCCATTCCGCAGATGATTGAGCATTTTGCTCAGGAAGGAATAGCGGCTGGTCAGGTGGAAAATTTAATTACGGTGACATCATTTGCTATTATGGTAGCCCTCTTGATGAATGGCTTGGTTGTCCGTTTCTTATCGGAACGCAACATTATCATTGCAGGGCTCTTGTTAATGGCAATTGGAGGTGCTTTACCGGTGTTTCTAACTGCCTTTCCTCTGATTTTGTTGGCTCGTATCTTGCTTGGTTTGGGGATTGGCTTGATCAATGCGCGTGCGATTAATATCATCGGTAATTTTTTCACCGGTCAGGAACGGGTCAAAATGATGGGCTTGCGTGGTTCAGCAGAGGTTTTGGGAAGCGCAGGCTTAACTCTTCTTGTCGGTTGGTTGACTCAATTTGGTTGGCAACCTGCCTTCTTGGTCTACCTTTTTGCCTTGGTCATCTTGGCTCTCTTCCTTCTCTTTGTTCCCAAGGAAGAATTACTTGCTCGCATGGAGGTAAAGGTTGAGGAGAACGCGCCCAAGGTCAAGCTGGATAAGACCATGTGGATGATGGGAATTTATCTGGCATTCTTAGCCTTCTTTGTTATCAATGTCAATACCTTTCTGGCCATTCGTATTCCTCAGATTGTTTTAGCCAAGGGCATTGGTACTGCTCAGCAAGCCAGTCTCATTCTCAGTCTTATGCAGGTCATGGGGATTGTAGCAGGGACGGTCTTTAGTAGCTTAGTTGGTCGTTTGAAGGGCTGGCTTTTAGCTGTTTCCTACGTGGTCTTTGGACTCGCGGTTGTCGGCATTGCCTTTGCGGATAATCTCTGGATGCTGGGGCTCGGTGGTATGGTGTCAGGATTTTTCTACAGCATCATTCTAACCATTGTCTTTAGTCAGGTAACAGACCGTGCACCCAAGGCCTTGCTCAATGCTGTTATGACCATTGTCCTCATGGGCTGCAATATCGGCGGTGCGACATCTGCTATCTTGCCGACTTATCTGGAAAGGCTCAATCCTACCCCAACAGGAGCCTTTGGGATTTACGCTATTGGCTGTGCCTTGATCAGCTCAGGCTTGATTTATAAACAAATTCGTAAATAGAAATAGGAAATGTCATGCGATTAGATAAATTTTTGGTGGACTGCGGTGTCGGCAGTCGGACCGAGGTCAAAAAAATCTTGAAAAGCAAGCAAGTCACGGTCAACGGACAAGTGGAGACGTCGCCCAAGGCTCAGATCGATGAGCAGGCTGACCAGATAGCAGTTGCAGGTCAAGGATTGACGCATGAAAAATATGTCTACTATCTACTCAACAAGCCCAAGGGCGTCATTTCGGCGACAGAGGACGACAGGCATCGGACGGTTTTGGATTTGCTGGATGACACGGATCGTTACAAGGAAGTTTTTCCAGTTGGGCGACTAGACATTGACACCCACGGACTCCTGCTCTTGACCAATAATGGTCCTTTGGCTCATGTCATGCTGTCGCCCAAGAAACACGTGGATAAGATCTATCAAGCTCAGATTGACGGAATCATGGATGAGGCAGATAGGCTTGCTTTTGAAAATGGGATTGAGCTGAAAGATTTTGCCTGTCAACCAGCCAAGCTGGAGATTCTTGCCCTAGATGAGGAAAAAAATCAATCTACCGTCCGCATCACGATTCGAGAGGGCAAATTTCACCAGGTCAAACGTATGGTGCAGGCGCGTGGTAAGACGGTTACGGATTTACAACGCTTGTCCATGGGACCCTTGCGCTTGGATTCGCAATTGGCTCTGGGAGATTACAGAAGGTTGACAGTGGAGGAGTTGACCAGTTTGGAAGGATTCGGAGTGGAGCTGTAAATTCTGTGGCTTCTATGCCTACTTTGAAGTAAATGAAAAAAATCTGCTCACTGGCAGATTTTTCTTTATCCCAAAATAATGGGATGGAGATAGGTCAAGAGGGTAAAACTGATGAGGGCATAGAAGATGGCGTAGCGGATGGCTTGGATAGGTTTGTGGAAACGGATGAGAGCCAAAGCGCACCAAACAATCAGAACGGTAATGAACCAACCTGATAGGAGTCGCAGGGGTGTTGGTCCGTAGAGGTAGATATAGATGCCAAACAATTTCCAAGCGGCTAATAGGGCAAAGAGACTGGCGCTGATAAAGACCAAGGTCAGGAGCAAGCGGGTGCTTTTTCGCTCCCAGAGTGGTTTGTCCGCAAAGATATAGGCCCCTGCTAAGACTGCAAAGTTGACCAAGCAGACCCGGACCAATTGCCAAAAACCTGTAACGGCAACTGTCGAGGCAGTCTGAGGAGAAATGCCATTGAGTGCCAGCAAATCCCCAATTTCGGTCAAACTGGTGACGAAAAAGAGCAGGTAGATGGTCAATAAACTGCCCAGTAGGAGATAGACAGACAGGGTAGGAAAGATACGTAGCGGTTTCAGTTGGTCCTGAAATTGCGAATAGGTCAGTGATTTTTTCGGATAATAGAGCAAGCTGCCAGCTACCAAGCCGAATAACCAAGCACCGACAGGTAGAGAGAAGATAAAGCGTCCGAAAAGGAGATTGAAATCCCAGCCAGAAAGCAAACCTTGAATGAAATTGTCAATCCATTTCCCGAGGTCGCCAGTTGCTAGAGAGAAGGTTTGTGATACCTGCGACAGCTGCTGCCAAACAAAGTAAACAAGGAAAAAGGTGAGAATGGAGCTGACAGTTAAGAGAAGGATAAAGCGGAAGCGGGCAAGTGATTGTCCGGTCTGTTCTGGTTTATCTTCTTTAAAAGTCGCAAAATGCAGGCGAAGTAAGAAGTGTTTGAAGGGCAAGAGTATAAAACCTTGTAGCACATCATACCAGAAGAGAACACCAATTCGTCCTTGTGCCAGCCAACCATTTCGTGCGAGAACATAACAGACGAAACCGGTGTGGAGAGCTAGCAGTTGTAACATCTCAATCGATTCGCGAAAGTCCCAAATCGATAGGGCTAAGGCTTGCAGCAGGCAGGAGGTGGCAAAGATGATACTTTCTAAGTTAGGCTTGTTTAATCTTTTTTCCGTGGATAAAAATTGTCCGAGCTCCACCAGCGCTATCATTCCCAAGCTAAAGAGAAGGAGAAGTCGAGGCTGGTAATCGAAGAAAATATAGATATAGAGATAGGCCAGTAGGTAGCTGAGCCAGCGTCCAGTGTTAAAGACCTGTCTTTCAGCCGGAGTCAGCTGGGCAATCCGGTTCTTTGTCGGGGAAAGAGCGGGATTGATTGGGGAAATGGTCTGGTCAGAAATGCTTTTAACCTTCATGTTCATCCTCCTCATCGGGGACATATTCTAAAATATCCCCCGGTTGGCAGCCCAATTCACGGCAGAGGGCATTTAAGGTTGAAAAACGGATGGCCTTGGCCTTGTTATTTTTCAAAATCGACAGGTTGGCAGGCGTCAGCTCAATCAATTCTGCCAGACGACCGGCGCTAATCCGCTTTTGAGCCATAATAATATCTAAATTGATTTGTATCATAAGCCCTCCTTAAATCGTATAGTCGACTTCATCTTGCAGTTCGACGGCTTTACCAAAGGCATTGCGAACAACGCGAATGACCAAGGTCAAGGCGAGACCAGCAACTGTAATTAAGAGCATGGGCACGTAGCAAGTGACCCCCAGACCGAATGAAATCAGGGTAGCAAGCGCCATTTCCCAGCCCAAGACTTGTAAACTGCGGACATTTTCTGCGACAAATACTTGATTTTTCCCGATGCGCGCCACCAATTGGTAGAGATGGAAGAGGAAAATCAGCGCCAAAAAGCCCAAAAGATAACCGAAAATCAGCAGGGTCAGGTAGCGCGTGTCTCCTTGGAGCAAAGGAGAAGGGTAGATGATAACCAAATCAACTACCCATGTACCCGTGCACATGAGCAGGATGGAGGCCAAGAAAAGAAGGATTAAACAAGTTTTGGTCAGACTGATACTCCAGTCTTCATAGGTCGGATGTGGTTGTGACATAAAAACTCCTTTGTGATTTTTCTCTAGCATACCACAGAATTTATCGAATTTCAATAAAAAAATAATGAAAAATGATATATTTTTATTAAAAAAGGATAAAAAATAAACAGAGCAAGTCGTCTAGGAAGCTCTGCCATTTGCCAAAACAAAAGAAAAAAATCGGTCAGAACAACCGATTTCTAGTTTAAATATCTGCTGGTGCAAAGACGACCTGTCCATTTTCAAAACGGTCAATTCTAGCCAGAGATGTGACAGGAACGCCGGCATCAATGAGCAGTTGACGCCCGTCTTGGAAGGATTTTTCGATGACAATGCCGACACCGACCACGGTAGCGCCCGCTTGCTGGATAATGTCAATCAAGCCCTTGGCTGCCTGTCCGTTGGCCAAGAAATCATCGACAATCAGCACCTTGTCCTCTGGACTGAGGAATTTGCTGGTGATGGAGACGGTCGAAGTGACTTGTTTGGTGAAGGAATAGACCTCTGCCGTCAAAATGCCCTCGGTCATAGTAATATTTTTATGCTTTTTAGCAAAAATCATCGGAACTTCTAAACTTTCAGCAACATAAACAGCTGGAGCAATGCCTGAAGCTTCAATGGTGACGACCTTTGTAATGTCCTTGGAGCGATAGGCATCTGCCAAGACCTGCCCCATTTCCTTCATCAAGCCAAAATCAACCTGATGGGTCAAAAATGAGTCAACTTTTAAGATATTTTCTCCTAATACCTGACCATCTTTTAAAATGCGTTCTTCCAATGCTTTCATTTACAATTTTCCTCCAGAATTTTCTTATTATCAGTATAGCATAAAATCAGCAATTATCGGAAAAAAGAACATGATGTTTGTAAAATGATGTTGAAATCCACTGATTTACAATAAAAAACGAATGTTTCTTATTTATTTTTTATAATTGTATTGATTTGGAGTGTTCTTTTTGTTGAACTGAGGATAAGAATTGAACACAAAGGAGAAATCATGTCTCAGAAAATAACAAATGAACATTCTTCCGAAATGCTATACGGAATTGATCAACAACCACCAAAAGGGATGGCTGTTTTGCTTGCTTTTCAGCATATTTTAGCAGCTTTTGCAGGAATCATCGCAGTGCCTCTTGTCGTTGCAAGTGCCTTGGGATTATCGGTAGAAGATACGTCTATTATGGTATCGGCTTCAATCTTTGTTGCTGGTATTGCCACCATTTTGCAATCGAAAGGTATTGGCCCAGTAGGTTCACGTGTCTCTGGTATGATGGGGACGGACTTTACCTTTGCCAATCCAGCTATCAGCGTTGGTAGTCAGTTGGGAATTGCTGGTATCGTGGGTGCAACCATTGCTGGTTCATTTGTAGAGATTGCTCTCAGTCGTTTTGTCAAACCCTTGATGCGCTTCTTTCCGCCATTGATTACAGGAACTGTTGTATCCCTCATCGGTATTACTCTCATGCCAGTCAGTATGGACTGGGCAGCTGGTGGAGTTGGTGCAGCAGACTATGCTTCTGTTGAAAATATCAGCATTGCCTTTATCGTCTTGGTTTTCACTTTAGCCTTAAATCACTATGGCAAAGGCATGCTAAAAACAGCCTCTGTCTTCTTTGGGATGTTTTTTGGTTACATCTTGTGTATTTTTCTTGGGAAAGTTGATTTATCGGCTGTTGGAGAAGCAGCCTGGTTTGCTCTTCCTAAAATTTTCCATTACGGTGTAAAGTTTGACCTATCTTCTATTCTAGCCTTCATTCCAGCCTATGTCGTATCTTTGATTGGAACGGTGGGAATTATGATGGCCATTGGAGAAGCGTCAAATCAAAAGATTTCTTCTGATCGGGCAGCAAATGGTGTGCTAGCCGATGGTGTTGGTTCCTTGATTGCCGGTGTTTTTGGGGCTGGTCCAAATACAGCCTTCTCACAGAACGTTGGCCTCATTACTCTGACAAAAGTTGCTAGTCGTCATGTTATGATTCTTGCGGGTATTATTCTTACTTTACTTGGTGTCTTTCCAAAATTATCTGCCTTGATTTCCATCATGCCCCAACCTGTTCTTGGTGGTGTTGGCATTATCATGTTTGGTTTGGTAGCTGCCCAAGGAATTAAGACTCTTGCAACGATTAAAATTGGGGACCGTGAGCTCTTGATTATTTCCATTGCCTTTGCGCTTGGGATTGGAGTGACCGTTCGTCCAGAATTATTGAGTCATCTGCCATCAGCTCTTCAAATGGTCTTCTCATCTGGTATTTCAACAGGAACCTTGGCAGCTCTCTTACTTAATGTTGTTTTGAAAGAAAAATAAGATGAAATAGGCTATCCTCGTGATAGTCTATTCTTATAGATAGTTATAATTTTTTGCTATTGGCCGAGAGAATTTGGTTTTGGTATACTAGGAAGAAACGACTATTGGAGGAATTTATGTCAGTAGAAGAATGGAAACAAGCACCGATTGCGATTTTGGGAGCAGGTGCGGTTGGAAAGGCTGTAGGAGCGGATTCTAAATTGGCTGGGAATCGTGTGCATTTATTTGACTTGCCGGAATTTGCAAAAGATACACTAAAGAATATAGAAAAAACAGGGATTACCTTGACAGGAGGACAAAATAGTCTTTACGGTTTTGAACGTAGCGGCCGTGCCTTTTTTGATCTGGTGACAGACCGCATTGAAGAGGCTGTTGCGGGAGCTAAAATTGTCATTGTGGCGGTGCCGTCCATTGCCCATGACCAATTTTTTGAAGCCTTGGTGCCTGTCTTAGAAGATGGGATGATTGTTCATATCATTCCAGATAATTTTGGCAGTTTGAAACTTCGTAAGAAGATGAGAGAGTTGGGTTGTCAGAAGCAGGTGATTGTCGGTGGCTGGACCAGTGCCCCTTATGGAGCCCGAATTGTCAGGGAGGGCGGGGTCATGACGCCTAAAATCGAGTTAAAATATCGGGCCATTACGCTTCGGGGTGCAGCTCTGCCCATGACCGACCAAGAACTCTTCCTAGAAAGTTCGCAGGCGATTGGAGCTTTTGATGCCATTACGGAAGGGGATGGTGTGACGGGCGGACAGACCGTTTTGGATGTTGGTTTTAGCAATGTCAATCCAGTCCTGCATTGTCCTGGTACGATTTTGGGAGCTAGCGTGATGGAGAATTTTGGTCGGATTTTCGGTGGAAATGATCCGCTCCAGTACTCGATCTATTCGCACGCTTACAGTGAATCCGTGGCAGAAGTGCAATATGCCTTCTATCTAGAACAGGTGCAGCTGGCGGAGGCGATTGGTGTTGATTTGCTTCGTTATCCCAAGGAGAATTTTTTGTCGCGGACCAGTATTTTGGGTCCAGAGTATATGGGTGATGACTGCATTGTTCCCTTCGACCAGCAGTTTCCGATGGCTTATGGGACTGGCCCCTTCACCATTCAGGACCGCTATGTGACAGAGGATGTGCCTGTTGGTTGCCATATCTATCATGAATTAGGTAAGAAATACGGGGTGGCCACTCCAGTTATTGATAGTATGATTGTCTTGGGCTCCGTCATGACAGGTCGAAAATTTTTTGAAGAAGGCTTGACCTTGGAAGACTTGGATTTGGCCCATTTGAGTAAGGAAGAGACCTTGGCTTACTTGGAAACAGGACTCTTTCGAGAGCGGGAGGTATAAATGACACATTTCAGAGCGAGTATTGAGAATGCAGGGCAGCTGGACCAGTTTTATCAGGTGCAGGATGCTTCTGTGGCAGGATTTTCCATTGGAATTATTACCATTGACTTTAACTATGTCAAATTACCGGGCAATGTTGCCAATGCGACCACCTTCTCCTTCCCGGTCGTCTATGAGGACATTGTTTTGGAAATAGAAGACCTCTTCAATGGTGAGGAGAAATTGTTGGACATGGTCATTGAGGCTGCTAAGAAGCTGGAGAAAAAGGGTGTGCGGGCTATTGTCGGTGCCTGTGGCTATTTCAATCATTTTCAGGAGCAGGTGCGGGATGCGGTAGCGGTTCCTGTCTATCTGTCCAGCGTTCTTCAGATTCCCTTGATTAAAATGGGGCTCAAGCCAGACCAGAAGATTGCGGTTCTGGTAGCAGACGGAGAGGGGGCCAATGCAGATTTCTTCGCCAAGGCCAATGCCTCTATTTCAGACTGTATTGTCAAGGAAATTGGTAGCTTGGAGAGCTTTGCTCCTATCCGCTACAACAAGCCTTATCTGGACAACGGTCGCTTGAAGGCGGATCTAATCGCAGTTGTGCAGGAATTACGTGCCAATCATCCAGAAATTGGGGCGATTTTGCTGGAATGTAGTGACCTGCCTCCCTATGCGGCGGCTCTCCACCGAGCAACTGGCCTGCCAGTCTTCGATTTCACCACCTTGATTAACTGGGTGCATTCGGCAGTGGTCCGCAGGGAATTTTACGGGTATATGTGAGGAGAAAAGATGGTCAATAATATTGACTATCTTACTTTTTCTGGTAAAATAGTAAAAAAAATGACTAATTACAGGAGCAGAGCGACGATGACAGAATTGAGACCGCGGAGTAAAGACTTGGCCCGTATCTTTGACCAGCAGGTCGGGCTCTACGAGGGTTATGCACGGCGACAGGGGCTAAACGGCAAGTGCCTATCGATCCTTATGTGGCTCTATTATCATCCCGGAGGTGTGACACAGAATTTGGTCAGTAAGAAGACTTACTCTAGTAAGCAGGTGGTCAATGCCACCATTAAGAAATTTCTGGATAAGGGCTATGTTTTTTTTGAGGAAAATCCAGCAGACAAACGGCATAAGAAGGTCAAATTGACCGAGGCTGGCCGTGTCTATGCCTGTCGGATTTTGGACCCCTTGGAAGAAGCGGAAAAAACAGCCCTGTCCCAGTTCAGCTTGGAAGAACAGGAGCAGTTACTGGACCTCTTTGGTCGCTATGGACAGGTCTTGACGGAAATCTTAGGAGGAGAAACCAATGATTGAGTACCAAAATGTGTCCTTGACCTATCAGGTCAACGGACCAATCTTGAAGAATTTGACCTTTGACATTCAAGAGGGAGAATTCTTTGTCCTGATTGGACCAAGCGGGAGCGGAAAAACAACGACGCTGAAACTGATCAACCGCCTGATTGAGCAGACAGATGGAGATATTCGGATTCAGGGCAAGCGGCTGAAAGACTTTGACCTGCGTGAGCTACGCTTGGAAACTGGCTACGTCCTGCAACAGATTGCTTTATTTCCAAATATGACAGTGGCTGAAAATATTGCTCTTATTCCTGAGATGAAGGGTTTGAACAAGGAAGAAACCTTGAAAAAATCTAGAGAGCTCTTGACCAAGGTAGGTTTGGATCCAGACAGTTATCTGGACCGTCTGCCCAAGGACTTGTCTGGGGGAGAAAAGCAGCGGATTGGGATTTTGCGGGCTATTATTGCCAATCCCAAGGTCTTGCTTATGGATGAGCCATTCTCAGCCTTGGACCCGATCAGCAAGGGGCAGTTGCAGGACTTGATCAAGGACTTGCATGAGGAATTCAAGATGACAACGGTTTTCGTCACGCATGATATGGACGAGGCGGTTAAGCTGGCAGACCGTATTTGCTTGATGAGGGCAGGTGAGGTAGTCCAGTTGGGCACGCCTGATGAACTCCGCAACCAACCTGCTAATGACTTTGTTGTTGAATTTATGAAAAATCGGGGAGGTGCCTAATGGATCAGTTGATAACAACCTTTCTGGAACGCAAGGCGGACTGGCTGACAGCCCTCTTCGAGCACCTGCGGATTTCCCTTCTGGCCTTAATTATTGCTATTGCCATTGCGGTGCCACTGGGCTTGGTCTTGTCTAACAAGAAAAAGCTGACCGAGTGGAGTTTGCAGGTCACAGGCGTTTTCCAGACCATTCCGTCCTTGGCACTGCTGGGGCTCTTCATTCCTTTTATGGGTATCGGAACGCTGCCTGCGGTGGTGGCCCTGGTTATTTATGCCATCTTCCCCATTTTGCAGGGGACTTTGACCGGACTTTCGGAAATCGATCCCTCGCTGGAAGAGGCTGCGACAGCCTTTGGGATGACCAAGCTAGAAAAACTGCGTAAGTTTCAGTTGGCTCTGGCCATGCCTATTCTCATGTCTGGTATTCGGACGGCGTCCATTATGATTATTGGAACGGCAACGCTTGCTGCCTTGGTCGGTGCAGGCGGTTTGGGCTCTTTTATCCTCTTGGGAATTGACCGTAATGACTCAGCCCTGATTTTGATTGGGGCGGTGTCGTCGGCCGTCTTGGCAATCCTCTTTGGCTCGGTCATCAAGTTCTTGCAGGATAAGAAGCCACGGACCATTCTGGCGGCTCTCTTGGTGACTCTCTTGGCTGTCGGAGTCAGCTATGTGCCGTTTAATCAATCGTCATCGAAAAAGCTGGTCATCGCTGGGAAATTGGGTGCCGAGCCTGAAATCCTCATCAATATGTACAAACTCTTAATTGAAGACAAGACGGATATCGAGGTAGAGCTGGAGCCAAACTTTGGCAAGACCAGCTTCCTCTATGAAGCCCTCAAGTCTGGCTCGATTGATGTTTATCCAGAGTACACTGGTACCATTACGACCACTCTTTTGACTAGTCCACCGTCTGACCTGTCCAACAATCCTGAGGAGGTTTATACCTATGCAAAAGAAGCGATTTTGGAACAGGATGGCTTGGTTTACCTAGCACCGACGGATTTTCAAAATACCTATGCTGTGGCAGTGACGGAAGACTACGCTCAAGATCATGGTCTTGAAAAGATTTCGGATTTGGCAAAAGTGCAGCAGACTGCTGTCGCAGGCTTCTCTTTGGAGTTTAATGACCGTGAGGACGGGAATATCGGTCTGACCAATCTTTATGGGCTCAATCTCAATGTCAAAACCATGGAGCCTGCCCTTCGCTACCAAGCCATTAAAAATGGAGATGTGCAGCTAGTTGATGCCTACTCAACGGATAGCAAGATTGTTTCTTACAAGCTGAAAATCCTGGAAGACGACAAACAGCTTTTCCCACCTTATCAGGCCGCTCCGATATTGACCAAAGAAACCCTAGACAAATACCCTGAGTTGGAGCAAGTTTTTGGGGTTCTTTCGGGCAAAATATCGACCGAGGAAATGACCCAGATGAACTATGCGGTCGATGTGGAAGGCAAGTCGGCAGAGCAAGTGGCGAGGGAATACCTCGAGAAAGAAAATCTACTGAAATAGGAGAAAATCATGTCACATCAACTAGAAAATGCTAAAAATCTTTACCTCCGTGGCATTCGCGACGGGGAAATCAAGGAAGTTCATGAGCACTATATGGGTGCTACTTACACCCAGCATAGTACAGGTGTGCCGGATGAAAAAGAGGGCTTTGCGGCTTTCTTTGAGGACTTTTTCAAACGCAATCCCAAGCGGGAAATAAATATTGTTCGTGCCATTGAAGACGGAAATTTTGTCTTTGTCCATGTCCACCAGAAACTCAATGACGGTGAGGATGAGTGGGTGACGGCGGACATTTTCCGTTCAGATGAAAACGGCCGTATCGTCGAGCATTGGGATGTCATCGATGCCTATCCAAAAACCATTGGTGAAACAGACCCTTTTTATGCAGACTTTGAGTTGACTGACCTAGATAAGACCGAGGATAACAAGAAAACCGTCCGTCGTTTCTTGGTCGATGTCCTTCAAAATGGTGAAATCGAGAAGTTTAACGACTATGTGGCAGCGGACCTGATTCAGCACAACCAAGAGATCGCCCAAGGCGGTGCGGCCTATAAGGACTATCTTGTCGACAATCAAGTCAACTACGACTTTGTCTTCAAGGTGATGGGACAGGGTGACTATGTGGTGGCTTACTCGAAAGTCTGGATTGCGGGTCAGGACTACGCCCACTTTGACATCTACCGCCTCAAAGACGGAAAAATTGTCGAGCATTGGGACAACAAGGAAGTTATGCCAGACAAAAAAGACTTGACCAATCTAGGGAAGTTTTAAGAGGGGGATGTCTCCTTCTTTTTTCTTGACTTGTTTGGTTTCTTGGTTGATAATAGAAAAAAAGATAGTGGAGTAGTTGCTCATGCTTAAATACCTTCGTGCTCTTCCCTTGCTTGTTGTAGCAAGTGCTGTTGTATATCTCTCGATTTGGATGTGGATTGATAATGGGGATTGGACTTACATCATTGCCAGAGTGTCTGGTATGACTGAAAAACATGCTAACAATCTGGCGCTTATTGCTATCGCCATTCAGTCCCTCTTTTTTACGTCCGACTGGTTTTATAGTCGTATCCGTTCCTTTCTAAATCGTCGTTTGGAACGCTCCAGGGGGCTTAATCGGCAGATTTATCTGGGCTATAAGGCTGGAGTTGAACTTCTGATGGCTCTACCCAAACGGACCATCTTGTTTAGCTTTTACTTGATCTTGACCATTTTGGAAAACTTGGGTGTGATTGATAGTGCCAAAGACTATGCGGTGGTCATTGTGTTTATTATTGCCGTGGACCGTGTGACTAAAATCTGGCCAGAAGAAAAGCGGAGGATGATTGAGTTTAGTCAGAAGATTAAGAAACGGATTAAGAGTGCGGGATAAGTCAAGATTAAATATTTTAAGAAGGCAAGGCTGCCTTCTTTTTTGTTAAAAAAACCAAACAAAATGTAATATATATGTTGCAAAATAGAAAATATAGTATATAATATAACTATATAAATACGAAAGGAGGAAGGCTATGATATGAAGAACATACGGCTTAAGCTGGCTCGTGTAGAAAAAGATATGACCCAAGGGGACTTAGCGGAGGCTATCGGAGTGACCCGCCAGACCATCGGTCTGATTGAGGCGGGGAAATACAATCCCAGTCTTAGTCTCTGTCTATCGATTTGCCACTGTTTAGGGAAAAGTTTAGATCAATTATTTTGGGAGGAACCAACTAATGAAAAAAATTGTGACTGATGAACGTGTTCGACAAGAAGAAAACCAAGTCTTTGCTTGGGTGGGCAGGGCCATGAATATTCTTTTGCCTCTCTCATTTCTTCTCAAGAGTGTGGTTTTAAAGTGGTCTTTTGAGACCTATGTTTTTGAACTGGTTGCCATGTTGGTTGTTTCGGTCTATCTCTTTTACGGTTATTGGAGGAAGGGGCTTGATATGGAGCATGGGTCAGCTTGGAAAGGTTACCTTTATCTAGGAGGGGGAATTGGTGGCACAACAATTGTAATGGCTTGGACCAATTACCAGACCTATGGTCATCATTATACTGGTATTTGGGATGGACATTTTTGGGTAGTCGTTTTAACATTCTTTATTTCTATGACCTGTCTTGTTCTGCTATTGCTGAACATAGTATCTTGGGTAAATAGCTACCGTCAGAAGCAGGTGGAAAAAGAATTGGAAGAAGAGTTTGAATAGACAATTGAGTTCGCCTTTTCTGCTCTGCTATTTTCCTAAAAAATAAAATTTTATAAAATTTCTTGCCAAAATCCGAACTTTTGTGTTACAATACCAAAAGCGTAGGTTTTTAAACTCATCCCGTGAGGTGAGAAAGACAACAGGATAATTCATTAAGGGCCTATGACTATGTATATTTAGAAAGTCTGGGTCTTTTTGTGTGCCCAGAATGGGAGATTTATGAGTACAAAAGCCAATCTTTTGTTTGATGTCCATGAGAAACCAGCCCCTCTTCAAGGGATTTTGTTGAGTTTCCAGCACGTATTCGCCATGTTTGGTGCGACAATCTTGGTGCCCTTGATTCTCGGTATGCCAGTTTCGGTTGCCCTTTTCGCATCAGGTGTCGGAACTCTGATTTACCAAGTGGCAACCCAGTTCAAGGTGCCGGTTTACTTGGGTTCATCCTTTGCCTACATTTCTGCTATGGCACTTGCTATTAAAGAAATGGGTGGCGATGTGTCAGCTGCTCAGACAGGTATTCTCTTCGTTGGTTTGATTTACGTCTTAATCGCTGCACTTGTCAAAGTAATCGGGACTAAGTGGATTGATAGCCTCTTGCCACCGATTGTCATCGGTCCTATGATTATCGTGATTGGACTTGGTCTTGCCAACTCTGCTGTGACTTCGGCAGGCTTTGTCGCAGACGGTGACTGGAGAAATGTCGTAGCGGCGATCGCGACCTTCTTGATTGCTGCTTTTGTCAATACCAAAGGGAAAGGCTTCGCCAAGATTGTTCCTTTCTTGATTGCCATCGTCGGTGGTTATGTGATTGCCATCTTCCTTGGACTAGTTGATTTCACACCTGTTCTGGAAGCGGCTTGGTTTGAATTACCAGGTTTCTACCTACCATTTGAAACAGGTACTTTCAAATCCTACAATTTCTACTTTGGTCCAGAAATGATTGCCATCTTGCCAATCGCAGTGGTGACCATCGCAGAACATATCGGAGACCACACGGTTCTCAGCCAAATCTGTGGCCGCCAGTTCTTGAAAGATCCAGGTCTCAGCCGTACCTTGATTGGTGACGGTGTGGCGACTGCCGTATCAGCCTTTATCGGTGGACCTGCCAACACGACCTACGGTGAAAACACAGGGGTTATCGGTATGACCCGCATCGCATCAGTATCTGTTATCCGTAACGCAGCCCTGATTGCCATTGCCTTCTCATTCTTGGGTAAATTTACAGCCCTTATCTCAACCATTCCAAGTGCCGTTCTTGGTGGTATGTCTATCTTACTTTACGGGGTTATCGCCTCAAACGGTTTGAAAGTTTTGATTGAGAGCCGTGTTGATTTCGGTCAAGTCCGCAACCTGATTATCGCAAGTTCGATGCTGGTATTGGGTCTTGGTGGAGCAGTTCTTAACATCGGTGCCATTACCCTTTCAGGAACAGCCCTCTCAGCCATTGTAGGTATCGTCCTCAACCTCATCTTGCCAAAAGCAGAATAAGTTAAAGTAACAGTCAGCGAAAGCTGGCTTTTTTTGAAAATAGCAGAGCTACTCAGCTAGTTTTCAAATCAGTTGACAAAAAGGACAATCCTTGATAGAATAAATGAGGTCCAAAAGGACAAATCTAGCTTTTTCTTGGTTACAGGTCGCCAACCTGTCACTCGGTTTAGGCTCAAAAACAAAGGAGAACATATCATGGCAATCTCAAAAGAGAAAAAAAATGAAATCATGGCACAATATGCTCGTCATGAAGGCGACACAGGTTCAGTTGAAGTTCAAGTAGCAGTACTTACTTGGGAAATCAACCACCTTAACGACCACATCAAACAACACAAAAAAGACCACGCAACTTACCGTGGTTTGATGAAAAAAATCGGTCGCCGTCGTAACTTGTTGGCATACCTACGCCGCACAGACGTAAACCGTTACCGTGAATTGATTCACTCACTCGGACTCCGTCGTTAAGATAGGATACAAAAGCCGTCAAAAACGGCTGAAAAATAGGAAACTGCCATGTCTTCGGACATTGGCAGTTTTTCTTCTTCGCTAGGATTTTAGCTCGCTCCAACAGTCTGGGGATAGACTGTTGGAGGTTGGAGATGAAGCGAACGTAGTTCGTGTCAACAATTCAGAAAGAGCCTGTTTTTCAGGTTCTTTTTTGTTTTTCCCTTTTCTTTTTTCCGAGTTTTTAGGTTGTGTAAGGTATTGATTTCTACTTCAATTTCTCGTTTTTGAGTTACTCATTCGTTTTTCATCTTATTTTAGCAGAAATTACTTTCTCAATTTCCCACATTTTCCTTCAAATATGATAAAATATGAGGTATGCGTGGTTTTGTGCAAAAGAGAGTGAAACAAGTTTGTTTGATTGTCTTTTGTAGAAAACACGCAAGAAAAATTTCAGAAAAAATAGGAGACAATTCATGTCAAAACAAGTATTTGAAACGGTTTTTGCTGGCAAAAAATTGGTCGTTGAAACAGGTCAAGTTGCCAAACAAGCCAACGGTGCGGTGGTCGTTCGCTATGGCGACTCCACAGTCTTGACTGCAGCAGTCATGTCCAAAAAAATGGCGACGGGCGATTTCTTCCCGCTCCAAGTCAACTATGAAGAGAAAATGTACGCCGCAGGGAAATTCCCAGGTGGCTGGATGAAGCGTGAAGGCCGTCCATCAACTGATGCGACCTTGACAGCTCGTTTGATTGACCGTCCGATCCGCCCTATGTTTGCGGAAGGATTCCGTAACGAAGTCCAAGTCATCAACACAGTGCTTTCTTACGATCCAGATGCTTCTGCTCCAATGGCAGCCATGTTTGGTTCTTCATTGGCATTGGCAATCTCAGACATTCCTTTCAACGGTCCAATCGCAGGTGTGCAGGTCGGCTATGTCAATGGTGAACTCATCATCAACCCTGACAAGGCTCAGATGGAAGAGTCACTGCTCGACTTGACAGTGGCTGGTAACAAAGACGCCATCAACATGGTAGAATCTGGTGCCAAAGAATTGTCAGAAGACATCATGTTGGAAGCTCTTTTGAAAGGTCATGCGGCCATTCAAGAACTCCTTGACTTCCAAAACCAAATCGTGGCAGCAGTCGGCAAGGAAAAAGCAGAAGTGGAACTTCTTCAAGTTGATCCGGAATTGCAGGCTGAGATTGTTGCAGCTTACAATGATGATTTGAAAAAAGCGGTGCAGGTTGAAGAGAAATTGGCCCGTGAAGATGCGACCAATGCGGTGCGTGAAACGGTCATCGCAGCCTACCAAGAAAAATACGCTGAACACGAAGAATTTGACCGCATCATGCGTGACGTTCATGAAATCTTGGAGCTCATGGAGCACGCAGAGGTTCGTCGTTTGATTACAGAGGACAAGGTCCGCCCAGACGGTCGCCGTGTCGATGAAATTCGTCCGCTAGATGCAGAAGTGGACTTCTTGCCAAACGTTCACGGCTCAGGCCTCTTTACCCGTGGTCAAACGCAAGCTCTTTCTGTCTTGACCTTGGCTCCAATGGGTGAAACACAAATCATCGACGGTTTGGATGATGAGTACAAGAAACGCTTCTTGCACCACTACAATTTCCCACAATATTCAGTCGGCTCAACTGGTCGTTATGGAGCACCAGGTCGTCGTGAAATTGGTCACGGAGCCCTTGGTGAGCGTGCCCTTGAGCAAGTATTGCCTAGCTTGGAAGACTTCCCTTACGCGATTCGCTTGGTAGCAGAAGTTTTAGAATCAAACGGCTCTTCTTCACAGGCTTCTATCACAGCTGGTACCCTTGCCCTCATGGCAGGAGGTGTGCCAATCAAGGCACCAGTTGCAGGGATTGCCATGGGTCTGATTTCAGACGGTACCAACTACACCGTCTTGACCGATATTCAAGGTCTTGAGGATCACTTCGGCGACATGGACTTCAAGGTAGCTGGTACCCGTGATGGTATCACAGCTCTTCAGATGGACATCAAGATTGACGGGATCACACCGCAAATCTTGGAAGAAGCCTTGGCACAGGCTAAGAAGGCACGCTTTGAAATCCTTGATGTCATCGAAGCAACTATCCCAGAAGTTCGTCCTGACTTGGCACCAACTGCACCGAAGATTGACACGATTAAGATTGATGTAGATAAGATCAAGATTGTCATCGGTAAGGGTGGCGAAACTATTGATAAGATTATTGCAGAAACTGGCGTGAAAATCGATATTGACGAAGACGGTCTTGTGGCTATCTTCTCACCAGATCGTGATGCGATTGAGCGGACCAAAGAAATCATCGCAGGTCTTGTTCGCGAGGCAAAAGTGGACGAAGTCTTCCAAGCAAAAGTCGTTCGTTTGGAGAAATTCGGTGCCTTTGTCAACCTCTTTGACAAGACAGATGCCTTGGTTCACGTTTCTGAAATGGCTTGGACCCGTGTCAATAAACCAGAAGATTTGGTTGAAATTGGTGATATTGTTGATGTCAAAGTTATCAAGATTGATGATAAAGGACGTATTGACGCTTCTATGAAGGCTCTTCTTCCAAAACCAGAAGGTTATGTGGAGCCAGAAAAACGCGAGCGTTCTGACAAACCTCGCCGTCCAAGAGACCACAAAGAGAAAAAAGACAACAACTTTGGCGAATTCAAATTCCACAAGGTTGAAAAGAAATAAGCTGAGTAGACAAGTTCGGTAGCGGGCTTGTCTTCTCGCTAGAAGGAGTGACTATGGGTTGGTGGAAGGACACCATTGAGATTGTAAAAGAAAAAGATCCGGCAGCACGGACGACCTTGGAAGTTCTTTTGACCTACCCAGGTGTCAAGGCCTTGGCTGCCCACCGTCTGTCCCACTGGATGTGGAAAAAAGGCTTTAAATTACTAGCTAGGATGCACAGCCAATTTTGGCGTTTTTGGACCAATATTGAAATTCATCCAGGTGCTGAGATTGCTTCAGGGGTCTTCATTGACCACGGAGCTGGTTTGGTTATCGGAGAGACCGCCATTATTGAATCAGGTGTCATGCTTTACCACGGGGTGACGCTTGGTGGTACGGGTAAGGATTGTGGCAAACGCCATCCGACTGTGCGAAAAGGGGCTCTGGTTTCTGCCCACGCCCAAGTCATTGGCCCTATTGAGATTGGGGAAAATGCTAAAGTGGGTGCAGCTGCCGTTGTCCTAGCCGATGTTCCAGCAGATGTGACAGTGGTCGGTATGCCGGCTAAAATCGTCCGTGTTCATGGTCAAAAAGATGAGAAGGTCATTCATGACATGGAAGGTGGTCGTGAACACTACACGATTAAGCTTGCAGAATTACGAGAAGCTAGCCACCGTTCGTCGCATTTGTAGGAAAGAAGGTTGAGATGCTACTAGAAGAATTTGAAAATACCTCTGCAGTTATTGAACCGACGGACAAGGCCATTCGTGGTGGTGGGGAGGTATGTGAGACCATGATTTTCTCTTTCAATGGGGAAATCGTAGACCGTGTCCGTCAGTTACCTGAGAGCAGAGAAGGTGGCTACTTAGAAAGCATTAATGGTCGCCATCCTTGGTATATCTTGGAAAGAGATGGACTACGGGTTGCGGTCATGTTAGCAGTCATCGGTGCTCCCATGGCGGTTGGTCACTTGGAGGAACTGAAAGCTTGTGGCTTTGAGAATTTTATTGTTCTGGGTTCTTGTGGGGTGCTGGATAAGTCGCTTGCTACGGATAAGATTATCCTTCCTAGCTCTGCTCTTCGGGACGAGGGAACTGGTTACCACTACGCTCCTGCCAGCGATGAAATCAGCTATGATTCTGCTCTGCTATTAACCATGGAAAAGGCCTTGGATCAAGCAGGAATCGAGCACGTGCGGACCAAGACTTGGACCACGGATGCTTTTTATCGGGAAACAGCTGCCAAGGTCAAGCGTCGCCTAGCCGCTGGTGCCATGGTGGTCGATATGGAGGCCTCTGCTATCATGGCTTGGGCAAACTTTCGTCAGGCCAAGGTCTATCAATTTTTCTACACGGCAGACTATGTGGACCACCACAAGAATGAATGGGATACCCGTCGGGAAGAACGGACGGCTGATAGTATGACCTTCTTTGAAGTGGCCATGGCGATTGCAAGAAAATTAGAAAGTAGATCATGTTAAAAAAATTAGTAAGACAAAACTGGCCTTATGTGTTGACCGCCATTGCTGGGATAATCATGTCTATCCTTAAATTTTCCCAAGGAAGCTGGCAGGTAGGGATGATTTGGTTGGCCGCGACAGCTTATTGGCTAGTAAAATTGTATCAAAAGTATCAAGTCCTAAAGAATACTCAGAAGTAATGGAGAAACTATGATTAAAATTTACGATACCATGACTCGCAGTCTGCGTGACTTTGTGCCCTTGGAAGAGGGTAAGGTCAAGATGTATGTTTGCGGTCCGACGGTTTACAACTATATCCATATCGGTAATGCCCGTAGTGTCGTGGCTTTTGACACCATCCGTCGCTATTTTGAATACCGTGGCTATGATGTGACCTACATTTCAAACTTTACGGATGTGGATGACAAGATTATCAAAGCTGCTAATGAAGCTGGTATGACAACCAAGGAACTGTCTGATAAATTTATCGCAGCCTTCAAGGAAGATGTGGCAAAGTTAGGTGTCAAGCGAGCTACCAAAAACCCTCGGGTAATCGACTATATGGATGAAATCATTGCTTTTGTGCAGGTCTTGATTGATAAGGGTTACGCCTATGAAGCTTCTGGAGATGTTTATTTCCGTGTGGAAAAGGCTGAAAACTATGCTCGTTTGGCCAACAAAACCCTGTCTGACTTGGAGGCTGGGGCTTCTGGCCGGGTTGAGGGAGAAGGTCAGCTGAAAGAACATCCTTTCGACTTTGCCCTGTGGAAAACTGCCAAGCCAGGTGAAGTATCTTGGGAAAGTCCTTGGGGAGCAGGCCGTCCAGGTTGGCATATTGAGTGCTCGGTCATGGCGACAGAGATTTTGGGAGCTACCATTGATATTCACGGTGGTGGTGCGGACTTGGAATTTCCTCACCATACCAATGAGATTGCCCAGTCAGAGTGCAAGACAGGTCAAACCTTTTCCAACTACTGGATGCACAATGCCATGCTCAACATCAATGATGAGAAGATGTCCAAGTCCTTGGGCAATTTCCTGACAGCACATGATATGTTGGAACAAATTGATGGTCAGGTCTTGCGATTCTTCCTATCTACCCAGCACTACCGTCGTCCGCTTAACTATACAGAAAAGGCGATTTCAGATGCGGAAATCAATCTCAAATATCTGAAAAATACTTATACACAACCTGTGCAAAACTCTGTGGATAAGTCAGCTCTTGAATTACATCTGGCGGCCTTTGAAGCGGCAATGGATGATGATTTCAATGCGGCAAATGGGATTACGGCTATCTTTGACTTTGCCAAATGGATCAACTCAGGCAATTACGATGAAGCTGTAAAAGAAGCCTTTGGCAAGATGCTCGCCGTCTTTGGTATTGTCTTTGAAGAAGAAGTCTTGGACAGCGAGATTGAAGCCTTGATAGAAGAGCGTCAAGCAGCGCGTGCCAATCGGGACTTTGCGACGGCTGACCGTATTCGTGATGAACTGGCATCCCAGGGAATCAAGCTCTTGGATACCAAGGATGGTGTGAGGTGGACACGTGACTAAGGCAGTAGATGTCAATCTCATCAACGGCATTGCCCTGGCATTTGAAGGGGATGCTGTCTATTCCATGTATATCAGACGGCACTTGATTTTCAAGGGGCTGACCAAACCCAACAAACTGCACGGAGAGGCCAACAAATATGTCTCGGCCAAGGCTCAGGCAAGTCTGATCTCTGCCCTCTTAGAAGCTCAGCTATTGACCGAAAAAGAGGAAGAAATCTACAAGCGAGGCCGCAATGCCAATAGCCACACCAAGGCCAAGAACGCAGATGTGGTCACTTATCGAATGTCCACAGGTTTCGAGGCGGTTTTGGGATACCTGCACATGACCGATCAGTTGGAGCGCCTGGAGGAGCTGGTGGCTTGGTGTATCGCGCAGGTGGAGAGTGACTAGGGACTATTTCATGGAGGCAAGTGTGGATAAGAATAAGTTAAAGCAATATTTTCCGACGGCATCACTTGCTGATTCTCCTCAAAAAAGGGAGGGGATGGCTAGTTTGAGCTTGGGAGAACGATTTTTCTTGAATCTAGAATTAAACAGTCTGACAGATAGAGAGCGCTATTTGTTGGAACTTCTGCAGGAAAATCAGGACAATATTCCTCGCGCTCCGTGGCAAGATTTTTTTGATGGACAAGGTCCGATGCCGACTTCGGTTGGGCAGTTGCAGGTCCTTCAAATAAAGTTATGGTCCAATCCCAGCGAGGAGGTTGTGCAGGCCTGGTTAGAATTCATGGAAACCTTGTTACCGAATTTGGTTAGTCACTATGCCTCAGCATCGGATTATTTTGTATTTATCATGGACCAGCGTCCTTTTATTGACTATCAGGAGATTCTCAGAGATACAATTGGAGTCATGGAATATGACTTTGGCATAAAGATGACTGCTTTTCTGGGGCAAATTTGGCCGGGTCAGGTTCAAGAATGGTGGCCAGATGCCATAAGGGCTGAAATGGATTTATTCCGTAGTTGGATGCAAAAGAATCTTTCTACTAGCTTTTTAACCTTTAGTCAATTGTTCTTTTTGGATGAGGCTAAGGACAAGGCGGTCATGCGCATTTTATCGGATATGATTGTGAAACATGAGATGGAAGATGTGATTCGTGCACTTTGGGACAATGGTGCAGTGTTGACCAAGGCGGCGCAAAGTTTGTTTGTTCATAGGAATACCTTGCTGTACCGATTGGACAAATGGTTCGAATTGACAGGCTTGCAGCTGAGGGAATTGACGGATTTGGCGCTCCTATACTATATAGTGGAGAGCCAGGTATTGGGATGATGACGAGGTCAGAAAGGATCCTGACGCACCTGTGAGGGTACCTGAGATGTTGGATGCGCCGCCCAACCGCTATCATTGTATGTTGAATTGAGCCTTCTGGAGAAATCCGAGGGCTTTTTGTGTATAAGTCGATTGGGGATAAATGGCACGAGTAAATAGAGTCATTTTAATAAATCAAAGAAAAATTTGCCCACCATTTGCCCACCAACTTTACCAAACTTAACCGAATTTAACCGAATAAAAAATCAAAAAAGCCCGAAAAATCGAACTTTTGACTTGTATAAATTCGGATAAAATCCTATAATAAAGGCGGTAGACGGATTTGAACCGACGATCAAGCTTTTGCAGAGCCGTGCCTTACCACTTGGCTATACCGCCATAACAAAGAATATTGTACCTTAAATAGCGAAAAGGGTCAAGTGGAAAAATAAATATTTAGATATTATTGAAAAAGAAATTGGCCTTTGGAAGAATGTCGTATGTAGAGAGTCCGAGAGTTTAACAAAAGATTTTGATCTTTTATCGGTGCATATTTTATTTTGGGGGTTAGAATGAAAAAACATTTTTTACTAGGTCTGGTGTGCTTGATGACTTTATCGGCTTGTACTCAATCCAACATTCCGGCTGAAATAGCGAACTCTTCTTCGACCAGTCAGGAAAGTTCGACCAGTTCGAGTGAGCTTAAGGTGGATGATAAAGAGTTATATCAGTCGGTCTTTGCGGACTATCAGAAGATTGTGGACTTTGCAGCTACAGCTGATCCAAGTAATGTAGATGGGATGCTTACGGTATTGAATGAACTTCAGTTTCCGATGAATTCATGGGTGGTGGAAAGTGCAATAAATTCGTCGGATTCTATCAGATATGCCTTTTATGATTTCAATAAGGATGGTCAAAATGAACTGTTTTTCGGGTCAGAAAATCCAGACGGCTCAATGTTTGTGACGGGTTTTTATGGGATAATTGCTGACCAAGTGTCATTGTTAGCAGAAGGTTTTGTGGCTGGACACGGTGGTGCAAGAAGTGCCATGGTTCTTTTCCAGGGTGGGGAATATGTCAGCTACGGTTGGTACTCAGGAACTGGTGATGCTGTCGGCACATTGAATCGGATTGATGAAATGGGGCAATTGGTTGAAGGTACCCCGATAGATTTTCATATGAGAGATGAACTTGTTTCTGTTTTTGGAAAGACAGAAACAGACATTTTGGATCCCAACCAATTTGACTGGGAGGATTTTGAGATAGAGACGACAGAGACAGAAACGAGCACTTCCGAACAGGGAAATGCAAGTTCGTCTATGGATTTGAAGCAAATACAAGCTGGAAATTTTGCTAGCTTGGAAGGTGAATGGGTCAACGCTCGTGGGGATAGAATGGAGATTGATAGTCAGGGAAATGTCTCTTATAATGATGACCAATACACCAGATATGTTGATTTAAATAATCTCAAAGTAGAAGGCTCAATTCTTGTCGTAAGTATTACCAATCCCGATGCCATGGTTTCTCCAAATGTTCCAACCTTACTGATTCCAAAAGGAGTAAAGAATACCTATGGATTTTTAGAAGGGCATAGCGATCAGACGGATACCAGCAAGGATAGAATATTCAGTACGCAAAGTGTTACGACGACAGAAGACTTTGGTCAAGGTGTCTATTATCGAGTAGATGATTAGGAGAGATGGGATGAAAAAGAATAGACTCATTTTGGGCTTGCTTTTGGGAGCTAGTGTTGGCTTGTTGGTGGCATGTGGTAGTCAGAAACAGGAGGCTGCCTCAACCTCTTCATCGACATCCTCCTCTAGCCCTAGCACGACAAGTACTAGTTCCAGTACATCAACTACAAGCTCCACAACTTCTACGACTAGTAGTTCAAGTAGCCAGGTTGGTCCCTGGGATGCTGATAAGACAGAGGCATTGAGGAGTTTTGTGATTGAGCAATGGGGGCCGTCCTTTTCGCCACCTCAGTACTATTTATCCTATCATCCTAGAAATGAAGGAAGTTTTTTTGGGGTAAGCTTGCCATCAGGGGTTCTAAGCGGTCCAGGCCAGCAAATGACACCTGATTTTCAAGGGGAAACTCCTGAACTTGTTTGGAGTGAAAATGGTCAAGTTGGAGCAGGGCAGACAGCTGTAGTCGGGATTTATTCAGATATTGAAGCGTCAAAATCACAATTAGCTCACCTCTACCTCTTTACGATCAAAGATGGCCAGGTCATTGCTTGGATTACCGAGCAAAACCAGGGCAACCCAGAAAATCGATTGTATTTCCGACCAACCAAAAACCAGGAATTGCAAGCTTTCTTTGAAAATTTGGTTCACAGTGGAGATTCAACTGCGACAACTGAAACCAGTTCAGTGGCTACTACGAATGCTTCGGTAGACACCAAGAATTTGACGGTTGAGCAGGTCGCTAATTGGGCCAAGTCACATCGGGCTTCAGAATATGGCAGTCCATTTACCAAAGAGGATTTTATTTCACAAGTTACGACCAACAATCAGTCGTCGGATGGATTAGCCTATGTCGAAGTGAGGGAAAATCATAATAGTGCAAATATGAAGGCAGCTGGTGCAGATAGTGGGGTATCATCAGGTGCTGCATTCTATCGCGTAAATGCCCAAGGTCAGTTAGAAAAAATGGATGTTGTTGCAGGGTCTTATTCAGTAGTAGCTGAAACCTACTTTGAATAGAAAAAAGTACCGATTTTTGACGAATTTATCTACTATTTTGCTTGAAAATAGGCAGGTATTCTGATATACTGATAGAGTTGCTGTAGCAACAAATACTCATCTCGAACCAATTGTGACCCTGTTGCCGAAAGGTTGGGCTGCAAGTCGAAGTTCGGGAGAGGAGAAAAAACAAAAAGGAGAAATACTCATGGCAGTAATTTCAATGAAACAACTTCTTGAGGCTGGTGTACACTTCGGTCACCAAACTCGTCGCTGGAATCCTAAGATGGCTAAGTACATCTTCACAGAGCGTAACGGTATCCACGTTATCGACTTGCAACAAACTGTAAAATTGGCTGACCAAGCTTACGAATTCATTCGTGATGCTGCAGCAAACGACGCAGTTATCTTGTTCGTAGGTACTAAAAAACAAGCTGCTGAAGCTGTTAAAGACGAAGCTATCCGCGCTGGTCAATACTTCATCAACCACCGTTGGTTGGGTGGAACTCTTACAAACTGGGGTACAATCCAAAAACGTATCGCTCGTTTGAAAGAGATCAACCGTATGGAAGAAGATGGAACTTTCGAAGTGCTTCCTAAGAAAGAAGTAGCATTGTTGAACAAACAACGTGCTCGTCTTGAAAAATTCTTGGGCGGTATCGCTGATATGCCACGCATTCCAGACGTAATGTTCGTCGTTGACCCACACAAAGAGCAAATCGCTGTTAAAGAAGCTAAGAAATTGGGTATCCCAGTTGTAGCGATGGTTGACACAAACACTGATCCAGATGATATCGATGTTATTATCCCAGCTAACGATGACGCTATCCGCGCTGTTAAATTGATCACAGCTAAAATGGCTGACGCTATCATCGAAGGTAACCAAGGTGAAGACAGCGTAGCAGCAGTTGAAGCTGAATTGGCAGCTGAGCCAGCATCTACAGAATCAATCGAAGAATTGGTTGAAGTTGTAGAAGGTAAATAAGTAAAAACCTAGAGGGGCAGGGCTGAGCCCGCTCCTCTATTTTATAAATACAAACAAGGAGAATAGACATGGCAGAAATTACAGCAGCTCTCGTTAAAGAATTGCGTGAAAAATCAGGTGCTGGCGTTATGGACGCGAAAAAAGCATTGGTAGAAACTGACGGTGATATCGAAAAAGCGATTGAATTGCTTCGCGAAAAAGGTATGGCTAAGGCAGCTAAGAAAGCTGACCGTGTAGCAGCTGAAGGTTTGACAGGTGTTTACGTTGATGGTAACGTAGCAGCAGTTGTTGAAGTGAATGCTGAAACTGACTTTGTTGCGAAAAACGCTCAATTCGTTGAATTAGTAAACACTACTGCTAAAGTAATTGCAGAAGGTAAACCAGCTGACAACGAAGCAGCTCTTAAATTGACAATGCCTTCAGGTGAAACCCTTGAAGAAGCATACGTAAATGCAACTGCAACAATCGGTGAGAAAATCTCATTCCGTCGCTTTGCTTTGGTTGAAAAAACAGATGCTCAAGCATTTGGTGCATACCAACATAACGGCGGCCGTATCGGTGTTATCTCAGTTGTTGAAGGTGGCGACGAAACTCTTGCAAAACAAATCTCAATGCACATCGCTGCGATGAAACCAACTGTTCTTTCTTACACTGAATTGGATGAGCAATTCATCAAAGACGAATTGGCACAAATCAACCACAAGATCGAGCAAGACAACGAAAGCCGTGCAATGGTTGACAAACCAGCATTGCCATTGTTGAAATACGGTTCAAAAGCTCAATTGACTGACGAAGTGATTGCAGCAGCTGAAGAAGCAATCAAGGCTGAATTGGCAGCAGAAGGTAAACCAGAAAAAATCTGGGACAAAATCATCCCAGGTAAAATGGACCGCTTCATGCTTGACAACACTCAAGTTGACCAAGCATACACACTTCTTGCTCAAGTTTACATCATGGACGACAGCAAAACAGTTGAAGCTTACTTGAACTCAGTCAACGCTTCAGTTGTAGAATTTGCTCGTTTCGAAGTGGGTGAAGGTATCGAGAAAGCTTCAAACGACTTTGAAGCAGAAGTTGCAGCGACGATGGCAGCAGCTCTTGGTAAATAAGAATAAAGATTACAAAGCAGGTTAGTTGAACTAGCCTGCTTTTCTTATCCTTTGCATCTCTGGTCCATGCTTGTCCATTCTTGATAAGAGAAATGCGGCTCTTAATGGAAATTTATCACAGTCTGGGGACTGGGAGGTTGGAAGAAATATGGTAATCCTGTTGGCTACAACAAGTCGATAATTGAATTCAGTTATTGGCTTGTTTGCAAGTCAATAGGCAGATAATCTTCGCGGAAGCTTTTCACCCGTCAAGATAAGTTGATAATCTATAATATGATTTTTGGAGGTTTTCCATGTCTGGAAGTCTCTTAGAAGAAAAGAACACCACAATTGACACGTCAATTGTGGTGTGTTTTTATCATGAAATATGTGTGTGATTATACCAAACCTTGGGCAATCATCGTATCAGCGATTTGCTCAAAGGCTGCGATGTTAGCACCTGCAAGGTAGTCTGTACCAAGGTCGTATTTTTCAGCAGTTTCTTTGGCTGTGTTAAAGATGTTTGCCATGATGTCCTTGAGACGACCATCCACTTCCTCACGAGTCCATGAAAGACGAAGGCTGTTTTGGCTCATTTCAAGGGCAGATACGGCTACACCACCAGCATTGGCAGCTTTAGCAAGACCGTAGAGGACACCATTTTCCTTGTAAACTTTGATGGCATCAAGGTCAGATGGCATATTGGCACCTTCAGCTACACAGTAAACACCGTTTTTCACAAGGGCAGCAGCTTGCTCACCGTTGATTTCATTTTGAGTCGCACATGGAAGGGCAATGTCAGCCTTGCCATCGTAGTTCCATACAGAACCTTCGAAGTACTTGGCAGTTGCTTTTTCTGCAGCGTATTCTGTCAAACGAGCACGGCGTTTTTCTTTGATGTCCACCAAGAGGTCGAAGTCGATTCCTGTTTCGTCAATGATGTAACCATTTGAGTCTGAAACAGAGATAACTTTTGCACCGAGTTCAGTTGCTTTTTGAACAGCGAACTGTGCAACGTTACCAGAACCTGAGATAAGGACTGTTTGATCTTTGAAGGACTTGCCGTTGGCAGCCAACATGTTATCAGTGAAGTAAACCAAACCGTAACCTGTTGCTTCTGGGCGGATAAGAGAGCCACCGAAGCCGAGAGGTTTACCAGTCAAGACACCAGCGTCAAATTGGCGAAGGCGTTTGTACTGACCGTACATGTAGCCGATCTCACGGCCACCAACACCGATGTCGCCTGCAGGGACGTCAAGAGAAGGGCCGATGTGTTTTTGCAATTCAGTCATGAAGCTTTGGCAGAAACGCATGATTTCAGCGTCTGTTTTGCCTTTCGGATCGAAGTCAGATCCACCTTTACCACCGCCGATTGGAAGACCAGTCAAGACGTTTTTGAAGATTTGCTCAAATCCGAGGAACTTCAAGATGGATTGGTTTACAGTTGGGTGGAAGCGAAGTCCACCCTTGTAAGGACCTACAGCTGAGTTGAACTGAACACGGTAGCCACGGTTGACTTGAACATTTCCATCCTTGTCTGTCCATGGAACACGGAAGCTGATGATACGCTCAGGCTCAACGATACGAGCCAGGATATTTTCTTCGATGTATTCTGGATGTGCTTCAAAAACAGGCTCAAGTGTAGAGAAGAGCTCTTCTACAGCTTGGAGGAATTCTGTTTCGTGAGGGTTGCGGGCTTTGACTGCTTCAAAAGAAGCTTGAATATAAGCTTGTGCATTTGACATAGGGTCACCTGATTTCTTTATTTATTATTAAATTGTCTGACAATTTAATTTATCTGAAAATTATTATAGCACTATGATTTTTAAATGTAAAGAAGAAAATGCAAAATTTTTTAAAAATTTTCAAAATTCCCTGATAAAAGCCGAACAATGGCAGTAAATAGGGAAAATCCGTATGTTTTCTATGGTATAATCAAGCTAGAAAACGCAAAAAGGAGTTATAGAATGGTTTCAACAGCGACGACATTGGGTGGATTTTCTTTTGACAATTGTTTGATGAATGCGGCAGGTGTCTGGTGCATGACCAAGGAAGAGTTGGATGGTGTGAAAAACTCAGCAGCAGGAACCTTTGTCACCAAGACCGCTACACTGGAATACCGGGAGGGGAATCCAGAGCCGCGCTACAAAAATATACCGCTGGGGTCTATTAATTCCATGGGCTTGCCCAATCAAGGCCTAGATTATTATTTAGATTATCTTTTGGAGTTACAGGAAGAAGAACCAGAACGTACCTTTGTTCTTTCATTAGTAGGCATGTCGCCAGATGAGACCCACACCATCCTCAAAAAAGTACAGGATAGCGCCTTTAAAGGGTTAGTTGAACTCAATCTTTCTTGTCCGAATGTTCCGGGGAAACCGCAGATTGCCTATGATTTTGAAACGACTGAAACCATCTTGCGGGAAGTCTTTGCCTATTTCACCAAACCGCTGGGCATCAAGTTACCACCTTATTTTGATATTGTACATTTTGACCAGGCTGCTGCGATTTTCAATCAATTTCCACTCAAGTTTGTCAACTGTGTGAATTCGATTGGCAACGGTCTTTATATAGAAGATGAGAGCGTGATTATCAAGCCTAAAAATGGATTTGGTGGTATCGGTGGCGAATACATCAAGCCGACTGCTTTGGCAAACGTCCATGCCTTTTACCAACGCCTTAAGCCAGAAATTCAAATTGTGGGAACGGGTGGTGTCTTGACAGGACGCGATGCCTTTGAACACATTCTCTGCGGTGCCAGCATGGTTCAAATCGGGACAACTCTGCAAAAAGAAGGGCTAGCAGCCTTTGACCGCATTACCCAAGAACTCCGAGACATTATGGCTGAAAAAGGCTATGAAACCATTGAAGATTTCCGTGGGAAATTGCACCATTTGGATGACCTTACGTAAAAAAGAAACAGTAAAAGAGTTTGGGGCTTCCAAACTCTTTTACTTACGGTTAAAATAATTAAACAAATCACCGATGGTTTTTTGGTGCATATTCACTAGCTCCTGGCCATCAAGGGTGACACTTTCAATCACGAAGAAATCCTGTAGTTGCGGAACTTCCCGAGATTGGAGCATCAGAAATTCTTCTGGACTTTCATACTGCTTCTCTGATGGATGGGCAATTTGTGATTGATAATACCGAATGTGTAACATAATAGACCTCCGTTCGTGACTGCTTGGGACTCATGCACCTCCAGTCGAGTTTTATCTATCTCTTATCATATCACTAATTAGTTGTTGTTCAACACTTTTAACCGATGAAAAATCCTAATAGCATAACGGCGATAACTAGTAGTGGAGACGGGATGCGTTTGGATAGGAGGAGTAGGGTTGCCAGAATACAGATGAAGCACTCCCCTCCTGATGATAGGCCCTGCAACTGATTCAAAGCTGTCCAGCTGATGATGGCAGCGACCGCCCAGGAGATGCCCTTTAAGAATGAGGAAACATAATGTAACTGACGATAGACCTGCCAAAGGGGGGGTGCGAAATAGACAAGCAGGATTCCAGGAAGGAAAATGAGTCCTCCACCCAATAGGCCAGCTAGGAATTTTACCACTATTCCTCCTGTCATAGAGCGGGCAGCGACAAAGGAAGCAAAGCTGAAGAGTGGCCCAGGAACTGCCTGATCCAAGCTATAGCCCGCTAGAAAATCAGCCTGGCTGAGAAAGCCTTCTTGTTTGACCAGGTCTTGAATCATTAGCGGAATCATGATTTGTCCACCGCCAATGATGGAATAGCCATAGCGATAAATAGATGCGAACAAGCGACTATCGCCACCAAAATAGTTTGCCATTGCAGAAAATAGAATAGCTAGGATGATAATGGTGGCTGGCAATTGCCATCTGACCTTGCTGGTTTTGGGGATATTTTGCAATTCTTGTCCGGCTTGCCCCCAGACGGGCACCAAGCCTACTAGACCTCCTGCAAGTAGAAGCAAGAGAATAGACCAGCTAGAAAGTGGAATAAGAACAAAACTCAGAAGACAGAAAGAGATGTATAGGATGAGGTCTTTTTTGGACCTGACGATCTTCCTGGTCAGTTGAATGGCTGCGTAGAGAATGAAGGAGACCGCTACGGCAGGTAAGAAAATCAGTAGCTTGTTCCAAGCCTGGTTTTGAGCTACCCATTCCAGACCGATTCCTAAGCTGGTCATGATGATTAAGGCAGGAAGAATCCAGATGAGAAAGCTAGCCAAGGCAATCCATGGCCCGCCTAGACGATAGCCGATAGCAGTAATTGTTTGTGTGCTGGAAGGTCCAGGCAAGAGCGAAAAAATTCCGATGAGTTCCGTCATCTCCTCCTGGCTGATATACTTCTTTTTGTCAATCAATTCCCTGCTAAAGACACCGTAGTGAGCTTCGGGTCCGCCGTAGGAGGCTAGTGAACAGAGAAAGATATCTTTTAAAAATTGTTTGTTTTGTATGTGTTGTGGCATAGTGTTCTCCAAATCTATTCTTATTTCAGTCTATCATAAATTGACAGATTAGCCAGGGAATCTAGGAGAAATATGTGTAAAATTCTTGTAAAAGTCTACAGGTATTGTCTGGATTTTTGAGGTAAAAAGGCGTATAATGAAAGGGATTATAGGAAAGAGAGAGGTCGACTTCTATGTCTAGAACATCATTACAGGAACGTCGGAAACTTGCTAGAAAAGCACGAAACAAGCGCCAATTTATGTTTATCTGCCTTTTGGCTGCGGTCATCCTGTCCATTATTCTCGTGCATGACCATGTTTTGCCCTTGTTTGGTAAGGCGGATAGGACCAGCCAGCAATCATCTGGGATAGGTTCTTGGTTTTCAGGCAAGCAGGATGAGGTGCAGACCGCCCGTATCATGGCTCATGGGGACTTGCTTTACCATGATCTCCTCTATTGGAGTGCTCTCCAGGCGGATGGGACCTATGATTTTTCTGAGAATTTTACCTATGTGAAACCCTGGATTGAGCAGGCTGATTTGGCTATTGCGGACTTTGAGGGGACTATTTCTCCTGATTTTCCTTTGGCTGGCTATCCTTTGTTTAATGCGCCGGCCCAGGTGGCAAAGGATATTCGTGATGCAGGCTATGATGTGGTGGATTTGGCCCATAATCATATTCTGGATTCGCAGTTGTCGGGCCTCATTTCCACAGTGGAGACCTTTGAGGATGTCAATGTAGATGCAGTTGGTGTCTATGCGGAGGGCAATCGAGCGACAGCTCCCATTTATATTCGTGATGTCAATGGTATCAAGGTAGCAATTCTTGCCTATGCATATGGATTCAATGGGATGGAGGCATCATTGACCCAGGAAGAATACAATGCCTATCTGTCGGATTTTGACCGCAAGAAGATGAAGGCTGAGATTGAACTGGCTGAGAAAGAGGCGGACATTACTATCGTCATGCCTCAGACGGGTGTCGAATACCAGCTGGAGCCGACGGAGGAGCAGGTTAGTCTCTATCATGACATGATTAACTGGGGAGCAGACCTGGTGTTTGGCGGGCATCCCCATGTAGCGGAGCCTTCTGAGACGGTTGAAAAAGACGGTGAGAAGAAGTTAATCATCTACTCTATGGGGAATTTTATTTCTAACCAGCGGATTGAGACCATGGCGGGTGTTGCCAATGCCCAGTGGACCGAGCGTGGGGTGCTGATGGACGTGACGATAGAGAAGAAGGATGGCGTGACCCGCATCAAAACAGCCCAGGCCCATCCGACCTGGGTCAGCAAGGAACCTAAGGGACGTTTTTCACCGGAAGGCTACGAGCTCTATACCTATCAAACCCTGATTTTGGAAGATTTTGTCCAAGGTGGCAAGCATTATGGTCAATTGGATGCAGTAACCCAGGAGCGGGTAGATACAGCCTATGCTGAGATGAATGAATTTATGGCTTTGGATTGGATAACTGAGGAGAAGGAATAGTAGAGTCTATCTAAATTCTGAATGAAGAACATCTGCAGTTGACCAAGTAAGGTTCAGCAAAACGATGCCAGACAGTTATAAGATAAATAGGTATAGTCTGAAATCCCTGTAGATAAGAAGGAGTTAAACATGAGTAGGGGCTATCAAGATATACAATGTATGAGGGTTTGGATTGGAGGATATTTCGGTCCGATTAATTCTGTTGAAATGGATTTTGAAGATGAAGAAGTTATTTATACTTATATAGATGACCATGATTCAAGGAGTGAGCTAGAATTAAGTTTTTCAGCTTCTCAATTTAAACACGATTTAGAAAATTGTAGACTGCTTGAGTGGGACGAAGAATACGTAAATCCATACGTTCTAGATGGCACTCAATGGTATGTAGACATTCTATTTAAAAGAAATGCGCCGTTGAGAATTGAAGGTTCGAATGCTTATCCAAAAACATTTGACCAGCTTTGCAGTGCTATTTCAGAAATTATACAGGCTGATTTTATCTAGTCGACTAGTTGGAATGAGTTATAAAATAAAAACAGCCACTCTAGTGAGTGACTAAAATAAATCTGAGTGCGTGCCAGTATTAATCAAGGTCAAGCTTAGAATATCATTCTCTATTAAATAGATTAGGAGCCAATCTGGTTTAATATGGCACTCATAATATCCGGAAAAATTTCCTGTCAGCATATGATTTTTATGTTTGTCTTCAAGTGGATACCTTGGCTTAGTTTCGTAATAATTTCTTCCAACAAACCCAGATCGTATCCACGTTTCTTCATTAACTTGTAGCTTTTTTGAATTTGTTCGTGAACTTTATTTGATATATTATTCTTCATCCAATGCCTTAAATAAATCTTGGACAGTTGCATAACTTGGTACAGTTGGATCACGTGAAATCTTTCGTGCTTCTTCCATTGCCTCCCAGGTTTCTTGATTGTATTTTGGTAGCTCTACGGAAAATGGTAAACCGCCACGCAATACACATTGGCGTAAGAAGATATTCACTGCACTGGACATATCTAAGCCCAGTCTTGCAAACAAGGCATTAGCGTCTTCTTTAACGGTTGTTTCAATTCTGATTTGAGTTGGACTTGTGGCCATTTGATACACCTCTTTCTTATCATGTCTTACTACAAATGCATTACTTTGTAAACTTATTAAGCAACCCAAGAGAGTTTTCTGTATTATAATTGTATAGCGCAGATTAAGAACTGATATAATGAGGTAAGAATTGTGGGCCTTTGATTTGAAATTCCATTGAAAGTGAAAGGATTGATGTATGATAAAACTAATAGCAACAGATATGGATGGAACCCTCTTAGATGGGAATGGTCAGATTGACCGAGCGCGCTTTTCAGCAATCTTGGACCAGCTAGATGCGCGTGACATCCCCTTTGTCATCGCTAGCGGCAATGGTATGGACCGGCTCTTGAAATTGTGTCAGGGCTTTGAGGACCGCTTGATTTTTGTATCGGACAACGGGGCCCGTGTGGTTGAAAAAGGGGAAACCAGGGTGCGGCATATGTTGGACCGGGACCTGGTGGCAGCTATTCTGGACTACTTTAGAGGTAGTTGGGGAGAGGTGTGCTTGATGCTGACCAATGATCAGACCATTTTTATGCAGGAGGGGGCCAATCAGCCCTTCGCAGGTTCTGATTTGCCGATTGCTCCAGAGCAAATGCAGGCTTTCTTGGATAAGGTGACCTTCCTAGCGGATTTGAGTCAGTTGCCAGCTGAACAGCCTATCTACAAGGCTGGCATTTGGGTGGAGGAAGGTAAGGTCGAGGTTCTGACCTCAGCCTTTAATCGGGCATTTGAGGGTAGGTTGACGGCTGTGACCAGCGGTTATGGCTCTATTGACATCCTGCCAGTTGGTATTCACAAGGCTTGGGGCATCGAGCAGGTCATCCAACCGTTGGGCATTACAATGGCTCAGGTTATGGCTTTCGGCGATTCTGACAATGACCTTGAAATGCTGGCGCAGGCAGGTTATTCCTACGCTATGGAAAATGCGACGAATAGGGTCAAGGCCGTTGCCAAATACCGCGCTCCCAGCCATTTGGACAGTGGCGTCTTGCAGGTTATCGAAGAATTTTTACAAACACACTAAAAAGCCAGTCAAATGAGTGGCTTTTCTTCATTCTCGCGGTAGCATTTTCAAGAAAAAATCGGTCATATATTGCGGAGATTCTTGCTTCCCATTTTTTATCCATGCTTGTGTAATTCCGAAGAAGGCATGCGAAAAGTAAATACTACGGTACTCGTTTTCAAGTGGTGATAAATCTTCTTTCCCCATACGCTCGGACAAATCATTTGCGATAAGTAATCGGACTTTATTTATTAGAAAACTCTGTATTTCTTGAGTACCATTATGGGTCAATAAGGATGACAGTAATTCTTCACGGTAGAGTAGTTCAAAAATTTCTAAGCAAGAGGACTGTCGATTTCCATCATAGTGATCAAATATGGTCCCTAACTTGAGAAATAAGCCTTGTTGGTAGGAGTCAATCAATTCATATTTATCCTTATAATGGGTATAAAAACTAGAGCGACTAATTCCTGCTGTCTGAGCGAGATGGGTGGTTGTAATCTCATTAAATCCTTGAGTTTCTAGGCAAGTCACCATTGCTTCTAAAATGGCTTGACGAGTTCGTTCTTTCCGATTATCTGTTCCCATTTTGCTCCTTTTATACATTTTTAGACACATTGTCCAAAAAAACGATTCATATTACTTGATTTTGAAAATGATACTTGTATAATATATTTTATCAGTTTTTGGACAGGATGTCTAAAGGAGGTTCTTATGTCGGAAAAAGTAAAGAATTTTTTCAAAAAACCAATGACCTTGATCACCATTCTCGGTGTTTCCTGTGTCCCAGCCTTATATAACATTAGTTTCCTAACCTCTATGTGGGACCCTTACGGCCGACTAGACCAGTTGCCTGTGGCAGTTGTCAATCAAGACCAGTCGGCGAGCTTTCAAGATAAAACCCTCACCATTGGTGATGATATGGTGGATAATATGAAAGAGAGCAAGAGCCTGGATTTCCACTTTGTATCAGAAAAAGATGCGGAAAAAGGTTTGGAAGAAGGGGACTATTACATGGTCATTACCCTACCAGAAGATTTATCGGAAAAAGCATCCAGTCTCTTGACGGATCAGCCTGAACCACTAACCATTTCTTACCAAACCTCTAAAGGTCACAGCTTTGTCGCTTCTAAGATGGGCGAATCAGCCATGGAAAAATTGAAAGCGTCTGTTTCAGAGACGATTACTGAAACATACACCTCGGCTGTTTTTGACAGCATGGGAGAGATTCAAAACGGCATGGTTGAGGCAGCAGATGGAAGTCAACAATTAACAGATGGTGCTAGTCAATTAGAAACCGGAAGTCAGACTCTATCATCAGGCTTATCTACCTTATCGTCATCAGGCCAATCACTGGTGACAGGAGCAAACCAATTGGCTACTGGAGTTGTGTCTTATACAGATGGAGTCAATCAGGCTGCTTCAGGAAGTCAAACACTTTCCAGTGGCTTAACAACCTACACAAATGGGGTAGCGAGTCTTGCTTCAGGTGCAGAGCAATTAAATGCCAATTCCTCTCAGCTCATCGCTGGGGTGGGACAATTGCAATCAGGAGCAAGTCAGGTTGAACAACTGGTAACGGGTGCCAATCAATTGCAGGCAGGCTTGGAACAACTCGCTAGTTCAACTAGTTTGTCTGCGGAACAGTCTAGTCAGATACAGGCCTTATTGACAGGGCTTCCTCAGTTGCAAGCGGCCATCAACCAATTAAATGATAGCCTATCAAGTATGGGAGGAGTTGCAGTAGATACCACTACTCTATCTAGCCTCTTGACGGAGATGGGTGCTCAAGCCCAAGGATTGTTAACTGCAGCACAAGCCGATAAAACAGCCAGCATTGCAGCCTTACAAGCAACGGCTACCTATCAAAACTTGACAGCTGATCAGCAAGCTGAATTGGTTGGAGCCCTCCAAAACTCGCCTTCTACAACAGTGGCAGCAGCCCAAACGATTTTGGGGCAATTATCTCAACTGAGTCAAGCCTTATCTAGTCTACAAAGTCTTTCTGGTCTTGGAACGCAATTAGGTCAATTGCAATCAGCTGTCGGTCAGATCAACACAGCTGCCAATCAAGCATTGCCAGGTGCTACAACAGCCATTGAAAACCTATCAAGTGGCTTGAGTCAGGTCAACACCGCCTTGAACCAGCAAGTTCTACCAGGAACTCAAGCCTTGACGAGTGGTGTGAGTCAACTTCAAACGCAACTGTCAAGTGGAGCTAGTCAACTCATGTCAGGGGTGACAGCCTATACCGCAGGTGTTGCCCAACTAGCAGAGGGTGGAGCTCAGTTGGTTGCTAACAACAGTAGTATCCAATCTGGAGGTAGCCAGTTAACATCAGGATTGGCAACCTTAGCTGCTAACTCTAGTCAACTTGTCAGCGGTTCAGGACAACTGGCTTCTGGTAGTCAGCAATTGATTGCTGGTGCAGATCAATTAGCTAGTGGCGGTCAAACCTTGACAAGCGGTATTTCCAGTCTTCGTACAGGTAGTGAAACCCTAACAAATTCACTCAGCTCAGCCAGTCAACAACTATCAGTCATCTCTGTAGAAGACAAAAATGCACAAGCAGTTTCTCAACCAGTCACCTTGGAACACAGCGACCAAGATGATGTGAAGACCAACGGTGTCGGAATGGCTCCTTATATGGTATCAGTCGCACTGATGGTTGTAGCCTTATCAGCGAATGTTATTTTCGTTAAACATCTTGATAATCGTTCCTACAAGAATCGTTGGGATTGGGCTAAAGGGAAATTGTTACTGAATGGTACGATAGCCAGCCTAGCAGCAGTGATTCTGTACGGTGTTCTTCGCTTGATTGGAATCGATCCAGCTCATCCGATGGCAACCTTGGGATTAATCCTCTTAGCCTCTTGGACCTTCATGGCCCTCGTTACAGCCCTGGTGGGGTGGAACGATCGTTTCGGATCCTTTGCCAGCTTAATTCTCTTGTTACTAGAGCTTGGATCAAGCGCAGGTACCTACCCAATCGAACTTAGCCCACGATTCTTCCAAGTCATTCAGCCTTATCTTCCAATGACCTATTCTGTTTCAGGTCTTCGTCAAACCATTTCAATGGTTGGAAATAGCAGTCATCAAGTTTGGATGCTGAGCCTCTTCTTAGTAGGCTTCATGGGATTAGGTCTCTTGATTTATAATCAAAAAGATGAATAATGAGAAAACCAACTGCTCTATGTGTGGACAGTTGGTTTTTCAGTTAATTTTGATTGGTAATAGCACTTTTATCGGGGTCGTTGTGTGCGATTCGACTAGCAGCAGCGGCTGCAATTGCGCAAACGATATCGTCTAGAAAAGTATGGCAATGCTGGCCGTCTTTGCTATTGAGCTCAGAGATGATGCCGGGCTTGGACTTGTCCAGAAAGCCATAGTTGGTAAAACCGATAGTCCCGTAGAGATTGACGATGGAGAGACCGAGGATTTCATCAATTCCGTAGAGTCCTTCGTCATTCATGAGGATGGATTGAAGGGGTTGGGATACCAAGCCCTGTTCAGCCAATTTGTCTATTTCAATCCCCGTCACGATAGCATTTTGTACCTCGCGTTTTTCTAGGACGGCCTGAACATTTTCCAAACACTCCACAAATTCCAAGTCAGGAATGTATTTGTTTTGCAGGTGCATGACCAATTCTGCAATGCGCTCGAGTGGTACGCCACGTTCGTCTAGTAGGGTTAGTGCTTGTGTTTTCATCTTATTAACGTCATTTAGTTTTTCTTTTATTCCTTCGTTAGCTCGGTTTGCCTAACCCCAGTTATGCCTACACCTCGCTGCCTAGTACTAAAAGTAAACTAAAAGACTTTACCTCCTTTATTCATTAGGAAATTATTTTCTTTCCAAGATTGATTGTACCGTTTGTGGCGGTGATGGTCAATTTATTTTTGCTGTCTTTATTGCCAACGGTAAGGCTCTGCTTGTCATCAGTCACAGTCACCTTTTGGTCTTTGTAAACGTCCTCTGGGGAAATGCCGAATTCTTTGACGGAGCCTTCAACATGTCCTATCCAGATGTTGTGACCAATGTTCAGTACGACCTTCCGGTCATCAATATTGTCTTTGCTAATACAGAGTACGGATATATTAAGAATAAATACGAGGACACCAACAAACACCTCTTCGGTACAGACTTTATTGATGTTGATTATGCCAAAATTGGTGAGGCTCAAGGTGCCGTTGGTTACACTGTTCATCGCATTGAGGGGGTGGACGAAGTCATGCGCAAGGCGGTTGAGGACAATAAAAACGGTAAAACGGTCGTCATTGATGCCAAAATTACCAAAGAACGTCCAATACCTGTAGAGTCCATGAAGTTGGACCCAGCTCTCGCTTCTGAAGAAGAAATCGCAGCCTTCAAAGAACGCTACGAAGCAGAAGAATTGGTGCCATTCCGCATCTTCTTGGAATAAGAAGGCTTGGAAAGTCACACTGTTAAAAAATAAGAAGAACAAGACGGCTTTTAGCACGATTAAGAAAGATTTTAGATGAAGAGCTTGGCTTAGTTGCCTGGCTCTTTTTGTTGCTCAATTAAATGTCCAGCCAGAAATAATTTGTCCTTCTTTACTATTTCAAAAATTTTTTAAAAAACTTGTGAAAAATTTAACAAAAAGACTTTACAAAACAAAAAACTTAGTGTACAATAACATTGTGAAAAAGTTAACAAAATGATTAACGGAATTTTTGGAGGAATATCATGGCTGATAAAAAAGTAGTATCACCAGAAGAAAAATTGGCAGAAGCTCGTGCACACGTTGATGAGCTTGTACAAAAAGGGCTTGTGGCTCTGGAAGAATTTCGTCTTCTCAATCAAGAGCAGGTTGACTACATCGTTGCGAAAGCGTCAGTAGCTGCCTTGGATCAACACGGCGTCTTGGCTATGCATGCCCATGAAGAAACTGGTCGCGGTGTCTTTGAAGACAAGGCTACTAAAAACCTCTTCGCCTGCGAACACGTTGTGAACAACATGCGTGGTGTCAAAACTGTTGGCGTGATTGAAGACGACGAAGTAACTGGTTTGACCTTAATTGCAGAGCCAGTCGGTGTTATCTGTGGGGTTACTCCAACAACCAACCCAACTTCAACAGCCATCTTCAAATCATTGATTGCTCTTAAAACACGTAACCCAATCGTCTTTGCCTTCCACCCATCTGCACAAGAATCATCAGCACACGCAGCCCGCGTTGTCTATGAAGCAGCTGTAGCAGCAGGTGCACCTGAAAACTGTATCCAATGGATTACAAAACCATCTATGGAAGCAACTTCAGAGTTGATGAAGCACGATGGTATCGCAACAATTCTTGCGACAGGTGGTAACGCAATGGTGCGTGCAGCTTACTCTTGCGGTAAACCAGCTCTTGGGGTAGGTGCAGGTAACGTACCAGCTTATGTTGAGAAATCAGCAAACATTCGTCAAGCAGCTCATGATATCGTTATGTCTAAGTCATTTGACAATGGTATGGTCTGTGCCTCTGAGCAAGCGGTTATCGTAGACAAGGACATCTATGACGAATTTGTAGAAGAATTCAAGTCTTACCACACTTATTTTGTGAATAAGAAAGAAAAAGCTCTTCTTGAAGAATTCTGCTTCGGCGTGAAAGCCAACAGCAAAAACTGTGCAGAAGGTAAATTGAATGCTGATATCGTTGGTAAACCAGCAGCATGGATTGCGGAACAAGCTGGCTTCAAAGTACCAGAAGGCACCAACATCTTGGCAGCAGAAGTAGCTGAAATCGGTGAAAAAGAGCCTCTGACACGTGAAAAATTGTCACCAGTTATCGCTGTCTTGAAAGTAGAAGGCCGTGAAGAAGGTCTGGAAGCAGCACGTCAAATGGTTGAATTCCATGGTCTTGGACACTCAGCTGCTATCCACACAGCTGACGAAGATTTGGCTAAAGAATTCGGTACACGCGTAAAAGCTATCCGTGTTATCTGGAACTCACCATCAACCTTCGGTGGTATCGGTGACGTTTACAACGCCTTCCTTCCATCTCTTACTTTGGGATGTGGTTCTTACGGACGCAACTCAGTGAGTGACAACGTAAGTGCCCTTAACTTGCTCAACATCAAGAAAGTAGGAAGACGGAGAAATAATATGCAATGGTTTAAAGTTCCATCAAAAATTTACTTTGAACGTGACTCCATTCAATACTTGCAAGTAATGGCAAATGTTGAGAAAGTCATGATCGTAGCCGATGAAGTCGTTGTGAAACTTGGATTTGTTCAACGTGTAATTGAACAATTGCAACTTCGCTCAAACAAAGTGATGTACACCGTCTTCTCAGATATTGAACCAGATCCAGACATCACAACAGTTGAACGCGGTGCAGAAGCAATGAAAGCCTTCAAACCAGACACAATCATCGCAATCGGTGGTGGTTCTGTAATGGATGCTGCGAAAATCATGTGGCTCTTCTACGAGCAACCACAAGTTGACTTCCGTGACCTTGTTCAAAAATTCATGGACATCCGCAAACGTGCCTTCAAATTCCCAGAATTGGGTGAAAAAGCAAAATATGTTGGCATCCCAACTACATCTGGTACTGGTTCAGAAGTTACGCCATTTGCCGTTATTTCTGATAAGAAAAACAACCGTAAATACCCACTTGCTGACTACTCATTGACACCAACCATTGCCATCGTTGACCCAGCATTTGTTATGAGTGTGCCAGACTTTGTAGCAGCAGATACAGGTATGGACGTCTTGACCCACGCGACAGAAGCTTACGTTTCTACTGTTGCCAACGACTACACAGACGGTTTGGCGCTTCAAGCTATCAAGTTAGTCTTTGAAAACCTTGAAAAATCTGTAAAAGAAGCAGATTGGGAATCTCGTGAGAAAATGCATAACGCATCTACAATGGCAGGTATGGCCTTTGCCAATGCCTTCCTGGGTATTTCTCACTCAATGGCCCACAAACTTGGTGGACGTTTCCACACTGTTCACGGCCGTACCAACGCTATATTGCTTCCATACGTCATCCGTTACAATGGTACTCGTCCAGCTAAGACCGCTACATGGCCTAAGTACAACTACTACCGTGCAGATGAGAAGTATCAAGATATCGCGAAAATGCTTGGACTTCCAGCTTCAACACCAGAAGAAGGTGTAGCATCTTACGCGAAAGCAGTTTATGAACTCGGCGAACGCTTGGGTATCAAGATGAACTTGAAAGACCAAGGTGTTGATGAGAAAGAACTCAAAGCACACTCTCGTGAATTGGCACTTCTTGCTTATGAAGACCAATGTACACCTGCTAACCCTCGCCTCGCAATGGTTGACCATATGCAAGAAATCATCGAAGATGCTTACTATGGTTACAAAGAGCGTCCAGGTCGTATCAAATAATGTTTTTCGTCACGATTCGTCGTTAAAGCTCCTTGCTTAACTTCAGTTATGCCTGTGTCGCTTTGCCTAGACTCGTTTAGAAAATCATGACTTGCTAGCAACAGCTCAGAACGATGTTTCTTGGCAACAAGGTGCTCCCTTAGTTAGGGCTGGTTAGAAAAAATTGATGTCAAAACTGTTCAGTTGTTTTGGCTGGACTTGAGTAGTAAGTCTTATCGAGTTTAGCCGACAAATTTCAAAATGCCTCCAAAAGATTTGCATAGCATGACCCACTCTCATGAGTGGGTTGTGCTTTTGTTTTTATGTGATTCCGCGTGGCAAAAGTGAAATATGATATATCGTTCCGTTTACAATGATATTCGTGACTGGTATACTAACGAACGCCGCAATCAGGCTAAAAACGAATCGAAAATAGACTGGGATTCTGTAGTCTTCGAGGTTGAATTGCTCAAATCTCAAGAGATCAATCTGGATTACATCTTAGAATTGATTTTTGATACCAATAAGAAGGGAACGGATAAGGATACGTTGGTAGATGAGGTTGTGCGCACTATTCGAGCTAGTCTAGGTAATCGCGCCAAGGAAGATTTAATTGTTGCTTTTATTCATCAAAGTGATTTGGACAGCTTTGTGGATAGGTCTGACATTATTGAAAAGTTTTTCCTGTTTGCTCGCAAGGAGCAGAGCAAGGCTGTTGCTAATTTGATAGCTGAAGAATCCTTGCAGGAAGAGAATGCCCGTCGGTATATCCAAATCGCATTGCTAGCGAAAATGGCACGGAGTTGAACGAAACTCTGCCAAAAATGAGTCCTCTCAATCCAAACTATAGGACCAAGAAACAAACTGTTTTCGAGAAAATCAGTGCTCTTGTTGAAACATTTAAGGGAATTGGTGGGGAAATATAATGGAAAACCGAACCGCTGTTCGGTTTTTTCTCAAATCTTTCCAATTTTCTGTCAATTTATGGTAGAATAGGGGAAATAGATTTTTAGAGGATATTCGCCCATGACTTTAGTTTACCAATCCACCCGAGATGCTAACAACCGTGTTTCTGCCAGCCAGGCGATTTTGCAGGGCTTGGCGACAGACGGTGGTCTCTTTACACCGCTTTCTGCACCAGCAGTTGACTTGAATTTTGACCAGCTCAAGGACGCTTCCTACCAAGAAGTGGCTGAGCTGATTTTGTCGGCTTTCTTGGATGATTTTACCGCAGATGAGCTGGATTACTGTATCACCAATGCCTACGACAGCAAGTTTGACACACCAGCCATTGCCCCAGTGGTAAAACTAAAGGGCCAATACAACCTGGAGCTCTTCCGTGGTTCGACCATTGCCTTTAAGGATATGGCTCTGTCTATCCTGCCTTATCTGATGACGACGGCCGCCAAAAAGCATGGTCTGGAAAATGAAATTGTCATCCTGACCGCGACTTCTGGCGATACTGGGAAGGCGGCCATGGCAGGTTTTGCGGATGTGCCTGGCACCCGTATCGTGGTCTTTTATCCACGTGACGGTGTTTCCAAGGTGCAAGAGCTGCAGATGACGACCCAGACTGGTGATAATACTCATGTTGTAGCTATTGACGGTAATTTTGATGATGCCCAAACAGCGGTCAAATACATGTTCAACGATGTGGACTTGCGTGAAAAATTGGCAGCAAAGAAACTACAATTTTCATCAGCCAACTCTATGAACATCGGCCGTCTGGTGCCACAGATTGTCTACTATGTCTACGCCTACGCTCAGCTGGTCAAGACTGGCGAGATTGCGGCTGGCGACAAGGTCAACTTTACTGTACCGACTGGTAACTTCGGAAACATCCTGGCTGCCTACTATGCCCAGCAAATTGGCCTGCCGATTAACAAACTGATTTGTGCGTCCAACGACAACAATGTCCTGACTGATTTCTTCACGACCGGTGTTTACGACAAGAAACGCACCTTCCGCGTGACGACTAGCCCGTCCATGGACATCCTGGTATCGTCTAACTTGGAGCGCCTGATTTTCCATCTCTTTGGAAATGATGCAGCAAAAACAGCTGAGCTTATGGATCGTTTGGCTACAGATGGCCAGTATGACATCCAAAGGGCTGACGCGTCTATCCTATCTCTCTTTGATGCCGCCTTTGCGACGGAAGAGGAGACAGCGACGGAAATCAAGCGTGTTTATGAAGAGTCAGACTATATCGAGGACCCACACACGGCTGTTGCCTCCGCTGTCTATAAGAAGTATGTGGAGAAAACAGGCGACCAGACACCGACAGTTATCGCCTCTACAGCTAGTCCTTACAAGTTCCCAGTTGTGGCAGTCCAGTCTGTGACAGGGGAAACAGGTCTATCAGACTTTGAGGCGCTGGCTAAACTCCATGAAATTTCAGGTGTTGCCTTGCCACCGGCGGTGGACGGCTTAGAAATAGCTCCTGTCCGCCACACAACAATCGTTGCAGCAGCGGATATGCAGGTCGAAGTCGAGCGTTATTTGGGAGTATAATTGGAATATTCAAGGAGTGGGCAAAAGCCTAGACTCGATTTTTATAGTTCATGTCAACATCTCAGCGCAGTGGTTGATTGGCTTTCACAGTTTGGGGAACTGTGAAAGGTTGGAAATAAGGATTGCGTAGCAAACCTCATTTCGTTCGCGTTTTACGCTCCGGATCAGACCTAATGAATGATGCGAACTTTGTTCGCTCTATTTTCAACCTCCAAAGGTTCCCCAAACCGTTGGAGCTGTGCGGGGGTGGGCAGACGAACTCTTCTTAGCTTTGTCGAGTTCTTGCCCACTCCCTTTTTCTATGCCTTATGAAAAAAATTTATAAAGAAATAATCTCTATTGCCCTACCTGCCATGGGAGAAAATGTCCTGCAGATGCTGATGGGAATGGTAGATTCCTACCTGGTGGCAGGTCTGGGGATGGTTGCCCTGTCAGGTGTTTCCGTCGCCAACAATATTCTGGCTATTTACCAGGCCCTTTTCATCGCCCTGGCTGCTGCTATTTCTGCACGTCTGGCCCAATCCAGCAACCAAGGTGAGCAAGTGGTCGGAACCAGGATGACGGAAAGTCTCAAATTGACCCTACTTGTCAGCGGCATTTTGGGTTTAGTCGCTATTTTGGCAGGCCCTAGCTTGCTGGCTCTATTGGGAGCAGAGGCAGCGGTCGTAGAAACGGGCGGTCTCTATTTTACCCTAGTCGGCGGTGCTGTCGTTTTTCTAGGTCTTATGACCAGCCTCAGCGCCATTCTCAGGTCTCTTGGTAGGCCTGCCCTCCCCATGTATGTCAGCCTCTTGAGCAATCTCCTCAACATCCTGCTCTCCGCTTTCGCCGTTTTTGTGCTCCATGCTGGCGTGGCTGGAATTGCTGTCGGAACAGTTCTATCTCGTCTCATAGGTTGCCTGCTCCTTTGGTCGCAGTTGCCAGTTCCCTTGGCAGAATGGACCTGGTCCATGGATAAGGATTTGGTCAGACTTGCCCTCCCCGCTGCTGGAGAAAGGCTGATGATGCGGGCGGGGGATGTCATGGTGGTCAGCCTCATTGTCAGTCTGGGGACGGCTGTTCTAGCGGGAAATGCTATCGGGGAAACCCTGACCCAGTTTAACTACATGCCAGCCATGGGAGTGGCGACGGCCCTGGTCATCTTGACGGCTAGATACCGTAAGGATAAGACACAGGTTGCTCGATTGTTGCAAGCAGGTTTGTTCTTGTCCGTCGGCTGTATGGTTTTGGTTGCTGGATTAGCCTATTTATTTGGCCCGCAGCTTACTAGACTCTATACCGAAGACATTCTAGTGGGGAAAGCCAGTCAGACTGTTTTGTTTTATTCCCTGTTCGGTGTGCCGGTTACGGCGGCTACTCTGATTCTGACGGCTCTTTGGCAGGGATTGGGCAATGCCAAGCTCCCATTTTTCGCCACTAGTCTGGGCATGTGGCTGGTGCGGATACTTGGCGCCCTAATCTTGGTCAAGGTTTTCAAGCTAGGTTTGGATGCCATTTGGATTGCGACTATCCTGGACAATGCCTTTCGAGCTGGATTTTTGTATATTTGTTATAAAAAATGGCTTTAGCTTTCTTTAAGCTTGAAGGAGTATACTATAGTCAAGCTAGAAATAGCGAAATCTTTTTCATATAATCTCCTGGAAAACAGTCGGCGATGGTCGGCTGTTTTCACATTTTCTATTGATTTAAAAAAGTGGTATAATAGAGCTGATTGACAAGGAGACAGATATGACAGCAGTAGGAGCTTCGGCAGGAAAGATTATTTTAATGGGAGAGCATGCGGTGGTGTACGGTCAGCCGGCCATTGCCATGCCTTTTTCTGCTGTCCAGATTACTGCGACCGTTGCGGCCCAAGGGACTGCTCTAACCGTGACCTGTGATTTTTACCAGGGATTTGTCCACAAGATGCCCAAGATTTGGGAGAGTCTTAAGCACGCCATTCGCTTTTCCCTCTACCGCATCGGAGCACCGACCGACCCGGCCATTCATATCCAGATTAGTTCCACTATACCAGCAGAGCGGGGCATGGGCTCCAGTGCCGCAGTGGCAGTAGCGGTGGCACGCGCCCTCTTTGCCTACTACCAAAAGGAGTTGACCGACAGCGAGCTCTGGGACATCGTCCAGTCCTCGGAAAAGATTGCCCACGGCAACCCCTCAGGCATTGATGCAGCGACGACTAGCGGCAAGTCCCCCATTTATTTCGTCAAAAACCAGCCCATCCAACCTTTGGCCCTCAACCTCCAGGCCTATTTGGTCGTGGCTGACACCGGCGTCACCGGAAATACCCTTGAGGCTATCCTTGATGTTGCGACTCTTTTGGAAAATGAGCCAAAGGCCGTTCAGCTAGTGGAAGAACTAGGTTCTTTAACCCAGGCTGCTCGAGAGGATTTAGCCCATGATCAGGCAGAGCTTCTAGGTCAAAAGATGAGTCGAGCCCATGTCCTCTTACAAAAATTAGGCGTGTCAGACCCCAGCCTAGATAAACTGGTCAGCCTAGCCCAGACCCATGGAGCTCTAGGAGCCAAGCTGACCGGAGGCGGACGTGGCGGTTGTATGATTGCCCTTGTAAAAACAGAACAAAAAGCCCAGGAATTGGCCCGCATCCTCGCCCAAGCAGGCGCCAAGCAAACCTGGATCCAATACTTAGGAGAATAAGATGAGCCAGAAAATTGGCATTGCCCGTGCCCATACCAATATTGCCCTGATCAAATACTGGGGTAAGCGAGACAAGCAACTCTTCTTGCCAATGAACTCCAGCCTGTCACTGACCCTGGATGCCTTTTACACAGATACCAAGGTGATTTTTGACAGCGATTTAACGGCTGATGAGTTTTATTTAAATGGAATCATGCAAGATTCAAAAGAAATTTTAAAAATTTCGCGATTTTTGGATTTATTTTGCGAATATATAGGTAAGAGGACTTTTGCCCGAGTGGAAAGTCTCAATTTTGTTCCGACTGCGGCAGGATTAGCCAGCTCGGCCTCAGCCTTTGCGGCCCTGACCTTGGCTACCGCGACAGCTCTAGGTCTGAATTTGAGTCGAGAGGAATTGTCAACCCTTGCCCGTCGTGGTTCAGGCTCCAGCACCCGTAGCCTTTTCGGAGGTTTTGTTGAGTGGGATATGGGGACAGGTTCGGCAGATTCTATGGCCCATCCCATCGATGATGCGGACTGGGATATTGGCATGATTGTTCTTGCGGTCAATACAGGTCAGAAAAAGATTGCCAGCCGTGAAGGCATGGACCATACGGTCGCAACGTCCCCCTTTTACCAGGCCTGGGTGAACACCGCCAAGGAAGATTTGCAGGCTATTAAGCAGGCTATTGCGGACCGGGATTTTGAACAGGTCGGTCAGATTACCGAGCATAATGGCATGAAGATGCATGCTACCACCCTGTCTGCCAATCCGCCGTTTACCTATTGGTCGGCAGATAGTTTGCTGGCCCAGGAGGCTGTTCGTCAGGTCCGTGAGGAAAGCGGCCTATCAGCCTACATGACCATGGATGCGGGACCAAATGTCAAGGTTCTTTGCAGAGCCAGTCAAATGGCAGAGCTGGTCAATGCCCTATCTCAGTACCTCCCCAAAGAAAAAATCATTACCAGCCTACCAGGTCCTGCGGCCTATGTTTTGACAGAAGAGGACTGGCAAGGCTCCCAGCAGGCATTTGAAGAGAGGTCTTAGGATGCAGGTACAAGTACAAGCACCAGGCAAGCTCTTTCTGGCAGGGGAATATGCGGTGGTCGAGGCTGGTCAGCCAGCTGTCATTGCGGCAGTAGACCAGTATCTGACCGTGACCGCTCAAAAGTCAGACCAGGCCAGTATTCATTCTAGCCAGCAGTCAGACCTCTATCTGCCTTGGAGCCGTCAGGGAGCGACTATTGTTACCCATGGGGAAAATCCCTATCCACTGATTACGACAGCCATGCAGGTGACCGAGGCCTATCTGCGGACCAAGGGCTTGTCCTGTCAAGGAGCTTATGCCCTAGACATCCAGTCAGACCTGGACGACCAGGTATCAGGTACCAAGTACGGACTGGGTTCTTCAGGTGCGGTTACGGTGGCGACGGTCAGGGCGGTTTTGGTCTATTACCAACAGTCAGCTGAGCCCCTCTTGGTTTACAAGTTGGCTGCCCTGGCCCAGACCCAGCTGGGCATGACCGGTTCCTTTGGTGACCTGGCAGCTTCTAGCTTTGGGGGACTTGTGGCCTACCATTCTTTGGACCGGGCTTGGCTTTTGCAGGCAATGGCAGAGCAGTCCTTGGAGGACTTGTTAGTCTCTGATTGGCTGGGCCTGAAGATTGAATCTATCCAGCTACCCGCTCCCCTGCAACTCCTGGTTGGTTGGACGGGGTCGGCGGCCTCGACTGACAGTTTGGTCCAGCAGCTGGAAAGTCAGAAAAGCCAGGAGCAGAAGGATCGTATCCATAGCCAGTTTCTGGCCGACTCAAAGGCCTGTGTGGAGCAGTTTATCCTGGCCTGTCAGACAGGACAAGTGGCAGCGGTCAAGCAGGCTGTGGCAGAAAATCGCAGGCTCTTGCAGGATTTTTCAGCTGATATGGGCCTGGTCATCGAGACGCCTATACTGAGTCAACTGGCTAATCTGGCCCAGACTTATGGGGCGGTGGCCAAATCCTCAGGTGCAGGTGGAGGTGACTGCGGCATCTGCTTGGTAGACGGTAGGGAACAAAAAGAGATGATTGAGACGGCTTGGCGACAAGCCGGGATTCTTCCACTCCAACTAAACATCGCCATGCGTGAATAAGGAGATTTTATGTATTATTTTGGACAATTTGGCTTGGATCGTAAGGACCAGCATGTGGGGCTGGCCAACCAGCAGTATAGTAGTCAGTCGGCGTCGGACTTTGCCCAGACTCGTTTTGTGCACCATTCTTTGCCAGAGCTTAAGCTGGAGGATGTGTCCCTTGCGACCAGTGTGGCTGGTTTGGATTTTGCTCACCCATTTTTCATCAATGCCATGACGGGTGGAAGTGAAAAGACTGGGAAAATCAATCAGATGCTGGGGATTTTGGGGTGCTTTGGGAAGATTCCGCTGGCGTCGGGCTCTGTTAGTGCGGCCATTAAGGATCCTTCTGTGGCGGAGACCTTTTCTGTCATGCGTCGGGAAAATCCTCACGGAATTATTTTTGCTAACTTAGGTGCCCACCACGATGTGGACAATGCCAAGCGGGCTGTGGATTTGCTGGAGGCCAATGCCATTCAGATTCATGTCAATGCTCCTCAGGAGATTGTTATGCCAGAGGGGGACCGAGATTTCTCTATGTGGTTGAAGAATATCGAGATCCTGGTGCGAGAGCTGGATGTGCCTGTCATTGCCAAGGAAGTTGGCTTTGGTATGAGCCGGGAAACGGTGGCAAAATTGGCCTCGGTTGGTGTCCAGACAGTTGATATTTCGGGGACTGGTGGGACGGATTTTGCCAAGATTGAGAATGCCCGTCGGGCCTTTCATGATTACGACTACCTGGAGGGTTGGGGCCAATCAACGGTGGTATCTCTGGTGGAGGTCATGTCTCTGCCGGCTGACCGTCGTCCTCAGGTCATCGCCTCAGGTGGTATTAAAAATCCGCTAGATATTGTCAAAGCCCTAGCCCTTGGTGCTGACCTGGTCGGGATGTCCAATCACTTCCTGCAATTTGTAAAAGACGGCAAGGCAGACCGCCTGGAAGAGGCCATGCAGGCTATCGACCGCTACCAGACACAGATTGCGGAAATCATGACCATGCTGGGTGCTAAAACTGTGGCAGACTTGAGAAAGACCGACCTGATTCTAGCACCGGCTGTGCAGAATTGGTGTCAGGCACGTGGTATTGACTGGACGGCCTATGCAAGACGGTCAGCAGAAAAATAATACTCTTAGAAAATCACCTTATCCCTCGGAGCCTTGGTGACTGAAAGGCTCCGAGGGAGCTAGGCTAGATTGATTTTTATGGAATATAATAGAATAGAAAGAGGAGCACCTGGCTGAGGTGCTCCTTTTACAATCTTTACTCTGCCAATTGGCCTGCTTGCAATTGGTACATGCGTTGGTAGGTGCCTTTCATGGCCAAGAGTTGTTCGTGGTTGCCCGACTCGATAATCTTGCCCTTGTCCAAGACATAGATGCAATCGGCATCTTGGATGGTGGATAGGCGGTGGGCGATGGCAATGGTTGTCCGTCCTTGTCGCATTTTTTCCAGGGAATACTGGACAGTTTGCTCGGTTTCGGAGTCAATATTGGCTGTGGCCTCATCTAAAATCAGGATTTTAGGCTGGCTGGCCATGGTGCGAGCAAAGGCCAGCAATTGACGTTGTCCAGTTGAGAAGGCGGAACCTTTTTCGGTAACCAGGTGGTCATAGCCGTCTGGTAATTTTTCGATAAAGGGAGCAGCGTCCACAAAACGGGCTGCCTCCTCGACCTGCTCTCTACTGATATCCTGGTACATCTGGATATTGGAGGCAATGGTTCCGTGATAGAGGAAGGGGTCCTGCAAGACCAGACCGATATTTGACCGCAATTCCTGGGCAGGGAAGGTTCGGATATCCTGACCGTCAATCAGAACCCGCCCGGATTCAAATTCGTAAAAACGCATGAAGACGTTGATAATAGACGATTTTCCAGAACCGGTCGCGCCGACAAAGGCGATAGTCTGGCCTTTCTTGACCTGAAAAGAAACCTTGTCAAGGATTTTCCGTTTGCCGTCGTAGGAGAAGGAAACGTCCTCAAAAACGATATCTCCCTGGCTGATACAGGCTCCCTGGTCAACCTGCTGGGGTTCCTCAATGGTCTGGTCCATAAGGGTAAAGACACGACCGGCCGAAACCATGGAGGTTTGCAGGGTAGAGAAATGCTGGGTGACCTCCAAAAGCGGGTCGAAGAGGCGGTTAGCATATTGGATGAAGGCGTAAATCATCCCAGCAGATACAGTAGCGTCTGACCAGTCCAAGCCGAAGTAGCTAATCAGCAGGGCATAGGTCAAAATCTTAATCAGCGATAGGGCAGGACGGAGGAAGAGACTGTCCAGGGCCATAGACTTGCTAGCATAGGCCAGGTGTTCCTGGTTGATAGCCTCAAATTCCTCAGTTAGACGTTTTTCCTGAGAAAAGGCCTGAATAATCCGGATGCCCTCGATAGACTCTGCTAGCTTGCTGTTGATGTTGCTGAGGAGACTGCGTGTCTTAGCGACGACAGGAGCGGATTTTTTGCGGTAAAGATTGACCAGGATGAAGATGACGGGGAGGAAAAGTACCAGCATGGAGGTCAATTTCCAGTCCAGGGCAAACATGGTATAGAGAGTAACCACGATGACAAAGAGGGCTGAAATAAAGCTGGATAGGATTCCTGAGAACATCTCTGAGATACTTTCCGTGTCATTGGTCAGGCGAGACACGATAGAACCGCTCGGTGTTTGGTCGAAATAGGCCATGCCTAGAGATTGTACCTTGCCAAAGGCATCCCGACGAATATCTCGGACTACGCTATAGGAAACCTTGGCAAACCAAATATTGCCTAGATACTGAAAGAGCATCTGCACCAGATAAAGCCCAAAGTAGGCAGCCAGAATCATGGTCCCAGACTGGGAGATATGTCCGATATAATTGTCAATAAAGTGGGAGGCTAGAAGGGGAATGATGCTGCGAACAACAGTCGTCAGCAAGAGAAAGGTCAGGGCTGCAGCAGTTAGGAGCGAGTAGGGTTTGAGATAGGATAGGAGGCGCCAGAAAACGCCTTTTTCTTTTGATTTAGCTTGCATTTTCTTCCTCCATTTCCAGTTGTTGCATCATGTAGGTGTCGTAGTACCAGGCTTGATTTTCCAAGAGTTCCTGGTGGGTACCCCGCTCGGCGATTTTTCCGTCTTCCATAACCAAAATCAAGTCAGCATGGACTACAGCTGAGAGCCGGTGGGCTGTGATGATAGTGGTCTTGTCCAGACGGCTGCTCTTGATATTTTCGATAATAGCATGTTCTGTCTTGGCATCGACTGCTGATAGGGAATCATCCAAAATCAGGATGTCAGGGTTGAGAATCATGGCACGGGCCATGGCTAGACGTTGTTTCTGCCCACCAGATAGGGAAATCCCTTTCTCACCGACCATAGTCGCAAAGCCGTCAGGCATGTCTTCGATGTCTGCATAGACATGGACAGTTTTGGCCGCCTCTTTGATGTGCTGCAATTCCAAATCAGGGTCGCCAAAGCAGATATTGTCCGCAACACTGGCCGCAAAGAGAAATTGGTCCTGGGGAACATATCCCATAAGGGCACGCAGGTCTGCCAGGCGGTAGTTTTTGATATCCTGCCCGTTTAGGGAAATAGCGCCCTGGTCTACATCATATTCCCGTAGGAGGAGCTTGATGAGACTGGTCTTGCCAGAACCTGTTGGACCAACCAGGCCGATAGTCTGACCTTTTTCAATGCTGAAGTGAATATCTTCTAAAGTAGGCTGCTCAGAATCCTTATCGTAAGAAAAGCGGTCGACCTTGTAGGAGATTTGTCCATTTTCTGGCGCTGGCAGAGGCTTGCTGGCCTCTTTTACATCAGAATGAACATCCAGTAAACTCTGGATGCGGTCGTAGGAAACAGCACCACGCTGGGTAATATTAAAGAGGAAACCGATAGCCATGAGGGGCCAGACCAGCAGGTCCAGGTAAGTCATAAAGGTGACCAATTGCCCTAAGGTAACCTGGCCCTGGGCGATGAATTGGGAGCCAAAAATCAAGGTGAGAACATAGGAGAGTCCGACAAAGAAGAGGACAGCTGGGTCGAAGAGGGAATCGTAGCGCATGGTCTTGAGGTTTTGGAGGTAGGCTGTCTGGTTGACCTCTTGAAAGGCCTTGCTTTCCTGCTCTTGGTAGCCGAAGGACTTGGTGACTTTGATACCAGACACAGATTCCTGGACCTTATTGTTCAGCTCTGAAAAGGCAGCTTGAGAGGCCTTGAAATTTTCATGAGTGCGGCGGCCCAGATAGCTGGTCGTCATAGCCATGAAGGGCAGGGGCAGGATAGCTACCAGGGTCATTTGCCAAGAAATCAGAAAACTCATGGTTACCAGGGTCACCACAGCGGTCACGGTCGCATCGACGAAGGACATAACACCGCCTCCTGCGAGACGGGTCAAGGCATTGATATCATTGGTAGCATGGGCCATGAGGTCACCGGTCCTGTGATTTTGGAAAAACGAGGGCGACATATTCATAAAATGCTCAAAGAGGCGAGCCCGCATAATTTTTCCTAGACGAAAAGAGGTGGCCAGGATATTCATTCGCCAGACATAGCGGAGGGTGTACATGCCAAAGCCAGATAGGATAAGCCCCAGTACGCCCAAGAGGAGTCCCTGTCCTGTCAGTGCACGGCTGTCGATTTGGTCAATGATTTCTCCCATAATATAGGCCGGCAGCAGGTTGAGGAGACTGACCAGACACAGAGAGATAATGCCAAGGAGGTAGCGCTTTTTCTCTAGCTTAAAAAACCACCAGAGTTGTTTGACAATTTTCATAATCATCCTTTCTTTTATTTCATAGAGTTTGGGCAAAATAAAGGTTGGATATCTTTTCTAAGATTCCAACGGATAGTTCCTGTTTTTTGTTAGAGATTGAGGTAGCGTAGCAAACTCCGTTTATTCGCGTTATAGGCTCCGAACCAGTCATAACGAATGATACGGACTCTGTTCGCTCCCTCTCCAACTTCCAACAGTCTCTCCCCAGACTGTGGAGTCATACAGGTTATAAATGTACATTCCAGTGTAACATACTATTCAGAAAAAGGAAAGTAAGTAGCCATGAGGACTATTTTTTGAGATTGTCCTTGTCTTTCAGATAAACTGGAGAGGCGAACATTTCGAGGTCAATATGTCCTAGCAATTCCGTTTTCCTCTTATTTGTGGTAAAATAGGAAAAAATTTTATGAGGTAGAAACATGAAAGCTATTGTTACAGTTGTCGGAAAAGATAAGACAGGTATCGTGGCAGGTGTTGCAAGCAAACTTGCGGCCTTGGAGCTCAATATCGATGACATTTCACAGACCGTTTTGGATGAGTATTTTACCATGATGGCGGTGGTATCGGCTGATGGGAAGAAGGATTTCACAGCCTTGCGTGCAGAGCTTGAGGCCTACGGTCAGGAGCTCAATGTGAAAATCAACATTCAAAGTGCGGCCATTTTTGATGCTATGCACAACTTGTAAGAGGTAGACCATGGATATTAGACAAGTTACTGAAACCATTGAGATGATCGAGGAGCAGCACTTCGATATTCGAACCATTACTATGGGAATTTCCCTCCTAGACTGTATTGATTCGGATATTGATAAGGCTGCGGAGAAGATTTATACAAAAATTACGACCAAGGCCAAGAACTTGGTGGCTGTTGGTGATGAGATTGCGGCTGAGTTGGGGATTCCGATTGTCAACAAGCGCGTGTCTGTGACGCCGATTTCCCTGATTGGTGCGGCGACAGATGCGACGGATTATCTGCCTTTGGCTCGTGCCTTGGATAAGGCTGCCCATGAGATTGGTATTGACTTTATTGGTGGATTTTCAGCTTTGGTGCAAAAAGGCTATCAAAAAGGTGATGAAATTCTCATTAACTCGATTCCGCAGGCTCTGGCGCAGACATCCAAGGTTTGTTCGTCAGTCAATATCGGGTCTACCAAGTCTGGTATTAACATGACAGCGGTTCGCGATATGGGGCGGATCATCAAGGAGACGGCTGAGGCATCTGATATGGGTGCTGCCAAGTTGGTAGTCTTTGCCAATGCCGTTGAGGACAATCCTTTCATGGCGGGTGCCTTTCACGGTGTCGGTGAGGCAGACGTGGTCATCAACGTCGGCGTGTCTGGTCCTGGTGTGGTCAAGCGGGCCTTGGAAAAAGTTCGTGGCGAGAGTTTTGATGTGGTCGCAGAAACGGTTAAGAAAACAGCCTTCAAGATTACCCGTATCGGTCAGTTGGTCGGTAATATGGCCAGCGAACGTCTGGGTGTCAAGTTCGGTATCGTGGACCTGTCTCTTGCTCCGACGCCAGCTGTTGGCGACTCAGTGGCACGGGTTTTGGAGGAAATGGGCTTAGAAACCGTTGGTACGCACGGGACAACAGCTGCCCTTGCTCTTCTCAATGACGCTGTTAAAAAGGGCGGTGTTATGGCTTGTAACCAGGTCGGCGGTTTGTCTGGTGCTTTTATCCCTGTATCTGAGGATGAGGGCATGATTGCGGCGGTGCAAAATGGCTCGCTCAACCTTGAAAAACTAGAGGCCATGACAGCTATCTGTTCTGTTGGTTTGGACATGATTGCTATTCCAGAAACAACGCCAGCTGAAACTATTGCTGCCATGATTGCGGATGAGGCAGCTATTGGCGTTATCAATCAGAAAACCACTGCGGTCCGTATTATTCCACTTGGAAAAGAAGGGGACATGATTGAATTCGGTGGGCTTCTGGGAACAGCTCCTGTTATGAAGGTCAATCAGGCTTCGTCTGCTGACTTTATCAACCGTGGCGGACAAATTCCAGCTCCAATTCATAGTTTTAAGAACTAAAAACGTAAACCGATTGCGACAAGCAGTCGGTTTTTTGCTATACTATAGTCGAGTGAATTAGCTTTCAGACAAGGAACCGAGGTGCAGGTAGTACTAGAGTACAGCAAGCCGAAAGTGACGATGTATCAAAGCTAATTCAAATGACTATATAGTAAGAAAAGACAAGGAGAACACTATGGCAGACGTAAGATTATATATTTCTCGACATGGGAAAACCATGTTTAATACCATCGGGCGCGTGCAGGGTTGGTGTGATACACCGCTGACCAAGGCTGGTGAGGAAGGAATTCGTGAACTGGGCTTGGGGCTCAAGGATGCAGGCATTGATTTTAAACTAGCCGTATCCAGTGACCTGGGGCGGACCGTTCAGACCATGACCATCGCCCAGCGTGAGTTGGGAATTTTAGGAAAAATCCCATATTACCAAGACAAGCGTATCCGTGAATGGTGCTTTGGTAGTTTCGAGGGCATGTATGATGCCGAGCTTTTCCAAGGTGTCCTGCCTCGTTTGAAAGGGACAGTTGATGCGACAGGCATGTCCTTTGCGGAAATTGCAGCAGGTATCCAAGAAGCAGACACCGCTGGCTGGGCGGAATCATGGGAAGTTTTGAGCAATCGTATCTTGACAGGCTTTGAGGCTATCGCCCAAGACTTGGAAAAGCAAGGCGGCGGCAATGCCCTTGTGGTCAGTCACGGTATGACCATTGCAACCCTAGCCCATCTGTTGGAGCCAGAGCGTGGAGCCAATGTCTTCCTGGATAACGGCTCAATTACCGTCCTCAAATACGAAAATGGCAAGCTTTTAATTGAAGCAGTTGGCGACCTATCCTACCGTAAACGTGGAGCAGAATTGATCGCCCAAGGGGAATAGATGTGAAATGAAAACATGTATGTCATACGTTTTTTCTGATGTGTGACATACATGTTTTTTATATATGAAATCTAAGCTACATCATTTTAACTCTTTCCTACTAAAGATAAAGTAACTCAGATAAAGGTAGATGAGGGTAGCCATAAAGCTAACACCCATGGATAACCTTGAAATATGTTCCCCTTGTTGGAGGGAAAGGAATAGAAAATAATCTGTTGGTAATCTCATACGGAGTAGGTTACTGGTAATGAGGTTAGTGATATTGTCAAAAAGAAGGCTGATTAAACTAAAGATAAGATAGGCTTGATTGACCTTATTGGACTTGACAAATATCAGGATGGATAACAGAGAGATGCAGATAAATAAAGGTGTTTGAGCAATGAAACTTTGTATTATTACTGCAAAATCAACACGATCACCTAGAAGTAAGCCAACACTGCTGCTCAATAAATAGGCTAGAAGGATATAAGCGAGATCTAGTACAAGGGTTGCTAAGACTTTATAGAAAAACACCCTTTTTCTTGTTTGTTGCTTGATAATAATATTATTGATGGTACGGTAAGTAAAATCTTCTCCAAAGAATAGGTTGGCTGGAACGATAAAAAATAGTGTGATAAATTGAGAAAGCAATTGAATAAGAGAGCTAGTGAAGTCTTCGTTGCCATGTAGCAAAAAAGCGGATAAAAAGGACAGTAAAGCCAATATTCCCAATGAAATCGTTAATCTCTGTTCTTTTTGAATCTTAAATAAATCAGCTTTAAAGTAATGTATCATGCTCTTCTCCTTCTTGAATCAATGTCAGGTAATAATCTTCAAATGACATTTGTTGTTTAAAAATTTCTTTGACCTCAATCTCATGGTTTATCAAGAGATGAATGAGGCTCATAACATTCGTATTTGATGGCAGACTGATATAATCCTTATCTATTTTGTAAGCGATGCCCTGCTCTTCAAGGATAGTCAAGGTCTTAGGATGGTTGTTCGTTTGTAGATAGAGCTGTTCTTCTAGGGTTTGTTCAAGCTCTTGCTTTGAGAATTCTTTGACGATAAGACCCTTATGCATGATAATGTAGCGATCAACCACCATCTCAAGCTCTGATAGGATATGACTGGAGATAAGGATGGTCATCCCATATTGATTTCGAAGATTTAAAATAATACTTCTCATCTCTTTGATTCCAACAGGGTCAAGACCATTAATCGGTTCGTCTAGGATTAAAAAGTCAGGCTTATCTAGAATAGCTAAGGCAATAGCTAAACGTTGACGCATTCCCAGTGAAAAATCTTTGGATTTTTTCTTAGGATCCACATCCTCTAAACCAACAATTGCTAATGTCTCTAAGATTTTTTCATCCGCTTGCTTGAGATTTAATTGCAGAGACATGTAACGAAGATTATCAATCGCAGATAAATTAGGTTGTAGAGCAGGGGATTCAATTAAAGCTCCAATACGACAATCTTTTGAACTATTAATGGTACCTGAAGTTTGGGAAATGAGGCCCGATAACATTCTGAGAAGCGTTGTTTTCCCAGCACCATTTTCACCGACTAAGCCACAGATTTCTCCTTTATTAATAGTCAAGGAAACCTGCTGAACGGCCTTTTGTTTCCCATATTGCTTTGATAATTCTTGGGTAGATAAGAGAGATGACATAACTACCTGCCTTTCTATAAAAAAATGATAAATCTATGATATACTAGATTCAAAAGTTAGCAAATTTCGTTACATAAATGTAACTCGTGGAGAATATAATGGGAACTTACGGAAAAATTTTTAAACTCATTCGTGAATCAAAAAATATGTCTCTAAAAGAAGTGGCAGGGGATTTCGTGACACCTGCTCAGTTATCACGCTTTGAAAATGGAAAGAGTAATCTTTCTGTAGATACATTTTTTAATTGTTTGAGACGGATGAATGTGGTAGAGGGCGAATTTTCTACCCTCTACCAGTCCTACTTTCAGATAGATAATTTGTTTTCATCAGAGCGATTTGTCCGTGCAGTTTATAGTCACAATACTCAGTATATGGATGATAGAATTTTGTACCATCAAGCAGAGTATGATAGGGATGGACGTCCGTTTGATAGGGTGATGGTTGCAGCCTTTCATATTTTTAAGCAACAATGGTGTGATCCTGATTATGATGTTTCTGAGGATGAAAAAGCTATTCTATCGGACTATTTAATGTCCATAGATGATTGGGGGAAATTTGAACTCTGGATTTTCGGAAATTGTAGCAGAGGTCTTCCTAGCAAAATGTTGGAAGTTCTGGGAATGGAAGTTCTCAATCGAACAAAGTTTTATATGGACATCACAGAAAACAGAGATAATGTCTATAAGGTGCTCATCAATATTTCGAGTAGTTTGTTAGATAGGGGAGAGGAGATTGCTGCGATTCGCTTTCTCAAAATTCTTGACTCTGTCAATATCATGGAAAAGAATATGCGGGATCGCTTGCTGCTTAAGCTCCTAAAAGCACGCTTGTCCTACATGAATGGAAATGATGGTGGCCTAGAAATAATGAAGGAATGCCTGCATATTGCCAAATTTTTAGATTGCTATGATTTAATCCACCAGATCAATAAGGAAATTGAGAAAGTTACAGATATGTAATGAATTTTAAGTGGATCGTCATTTCCTGTAAGATAATACTTGTAAGTTTTACAACTTTACAAAACAATGTTTAGAAACTGTATTCACAAGAAAAGTGCTTTTAGAGAAGAGATGGTTTTTCGCTAATCAAGGCAGTTTTTTGAGGGAATACTAACTGTATTTTGAAAAAAACGAGCGGTGAGTAGCTGAAAAGCTAGCCTTAGCTAGAAGTGCTGAACTGTGAATACAGTTTCTCAATTATCTTGGAGGAAATAATGATGAAGAAATTACTTGTTTTAGGTGCTCTTGCAATGCTAGGTTTTGTAACTTTTGGGTTTCTAACAACTAATAGCAGTTCAGCAAGTGCTGAAACGGAGGGCAAGGTAGTTCTGTTTGGAAAAGTCGATTTTTCAGACGATGAAGAACAAGACACGGATGAGGAAAGGGAAGAAGTAGCGACGGAGAGCGATGATGTCAGCTGGCTTGAGAACTTTATCACGACACATAAAACACCATTTTCTAAAACAATCAAGAAATGAAATCAGGGATATTCTCTGATTTTTTTCTTGATTTATATATCGAGATGCGATACACTTTATGTATCGAAGTTCGATGTATCGTAGTGCGAAAGGAGTTTTATGAACGATAAGTTAAAAGGTTCTGTTGCAAAGTTTTAAATCTACTATCAAATAAGGTAGAATAATAGAAAAAGATAGCAGGAGGAATGACGATG
>NZ_JBIMJS010000005.1:0-116225 GCF_043674225.1 Streptococcus sp. A11
TGATAGTCACTCCCCTGACTAAATGAACCGAACTGCGTTCGTTCTATTTCCAACCTCCGAAAGTCACTCCCCTGACTTTCGGAGCCATCCAACATCACCTCAGGAAAGTCTGAAAAGAGACTTTGTCTACAAACTGAGTTTGTTTTACTTTATGGAGAATCCTTTGGTTCTGAACTGAAGGATTCTTTCATCATTAAGGAGAATAGGATAGTATGAGAAGAACCTTTTATAGCTGGTTGATGACCCAGCGAAATCCCAAGTCCAACGAGCCTGTGGCTATTTTGGCTGATTTTGCCTTTGAAGAGTATGATTTCCCAAAGCAATCAACGGATTTTGATGAGGTCAGTCGCTTTTTGGAGGAGTCGGCCAGTTTTGCTTTTTCAATGTCTGATTTTGACGCCATTTGGGAGGACTATATGGCCCATTAGCCTGCACTGCATATAGGATTATTTCATATAATCATACCAATATAAAAGCAAAAATGTAAAAATATACATAAAAATAAAGTTCATTTAGTTGCAATTTATCACTAAATAGGATTATAATACAAGTGTAAGAATAATTTCTTACGAAAATCGTGGAGATCTACTTATTCCTTTATAACCTAATCCCTTTATATAATAAACACGGTCTCCATAGGAGCAGAGAGGTGATCTTCTCTGTTCTTTTTGTTTTCACAAGGCCAGTTTGAGAGATTTTTGGTATAATAATAGAAAAGCACAGGTAAAGGAGCAAGTCTTTGCAAGAACATTCTATTGATATTCAACTCAGCCATCCGGACGATAGTTTTAGTCTTTTTGGGTCCAATGAGCGCCATTTGCGTCTGATGGAGCAGGAGCTGGGCGTAGTCATTCATGCTCGGACAGAAAAGGTCCAGGTCATTGGTCAAGCTGACCATGTTGAGCAGGCCCGTCTGGTCATCCAGTCCCTCTTGGTCTTGGTCAATCGCGGGCTAACTGTGTCAACGCCAGATGTGGTGACGGCTATTTCCATGGCCAAAAATGATGAAATCGAAAAATTTGTCGCCCTCTATGAGGAAGAAATCATCAAGGACAATTCTGGCAAGCCCATTCGTGTCAAGACCTTGGGACAGAAGGTTTATGTGGATGCTGTTAAGCGACATGATATTGTCTTTGGTATCGGTCCAGCAGGGACGGGAAAAACCTTCCTGGCTGTGACCTTGGCTGTCACCGCCCTCAAGCGTGGTCAGGTCAAGCGGATTGTCCTGACTCGTCCTGCGGTTGAGGCTGGTGAAAGTCTGGGCTTTTTGCCGGGGGATTTGAAGGAGAAGGTTGATCCTTATCTGCGTCCCGTTTACGATGCCCTCTATCAGATTTTGGGTAAGGAGCAGACCACTCGTCTCATGGAGCGGGAGATTATCGAAATTGCACCTTTGGCTTATATGAGGGGGCGGACGCTGGAAGATGCCTTTGTCATTCTGGATGAGGCGCAAAACACTACTATCATGCAGATGAAGATGTTTTTGACCCGTCTCGGTTTTAATTCCAAGATGATTGTCAACGGGGATATTAGTCAGATTGACCTACCTCGTAAGGTCAAGTCTGGTTTAATTGATGCTACGGAAAAATTGAAAAATATTTCGCAGATTGATTTTGTCTATTTTTCTGCCAAGGACGTGGTCCGTCATCCGGTTGTTGCCCAGATCATCAATGCTTACGAACAAGATGCATTAGCAGCAGATAGCCGAGCAAGTTTTGAGGTGATTGGGGAGCCTAGTGGGAACGAAGAGGATGAAGATTAGTCAATTTTCAAATTATTATCAAGTCCGAAAGCTAACTGAAGCTGACTTAGAGCAGGTTTTGGTTCTTTACCAGACCAATCCCCTCTATTTTGAACATCATCCGCCTAGTCCGAGTTTGGAAGGTTTGCGGCAAGATTTAGTCGATTGTCCGCCTGGGAAGGACCTGTCAGATAAGTATTTTGTCGGTTACTGGTGGGACAATCAGTTGGTGGCAGTGCTGGATTTGATTGCCGGCTATCCTGATGAACAGATAGCTTACATTGGTCTCTTTATGGTGGACGGTAGCTGGGCTGGTCAGGGGATAGGCTCCAAAATCATGGCAGAGCTAGAAAGTCAGTTAGGACAGTATTTCCAAAAAGTCAGACTAGGCTATGTGGCGGCCAATCCACAGGCCAGTCGATTTTGGCAAAAGCAGGGCTTTGAAAGAGTTGCTGAGAAAACTGTAGAATCTATTCAGATATGTATAGCGGAAAAGAGTCTTTTATAGGCTTTTTTTCTTTCAAAAAATATTGACAAATTTCCAGAGTATGATATACTGATAAGGTACTGCTGGTTTAGCTCAGTCGGTAGAGCGCATCCATGGTAAGGATGAGGTCGCCGGTTCAATCCCGGCAACTAGCATAAAATAACGTTAAAAACCCTTGAAACACAAGGGTTTTTGTTATGTCTGCCCCAAATCTGCCCCAAATTTTTCAAATATCTTTCTGACCTTATCGTTGCTTTTTTCTTTTAATGATTCAAGCTGGTGGGCATAGACTTTGAGTGTGATGTTTAAATTTTCATGTCCCAATAATTGGGAGATGGAAATCAATTCAACACCTTGGGTAATCAAGTATGAAGCATAAGTATGTCGTAGTGAGTGTATGTGGACATTTCGCCCAACAATTTTCTTAATAGTCTTATTGGCTGCTGCATTCGATACGGAAGCAAAAATTCTATTTTGATCATTCTCGATCCAATACTTTTCTTTGTACGCGATCAGCAAATTGATAGTCTGGTCATCAATAGGGACTTTTCTCATCGAGCTGCTATTTTTTGTTGGCGCAAAATCAAAAGTAGTATTGTAATTATACGTTTTATTGATGTCAATCAATCCATTTTCAAAATCTATATCATCCCAGGTTAATCCGACAGCTTCAGCAAAACGCATACCTGTGACAGCGATTAAGTAGATAATAGCATACGAATGATATTCTATCTTTTCTCTTGTCTGTCGGATTAGGTCGGTATACTCTTGCATTTCCAAAAACTTGGTTTCTTTTGCGAATGATTCTACCGATGAGCGTATAATAGCAAAATCGCAGAAGTTCCGCTCAATGATGCCTTCGTGCACAGCCATCTTAACCGCTGCCTTGACTTGATAATGAAATTTTTCAACCGTTTCTTGGGTGTGTGTGCTGGCGAATTGATTTAGTACCTGCTGATACATGCTATTTGTAATTTCGGTTAACTTTGTATCTTTAAAGTACAACTTGACTTTGCTTTCTGTATGCTGATATTTCTTCCAAGTCACAGGCGTGACATTTGGCTTCTTATGGATCTCGGCCCAGTTGTGATAATAGTCCAGAAATGTTTGTTTGTCATCAATAAATACATTATTGGTAAGCAATCTCTCCGCCTTGCTTGCAGCAGTTTGAGCCAATTTTTTTGTTGCAAACCCACCTTTTGATTTCTGCTTAAATGAGCCGTCTGGGGCTTTGTAGGAGATACGGTATTCCCATCCGTTATCTCTTTTTCTAAAATATGCCATTGCTTTACCCTTTCTATTTTGATAAAATGGGTATAAGAAAACTGCCCATTTAATGGCGGTTTCTTATACGGAATTACCCTACACTCAAGCTTTGGTCGGCGGAGAGTGTGGGGATTTTTGTTTAAGGTAATTTTCCTGCTTCTTTGATAAGATTTTTGTTTTGTTGTTTTACTTTGCGTTCTAACTTTTTCAAGTCTTCTGCTGGAGGGAGTTCTTCTGGTTTGATACCGCGTTGTCCAAGCATGTTTCGGATAGTTGTATTATTCAAAACGTGTTCATCTGTGATGGATTTTTCGCCATGGAGGTCGTTTTCTTCAACATTGTAATTTGTCATCTCGGTCGCTAGATTTTTTGCTGCGATGGTCAGAGTTGGTAAGAAGTCAGCTAGTGGACGGTTGCTTTTGACACCAAGACGTTCTTTCATTTCCTGCGTGCTATGTCCTCCAAATAGTGCCTTGTCACCCTTTGACCGAATACGTCCAAATCCTTTGTCGTCAACACCTCTTTCATAGATGTTTTGTGATAGGCGTTTTTCAGATTCTTTGAGTTTGCCTCGAGCTTCTGTTCGTTCAATATAGCGGAGTCGTTCCTCAATCAATTCTTGCTTTCTGGTTTGGACTGCAAAATAGGATTGAGCAAAGGCAATCTCTTCTTTGTTAGTGTCTCCGTTTATGGCAATAAGGTAACAAGCGTAACGAGTAAGCATATAGTCTTTAACGGGGCGTTCAGAACCACTGCCTAAAGGAACCATTTTCGTGACCTCACGAAAATGGTCTGACACCTTGGTGTCACTGGTTTCTACGGAGTTCATCGCTCTTTGGATAGCTTTATGAAAATTCTCCCAACGTTCGTAACCAAGTAGGGGCATAAGGTCACGGGCATACCAGTAATCAATGAATTCATTTTCGGTTTGATTGACTATGCTATCGAATTTTTCTTTGGTTCTATAAATTTTTGATTGTTCCATGTTTCCTCCTATCCCCTATACACCTCCACGACTTTACGATGATAGTGAAATGGCCGGGCGGTAGTGCGCTTTTTGTCTTAACCAATATGATGCGTATGTTTAGTAATCCATTGGTCAAGTTTGATATTTAACCAGAATGAGTAGATACCTAATGTAACGATGGTTAACAAAAGCCATTTAATCCAGTTTCCGAATAACTGCATTGCAGTTCCGTCAAAGTAGAGTCTTCGGCCATCGATTACTGTATGCTTAGTTTTCCAACTAATCATGATGCAAATTCCCCAAGGAGCGCAAATACCAAAGGTGCAGATAGTAATTAGTGCAGCAAGTAAACTGTGTCCAATATAACTTAATAATCCGCCGTCAAAATAACTCTCGTTTTGTGTGTATACATTTACTGTGACGTTATTTTCCATATAATTCTCCTGCCCGTTTTTCGTGCGGTGGGCGTACACGTATTTTTTAATTGAATAAGTTATTAAACTCCTCAATCACCATGGCCTCATTGACTGTGGTTTTTAAGTCGTATTTTTCCATAAAGCGAACGTAGTTAAAATCGCTAGTATCTTCCAGTAGAGCTATTTCTTCTTTGACCAGGTAGTGGATCATATTTCTATCTGCTTGTAGCTCATACTGTTCGCGTCTGCGGTCGTATTGGGATGGGTCGTGGTCTTCGTGGCCCATTTCGTGGTAGATGACTTTCTTTCTCTCGATATCGTCCAAGTAGACATCAACGGCAATCATGTTTGCTCGCTTGTTGTAAATGCCTTTCTTGTCCGTATCTCTACCGTCAAAATAGACCAAATCAATGCCACGCTCGGCGCAGACTGATTCTGGTGTCATCATAGGCAATTATTCCTTATTTCTACTCTTCATCCGTGTTTCTAGGATGGATGCGATGAGGTCGATATCCTCGTCATTGAGGGGCATACCGTCGTAAGACATGGACTCGGCTGCCATTTCCTTGAAGTCGATGGTAGGGGTTGGTTGGTTTGTGGGGGAGTTTTTGATTTCTCTTTCTCTCGGAACGTCATATCCCATAAGCCAAGTTTCGCTGACATCTAATGTTTTAGACAATAAAGAAAGTTTCTTATCATCAGGTTTAGATTTGCCAGTTACGTATTGAGAAAGCGCACTTCGCCCCATCTTTACGCCTAGTTCTCTCTGATAAGGTTTTGATTTTTCCAAGATATCAACTTGACGCAAATTTCTTTCAAGCATAATTTGCTTTAATCTCTGCGAGGTAGAACTCCGTTGCATAAGATGTACGTTCCTTTCAGTTTATACCTTATTATACTCCGTCTTGAACAAAAGTTCAAGAAATAAATTCAAAAAACTTGAATTTTTCTATTGACAAAGTTCAAGCAAAATTATACAATGTATTTGTTCAAGAAACTTGAGCAAGAAAATCAGGAAAGGAGAAATGAATGTCAAAAGACTTTTCAAAATTGTCTGGTCGTATTGTAGAAAAATTCGGGACACAGTATAACTTCGCAACTGCAATAGGCTTGTCAGAACGCTCTTTATCCCTAAAACTCAACGGTAAAGTAGGTTGGAAGGATGAGGAGATGGAAAAAGCATTTGAGTTGCTAGATTTAGATATCGCTGAAATACCGACATATTTTTTTACATACAATGTTCAAGAAATTTGAATTTCTGAAACCACCAAAACCGAACTAGGAAGGAGGAGCAAAAATGCAACTAGCAACATTTATTTTACTAATTGTACACATGATTATGAATATTACAATTCTAATCCGACTTAACAAAATGGACTGAAAAAATTTTAGTTTTTGACCATCTGTGGATTGGACGATCGGCAGTGACTTTTATCTTCATTTCTGGAGAAAACGGATAGAGGTAATACTTGAAAGAAGTGTCTGCGTTGGCCGGGATGATTTCTTCTCTGTCGAATGGGCTGTTTTGGTGGAACGGGTCGTAGTGGAGTGCTGCAGATAGAGGATTATTTCCAAAAGGGGATTTGTATTCATATTCCTTTAGGACGCTTGCAGGAGTGCCGTTGAGGTTTAGTAGCTCCACATTTGTCAGTCTAACTGCTGTAGATGAATTATTGAAAATTGTGAATCCTATGAAAAAGGGGTTTCCTTCTGGTGTTTCATACCAAGTATCAATGATTTCAAGAGTTGTCTTATCTCGTTGTCTGGTATACCAAATGCTGTAAAAGGCTGCCAGTAGAGCTAGAACAGCAATGACGAAGTTCCAGAAATCAAGTGTTTGCCAGAATGGAGTGGTTTCAATTTGCGGTGTCATGACAGTACCTCACGTTTTTATTTTTATTATATCAAACTTACCAACAAACTAGAAAGGAAGACAATGATGTCAGGAATTGAACTCATAAGAAAACGCAATAAAACAACAAATTCTCTGAAAGAGAAAGGTTATCTAACAGTCTACGACTGCAACGAAAAAAGAACGCTCATCTTAAAAGAAGTGATGCGGTTTCCTAGAGTTAACCCACGATGTGGTTATGCAAACAGCCATACAGTAGTCGGTTACTTGGACAAACAAGGTAATGCGGTGTTTACTGCGTAGAAAGGAGAAGGGGATGGATTACGAAAAGTTATTTTCGGTTCGTACAGTCATGAATGATGAGTTGCAATAACTGATTCAACAAAAACTGCCTTTCACAAAAAATATGACAAAAGACCAGCGGATAAAATTTGTTGTAGATTATTTGTATTTTTCAAACATGAATCTTGATAAGCGCATCGTACTTAGTGTTTTAAAAGATATTGAACGAGTAGCCTACAGCTAAGAAGCTCTGCTATTTACAGAAAGGAGAATGACATGAGACCAAAACGGTATCCGTATAGCGGACAAATGAAAAAGCAACCCCATGATGAGATTGCTAAGTTGAGATGTGAGGTTGCAGTTAATAAAAGCACAATAAATTATTTAGAGCATACAATGATGCAACAGAGAACGGACTATGATTATCGAATTTCCAAAATTGAGCCAGACTCAGTCAGAGTAACCAGCAGAATATAGTGGTTTTGAAGATGTGGGAGAAAATCGAAGAACTCGCTAATATCCGAGGAATGACTATCTACGCTTTAGCAAAGAAAGCGGGTATCAATTATACGATGTTGGCAGAACTAAAATCTGGGAAGAAGAAGGATATGATGTTTAGTAATGTTGTTAAAATCGCTGACGCTTTGGATGTCAGCCTGGATGAATTTAGAAAGGGATGAGGGTTTATGAAAATTGCTGAAAAAGTGGTCCGTATCGAATCGGACGCGTATGAATATGTTGTTGATTTCGCCAATGAGCATGACTTGAAAATTGGCGAGGCTGTGAGCATCTTGATTCGCTACTGTGCTTCTAAAGATTTGATAGTCAAGCAGGCCCATGTAGAGGTTGTGGAAGTGCAGAATGTGGTGGAAGAAGATGACTAGTAAGCTGATCCAGAACTGGCAAAAGAAAAACTACCAGCTCAGTCAACTGATAGTTGATAGCCTTGAGGGGCTAGATGTGTGGGAGACTGTGTTGGCACTTGGAGAGATAAGGAGGGGAATGACATGACAGCATCAAGGGAAATGAATGACTTGGAAACCAAAGTTCTCAATGCTATCAAAAACAATGCCAGCTACGACTTGCCAATCCAAGCCAGTGAGTTACGGCTAACATTCAACATTTCAAAGCGTAGCTTGGAAGAAGTGGTTGAAAGTTTGCGGGTTAATTTCAATCACCCGATAGTAGCAAAGAAGACTAAGCCAAATGGATATTACCTGCCGAAGTCAGAACAGGAAAGATTGGACGGGTTGGCGCCGTATAGGCGACAGATTGAAACAGAGAAGAAAAACCTAGCAGCAATCTTGTCGGTTAACTTGGAAACCTACTGGAATACAACACAAAAAGCCTGACGGCAATCAGGCTCAAATCTAAAGATACAAGAGGATTATATCATGAAATCAAATGAAATATCAAATGAAATATTAATAACAACAGACTATGGCATTTTTAGTAAATTGAGTAATCGAAAAATCACAGAGAATAGTAAGTTAGAGGATGAACTTCTTTCACAGGGACAACGTCAACCAATTTTGGTAAATGAAAAGTTACAAGTAATTGATGGCCAACATCGCTTGTATTATCTCAAAAAACATCGTAAGCCAGTTCGCTACATCATTGATCCGACCGCAGACTTCAAGACGGTTATTTCAATGAATACCTCCGCAGTGAATTGGGGGTTACGTGATTATGTCTATTCTTACTCATTAGAGGGTGATACCGAATTCATAAAACTAATGAATTTTTTAGAAGAAAATGATTTATTGAGCGATAAGATGGTAATTACTGCGGGTGCTGGTCGTAGAGACGGAACAGGTACTCAAGTTATTACAAGATTAAAAGATGGGGACTACATTTTTTCAAATGAGAAACAGCTAAGAAGTTTTTGCAAATTTTACGAAAGGGTATTATCTGAAACAAAATTACCAAATAAACCATTTCTACAATCTGTGCTTTGGACTCTTTATACAACTTCAGTATTTTCTGAAGATAGAATGCTATCCCAACTAAAAAAATCAAATGTGAATAGTGAAACTATTGAGGGATATTCTAAAAAACGACTCTTATTACTCTTTTTAGAAACATATAACGGTCGATGGAGCGATGATCATCCTTCTGTTATTCAATATTTCATTAATCGAAAGGGTGCACTAGTGATTCCAAGTTTGCCTAAACAAGATTAGTTTGGAGGACTTTATGAATGATCTAATGATTCAAATGTTGGACCAGTTTGAAGCTGGGCTAATGGATAGAGCGTTAAAGGTCATGCACGTTGTCATGGACGAAAAACGACGATATCCAATGGAACTCAATAAGTCACAATGTTCTGAGATGCTCTTAGGAACAAAGGATACAGGAAGTTTCGATGCAAGATTTAATTGTCACAAAGATTTTCCACGGATCCAAAACGCTCGTGAGAAGTACCCTCGCGATGCTGTAATCGAATGGTACCACAATAATTGGCAAAGGACAGTGATATGACAGAAGAATTGTTACTAACAACCGAGCAGGCTCTGGCAGTCATTGCTATTTTGACCCCAAGCTTAATATGGCTGATCCGTAAGCCTATTGAGATTGAAATAGAGGTCAAAGAGCCTGTGATTGAAGAAAAGCAACCAGAGCGGAATTTGAGGTACTTACAAATCCACAGATATTACGGAGGATGATATGAAATTTTGGAACATGATGAAGAGGTTTTTGAGCATTGAGGAAGAAGACTATATCCCTCAAAGCCAACATGAACTTGAACGGGAGCTTGCATATGAAAGATACAGGTTCAAGGAATTTAAGAAGTTGACAGACCTGAAAAAAGAGGAATGTATCGGTAAAGCTAGGATAATCCAAGAGTTAAATAGACGGATTGAACATTTAGAAAAAGTTAACAGGTGCCAAGCTGAGCTGTTGGCAGGTAGAGAGGTCTAGCTATGGTTTGGATTGTGGCAAAAATAAATAAAAAGAGCCGTGGCCGGAAGTACCACTACAAGAAATGCTTTGATAGCTGGCAGGTAGCCAGGATTTATCAACAGGACCTGTGGAATAAGGGTATCAATGCTGAGATGTGGGAGGAGAGAGATGGTTCGTAGACATGCATTTCCTAAGAAGGTTTCTCGCAGAGAGCCAGACTTGAAAACGAATACTGGGATTGATTATGCTATTTGGGTTCAAAATTCTGATATCGAGGATGAGGAATTGGCTGGATTACTTGGAATTGATGCCAAGTATGTCAAGAGGATGAGAAGGTTGGATTGGATACCTGAAAAGTCTGTCAGGGATAGGATTGATAATTTGATTTTAACAAGGAGGGAATGATGGCTAGTGCAATTAAATGGATTAAGATTGTAACGGATATTTTCGACGACGAGAAAATTCTGCTGATTGAGTCATTACCTGAAGCTGACACGATTATTGTGGTATGGTTTAAGCTGCTGACACTGGCTGGCAAGCAGAATTATAGTGGTGTCTTGATGATGAATGACCGTGTGCATTATACAGATGAGATGCTATCAACCTTGTTCCGCAGGCCTTTGAATACTGTTAGGGCTGCACTTCAAACGTTTGAACAGTTTGGGATGATTGAAATCATCAATAATGCAATTACCATTCCAAACTGGGAGAAGCATCAGAGTGTCGAAAGCATGGAAAAGGCTAGGGAACAAGCTCGGAAGCGTGTTGCTAAGTATCGGGAAAAGCAAAAGCAACTAGCAAATAGTAACGTTACATGTAACGTTACAGTAACGCATGGTAACGCTCTAGATATAGATAAAGAAATAGATAAAGAAGAAGATATATATAATATATGTCCGATTCAAGAAATTATCGAATATCTAAATTCTGCAACTGGGAAGTCTTATCGGTATCAGTCAAATAGCAACAAGAAAATTATTCAGGCTAGGTGGAACGAGGGTTACAAGTTGGATGATTTTAAAAAGGTCATTGACAACATGGTAGCCAACTGGACTGGTACTGAATGGGAGAAGTACCTACAGCCGTCAACTTTGTTCAGAGAATCGAACTTTGACAAGTATCTGAATATGGTGCCAAGGGCTCCTCAATCAGCCAAGACAAATGTTCCTGTTTGGGCAAATGAAGAAGTTAGGAATGAGCACACTGTAGAAGGTCAGGCTAGATTGGCTGACTTATATGCTGAGCTGGAGGAATTGGAAAATGGTGAAACGGGTCATACTGAAACACGGTCTTAAGCAAGATAACCCTTTTGTCCGTGATGTGAGGCATTTGACAACTGGTCTGGAAATTTTCTACGGCAATGAGCGTCAGGCCTTTCGGTACGCAAATTGGCAGGTTGGTGTCGTAATGACAAAGCAGTTGTATCTGCATGGTAATTTTAAAATCATAGAGGTGGAGGATTAATGGACGGAATAGCAAAATTAGATAAACTGTTGGATTGGCAAGTAGCCAACTATCCGCTCAGGATGTCTGAAAAGGCACGGTTAATGGCTATGTCTGATGAGGATTTTGAAGTTGAGTTGGATCAAATGGCAGTTGAATATCACAGGACTCGCTATGGAGGATATTGATTCATGGGCTCAAGATGGACAGCAGAAGAGATTGAATATCTCGAAAAGAATTGTGACAGAATGCCTCTCAGGAATATTGCTAAGAAGCTGAAACGTTCAGTGTTTGCTGTTCGTTGTAAGATGCAACGGCTGGGCTTGACTGTTCAGAGCACAGAGGATTTTATCAATCTGTCGGAATTCTGTCGGGAATCTGGGATATCAAAATACCAGGTTCGCTATTGGATTCGGGCCAAGGGTTTCCCTGCCCGAAAACGTGGCAAGGAAATGAAATTAAAGATTGAAGATTTCTGGAAATGGGCCGAGCAGAACAAGAAGTACATCGACTGGAACAGGTTTCCAAGATATGCGTTTCTGCCAGAGCCAGCTTGGTTTGATACTCAGAAGAGTTTGCAAAGTAGATACCGCGAATGGACAAAAGCTGAACACGCTCGATTGGTTGAGTGTTTGCAAAAGCGGTACACATACAATGAATTAGAAAAAGAGCTCGGCAGAAGCAAGAGTGCGATTCGAAGACGAATCTATGACTTTTATCTGCCGAAACCGAGGAGGAAGAATGCGAAAAGGGAAAATGTTAATCATCGTGCTTAGTACTGTGTTGGTAACATTGTTACTAGAGGTGCACAGTCTACGAAGCACGATTAAGGATCTAAAGTCAAGGGACCCCATCATCATCTACCAGGTCGACAACGCTGGCACAGAGATGATTGGCAAGGTCACAGCCAAGGATGTCATCGACGGTCACTACTATGTCGAAGTGGGGCCGTATGGTAAGTTCCTGGTGACCAAGGAGCAGTATGATGAGATTGAAATTGGAGATGAGATGCCTGAGTATTTGAAAGGACGGGGGAGTTGAGAGAAGCTATTTTAGAAATATGTGGGGTCAAAGAGTTTTTTGAAGTTCCGCAGACACTAATGACCAAACTGTTTAGCCCTGAACAGTCTGACCTACTCGCTCGCATTGCTGCCATCTATAGCGATAAGCAACTGGACCAGTTCCGTGATTTCTTTCAGGAAGAAGGGGCTGACCGTAAAAAGTTGAAACAGGACTACACGCCTGATGGTGTGGCAGAATTACTGGCGAGGGTGTCCAGGGGTGGCAAGAGCCTAGCGGACATCTGTGCAGGGACAGGCAGTCTGACCATCCAATATCTGAACTATCATCCAGATGTGGAGTTTGTGAGGTGCGAGGAATTTTCTACTAAGGTTATCCCGTTTCTACTGATTAACTTAGCCATTCGCAAGATTGACGCTGAAGTTATCCACGGCGATAGCCTGACACGGGAATGTTTCAATGTCTATGCTATCCAAAACGGTGTTATCAGTCAGATAGATAGTCCAAGTGACAGGAAAGTTGAAGTAGTCATCTCAAATCCACCTTACTCGATGGCATGGACGCCAATCAGTGATGAGCGGTTTGACCTCTTTGGACTAGCACCCAAAACCAAGGCAGATTTTGCCTTTCTCTTGCACGGTTTCCATCAACTGGAAGACGGTGGCAGTATGTCGCTCATCCTTCCGCATGGTGTGCTCTTTCGTGCAAATAGCGAGGGCACTATTCGCCAGCAGTTGCTGGAACATGGGGCAATTGAAACGATTATCGGTCTAGCACCCAACCTGTTTCTGAATACAGGCATCCCAGTTGCGATTTTGCTCTTGAGAAAGGGGCGAAGCCAGAAAGATGTGTTCTTTGTTGATGCCAAGGATGAATTTACCAAGGGCAAGGCACAGAACAGTTTGGACCTGGAGCATATCAAGAAGGTCGCTTCGGTGGTGTCCTTGAGAATGACAACGGAGAGATTTTCTTACCTAGCTGACTGGGAGGAGATTGTCGAGAATGGTTTCAATCTGAACATTCCCCGCTATGTCGACACCTTTATCCCAGAAGAAGTCCAACCCTTAGGGGTCATCTTGAGGGAGTTGATTGAGATTGATAGGGAAATCGCTGAAACGGAGCGAGAGTTTGCCAGATTGTTTGGGCAACTGGTGGCGACAGATCCAACCGAGCAGGAAGAACTGGAAAACGACCAGCAGTTAATGTCTAAGTATGTGGACAAGCCAAGTCTTTCCGAGTTAATCAAAGAAGAAAGCGAGCAATTAACATTATGGTGATGAAATTAACCAAAATTACAGAACTAGCAAACATAGAACGGTCAAGTGGCAAGGTCTATCCAGCTGGCTGTACCTTGATACAAATTAGTGCGACCAATGGACAAGTGCTTTACCACGCTGAAGAGGAGGAAGTGCCTGCAAAATATGCAGTCGTCACTGCAAATGACAAGGTGTTACCTAAGTATCTCTATCACATGATTTCTTTCCAAGCTGATGGCTTCTTCCGCGCTATCCAGACGGGGCTGAATATCCAGATGGATGCCCTGGACGAGATGAAGCTGAAAATCCATACGGACTTGGAAAAACAGGCGGAAGTTGTAAGGTATCTGGATGTGATTGAGAAGATGGAAGCCAAGGAAGAGGCGACCATAGAATTATTAAAACAAGCAAAACAGGCACATCTGAGTAAGATGTTTGCGGGGTAGGAGGAAACAGATGAATAAGCATGAAGTAATTAAAGAATTAATGAGCAAATCTCGAGAAATAATTTTCGGAGATGATGAAAATGTGTATTTGAGCCGTAAACGAACTATTGAGCTGGTCTCCCAAATCCACGAACCGCAGAAGGTTGTGGTGCCGAAGGTTGTGGCAACGTGGATTGAATACTGCAAACAAAGTAATCTAGATTTAGATCATTCTATGAGATACACAAGGGTAAACAATGCAGAAACAGGCGTGGAAGAATGGATTTATGAGAACCAAGAAACCTTTGCTAAAGCTTGGATTCTCGGCTATGAGGTCGAGAAGGAGCGGTTATACGAAGTCATCGTGCCAGGTACCAGCAATTACAAAAACCAAAAGCAGTATTTGGTAAAACAAGGAAAAAATTGGTTCTTTTGTGGAAATGATGTCAATAGATTTAAATATCGTTTCACCAAAGGTCAAATTGAAGCAGCAGGATTTGGTTGGGTGTTTGATTGTGACGGTGTGAAGGTTGTAGAGGTGGAGTGATGAAAAAGTATCATGTTATTTTCCCAAATCCAAACGGGGAAGGGAATAGGATTTACGGACTAGTAAGAACGGAGACCATGGGTCTTAGAATGACCCGAATGGGCAGAAAAGCATACTATTTTTCGGATTTAACAAAACTCACCGAATCCGAAATCAAAGAGGATTTTGATTGGGCATGGCAGTTTAGGAAAGAAGTAGATTAAGGAGATGGACAAATGGCAACATCGCATACTTATTTTTATGTTTTTAATCAGAATAATTCTGGTGGGTACTATGTAACGGATGAAAATGTAGCGTCTGAAATCATTATTGAGGCTACAGAAGAAGTAAAAGCTGTGGCACGATTAGATGAAATTCTGAGCCAAAAACCTGAATATACGGACTTTTGTTCTTGTTGTGGTATGCGTTGGTATCCAGAATATCCCGATGTTTACACACGTTATTGGGTTAGCGATGAACAGTATGAAGATTTTGAAGAAGAAAGAGTTGGGCATGAAGCTATGTTTTACCCTTTAGAGGGAGAGCATAGATTTATACCATGGTCGAGGTACGGTATGTACAACTATCTACCTAAAAAAGAGGTGGAGTGATGGAGTGGCCGATATTAGACTTTTTATTTAATCTCATCATCCTATCTGGGCTAATAGCGTTTTTAACCTGTATTTGGTTACTTATTATCAGCATGATAGGTATGTTTTTCGAAAAATAGGAGGCAGAAAATGACGACCAACGTTGTCCAATTCATACCGAAACATGATATATGCCATGAATGCTACAAGAGAAGAGCAACAAAGTTGTGTGATTTTATACTTGGTCAGACAGGAATAACATTCTATCGAAGTTTCAATTTATTTAAAAATCAGCAACCAAGGTTTCTTACTTGCGACAAGCTACTCTGTGACAGATGTTCCAACAGATTTCACGGCATGGACTTATGCAGAAACCACAATAAAAAAATTACAGGAGGAATTAAATGAGTTTTAATGGAATTAGATTATTACCAGACTATGGATGCAAGGTTGAAATAGATGTAGTCCAGTTACTCAAGGAACGGGCAAACAAAAGAAAATGGAAAAGTAAATAGTAACGGAGGAATAAAACAATGTACGAAAATGAATATCAAGTAACAAAACGTCAGGTAGCAGTGGGTGCTACAATTATTGGACTTATTATTTTTGCAGTATTTTTTAGATTGACTGCGGTTGTAAAAATTCCAGCTAATACAGTCGGTGTCAAAGTCTCTGCTTTTAATGGTGTACAAGAAAAGACTTTACAAACTGGATACCATCTAAAAGTCCCATTTGCTGATAAGGTGTATAAATTACCGACATCAGTTCAGACCAAGACCATGGAAGCTATTACGACACAGACCAAGGATGGTCAGTGGTTGAATACCAATATTGATGTTAAATACAAGGTCAACAAGGCAGAGGCTATGACTGTATTTACCAACTACACAGATCTAGAAAACGTGAGTAACAGCGTTGTCGCTCCAGCTGTACAACGGGCCATTGAATCCGTGACAGGTGAGTATGATATTTACGAAGTACTAGGGTCTAAGCGTACAGAAGTTTATGGCAAGATTGACCAGAAGCTAAAAGAACGGTTCGCAGCTGACAACTTGGAGTTTGTGTCTTTCACTATCACTGACCAAGATGCAGGCGATGAAATAGAAAAAGCTATCAAGGATGAATCCGTTAAGCAGAAACAAGTAGATTCAGCTAAGCAGGATCAAGAGAAAGTTAAAATCGAAGCAGAAACTAAGAAAATCCAAGCTCAAGCTGATGCAGATGCTGAAGTCATTAAGGCTCAAGGGCAAGCAAAAGCCAATGCTGAATTGAATAACTCTATTTCGGATAATTTGATTCGGATGAAAGAAGCTGAAGCACGCTTGGAGCATGGGTGGGTCGAAGTTATTACCCAAGGCGATGTGATTACGAATAAGGAGTAATGTTTATGATTTTACTTGAAATTATTAAATTTTTAGCAGCAATGATTGTGATTGCATTTCTACTTGTCGTGCTAATCGCTATCATCATGGGAGCATGGGAGACTTACCAGAAACATGAACAAAAGAATCAAGAAGAAAAAAGCTAAGCAGGCACGACAGCGGGAACTGGAACAGTTAGAACAGGAACTGGCCAAATTAAGTCCCGAACAACTAGATGGTGCGATAGATTTTATCAACCAGTGTATCACAAATATGGCTGAGATAATCGCTCCAGTCATAATAAAAGCCGTGGATGAGATTAATTCTGTTTTGAGTATGATAATGGAGGAACGACTTGACAAAGAAGACAGCAATCAAGACTAGACGTGATTTTCTTGAGTTTGAACTTGAAGCCAAGTATCTTAAGATTGATAAACTTATCGGACAGCGTCGTCACGAATTAGAAAGGCTATATGCGGTTAAGAACTTAACAATACCAGACATAGACGATTCAGGAGCAAGTAGAAGTGGGACTTCATGCAATACATCCGAGAACCTAGCCATTGCTTACGCTAGTGATCCAATGATTCTAAGGCTTGAAGAATTTCAGAGAGTTATTTCAAAATTATTGGACGTGCTGGAACCTGATGATAAGAAAATATTCCACTTGAGGTGGGGAGAGCATACAGGATATGACTGGATTCAAATTTGGCACATCATGCAGAATGGAGAGACTGGTTATTTATATAGACACAGCAAGCAAATCTACAGAAGACGAGAAGTCATTCTTGACACTCTTGCGAAACTATTATTCATGTAACTTGTCAAAAAAATATATAGAATTGACAGAAACAATCTGATAGATTGATAGTGTCGCTAAGCACCGAGAAATCCTTGGTGCTTTATTTTTTTACGAAAGGAGCAAAGCGATGAATATTGTTGAACCGCTGAGAGATAAAGAAGATATCCAAGCTATGAAAGATTACCTCTTATCTTGGAATGAAAAGTATTACATGCTATTTCTTTTGGGAATCAACACTGGCTTCCGTGTTGGAGATATTCTGAAATTGAAGGTTAAAGATGTTCAAGGCTGGCATATTAAAATTAGGGAACAGAAGACTGGAAAATATAAGAGCATCAAGATGACAAGGCCACTCAAAAATGAATTAAGGGAATTCGTAAAAGATAGAGCCCTGCATGAGTATCTATTTCAAAGTCGAGTTGGTAAGAATAAAGCCCTCAGTTACAAGACAGTATATTGGTTTTTGAAAACAGCAGCTGAAGACTTAGGCATTGATAATGTCGGCACTCATACCATGCGAAAAACATTTGGCTATCATTACTACAAGAAGTACAAAAATGTTGCCGACTTGATGTCATTGTTCAATCATTCTAGCCCAGCAGTTACGCTAATTTATATCTGTGTAAGACAAGATGAACTTGACACTAAGATGAGTAATTTTAGTCTCTAATATTTTTTTGCCTTATTTCAACTATCTATAACGAGGAAGTTTCTAGTTTATTTTTAGGAGGTTGTCCAAAGCCTTGTTTTGATTGATTTTTTGGCATGAAACATAATTGGATAAAATATAAGATATAGATAGTTCAGCAAGGTTACTTTACATAATTTGAAAGGACAGACAATGATAAAAGAATATCGTGATAAATACCTTAATGAAGATGCAGTAGCACAATTAAACCTAGATATTTTAAATAACCCGTATGTGCCATTTGAAATATTAGGTTATTCTCGTGTCACTATTGATAGACCGATTGATTGCATATCTACTGGTATTCTAGTTAAGTGGGGACAGGGATTTAAGGAAAACAGTTCATCTTGTCAAAAAAACATATAGAATTGACAAAGCGAACCTGATATATTGGTAACATGAGTAAGAGGGACAGGTCGTTGACTTGTCCTTTTTGCATTGACAAGGAGGAACGTATGGCACAATATTACAAGCCAGTCAGACAATCCTTGAAGACAAAGAAGTGGGAAAAGTTTCGAGACAAGATGATGAGGAAGTCTGACTACCTGTGTCAAGAAAGTTTGAGATACGGTTTGTCGGTGCCAGCTGAAATGATTCATCACATCTTTCCTGTGTCTGAATATCCTGAGCTTGAGTTTGTAGAATGGAATTGTTTAGCGTTGACCAATCGAAAACATAATACATTTCATGATAGAGTTAATGACAGAGTTGTCGGTCAGGGAATTTATTGGCAAAAAAAGAGAAAGAAGGAATTTCAAAAATTTTATGGATACCCCCCCACTTTTTGAAATATTCTTGAGCGTCCTGGGAACCGGTGAAGGGAACTTTTTCCAAGTCGGGAGCCGTCAGACAAAAAGGGGGTAAAAACTCAGCGATTTTGTAGAAAGGGGGTTAGTTTTTGGCTAAACCAATTACAGTGAAATCAATCAAGTCAAAAGTGGTCAAGCAGATGAAAGACTTGGGCACCTATCGAAAAGAATTTGAAATGATCATTGATATATTTGCTGGAATGTTGTTTCAGTACCAGAAACTAGCTCAAGACTATGCTGATATGGGCTATCCTGTCACAGATGTCTATGTTAACAAGGCTGGTGCTGAGAATGAGAGGAAAGTTCCAATCTTGACTGCAATGGAAATACTCAGGAAAGACATCTTGAGCTATTCGAATCAACTTATGCTTAACCCAAAATCACTGGGTGAGGTGGTCGAGCAGGACAAAGGCTCACCACTCACAGAGGTTATGAAGTTCAAGAATGAATTGAAAAAGAAGCGGGTGAAAGATGGATAAAGACTTTGAAAAACGTTTTTCCGATTTTCGCCACGCTACAACCAATCTTGGAAAAGCTAAAGCCTATGTTGATTATGTCCTGAGCTATCAAGAGGAACATAACGAAGAACGGATTTTGGCTGCTGAACGCTTTTTGAGGGATTTGGAAAATCCAGCCTATGAACTTGATGAGGATATCGTGGATTTTGCTGTTCACTTCATCGAGAACTCAATTGTTCATCAGCAAGGAGATGATATGTTTGCCATGTCTATCCGTAACAAGCCTTTGATTTTGCAACCGTGGCAACATTTCACGGTTGTTAATCTCTTTGGGTTCTATCACGCTGGGACAAATGAGCGTAGGTTCAAGGAAGCGTTGATAATGCTGGCACGGAAAAACGGTAAGACCAGTTTTACTGCTGCTATTGCTCTGCTTTATCAGATTTTGGATGCTGATAGTGGTTCAAAATGCTACATTGTGGCAAATTCAGTCAAGCAGGCACTTGAAGCTTTCAACTTCATCAAGTTCAATGTGGAACGTTGGAATGATAAGTCTATCCGTATCAAGGACAACAACCAGGAACACTCTATCACAGCAAATTTTGGAGATGATGGTTCGTTTTATATACAGGCATTGGCCAATGATGAGAGCCGTTTAGACTCTCTGAATGGGAATGTTACTGTTATTGACGAAGCTCATACCATGCGAAACTCCAAAAAGTATGGTCTCATGAAGAAAACAATGTCGGCATACCGTAACAGTATGCTTTTTGTTATCTCTACGGCTGGGGATATTCCAACAGGATTCCTTGCTAACAGGCTGAAATACTGTCAGAAGGTCCTCAAGCAGTTAATCAGCGATGAATCGTTGTTCATTTTCATCTGCAAAGCTAATCAGACGACTGATGGCGATGTTGGAGACTATCTGGATGACAATGTTTTGAAGATGGCCAATCCGTCCTGGGGTGTCACGGTGTCCATGCCTGCTTTGAGAGCTGAGGCTGAACAAGCCATGAATGATCCACAGACAAGGAATGAGTTTTTCAACAAGACTTTGAATGTCTTTACTAACTCTATGAATGCTTATTTCAATCCTGATGAGTTCATTGCTAGTGACGATTGTTATGATTGGAGCTTGGAAGAGCTGGCACGCTTGCCGATTAAGTGGTACGGTGGGGCGGACTTGTCCCGCTTGCATGACTTGACCGCTGCTGCACTCTACGGCATCTACAATGACGGTGAGAAAGACATTGACATCTGTATTACTCACGCTTTCTTCCCTCGTGTCAACGCTCAGAAGAAAGCCAATGATGACGGCATACCGCTTTTTGGTTGGCAGTCGGACGGTTGGTTGACAATGAGCAACACTCCAACGGTGCTTTATGATGATATCGTCAAATGGTTTATCGAGATGAGACAGAAAGGCTTCAAGATTGCTGCTGTCGGTATGGATAGAAAGTTTGGTCGTGAGTTTTTGAGCAAAATGAAAAAGGCTAAATTCAAGATGATTGACCAGCCACAGCTTTTCTATCTGAAATCAGAAGGGTTCAGACGGATTGAGTTTAAGGTCAAGAACAAGGAGTTTTATTATCTGCATTCTGAGGCCTATGAATACTGTGTCAGCAATGTCAGAGCGATTGAGAAGGTGGACGATGCGGTGCAATACGAAAAATTAGACGGTGACGGTGGTACGGCAAGGATTGACTTGTTTGATGCAAGCGTCTTTGCTTGCATTCAGGCTCTTGCTAATCTTGGCAAGAACCAGAATGTGATGCAATTCTTTGATTAGGTTAGAAAGGAGGTGAGAAAGAATGGGTTTCTTTGATAGGTTACGTAAGAGGAGTAAGCCGCAGTCAACTGTGAGTATGCTTAGTCATTCGGATTTTGGAATCATCTTTGAGGGTGATGGTTATGTGCCTTTGGCTAGGAATCCTGATGTGATATTAGCTGTAAATAAGATTGCTGATATGGTGTCGAATATGACCATACATCTGATGGAAAACACAGACAAGGGTGATATTCGTATCAAGGACGGATTGGCTCGGAAGATTGACATCAATCCTTGTGCTCACATGACCAGGAAGACTTGGATTTTCAAGATTGTGCGTGACTTGTTGTTATATGGTGACGGTAATTCTGTCCTTCATGTTGAATATGATCCTGTGACAGACTATATTTTGAACTTGAGGCCCTTCCCGATGGATGAGGTCTCTTTTAAGTCCAATGATTTAGACTATGTAATTTGCTACAAGGGTAGGGAATACGAGCCTGATGATGTTGTCCACTTTGCAATCAACCCTGATCCAGATAGCCCTTATGTCGGAACAGGGTATCGATTGGCTTTGAAGGACATTGTTGGCAACTTGAATTTGGCTACTCAGACCAAAAAAGGTTTCATGAATGGCAAGAATATCCCAAGTCTGATTGTGAAAGTTGATTCATCCGATGCAGAACTTTCAAGTGAGGAAGGACGAGACAGAATTGCTAAGAAGTATCTTTCTACTAGCCAGGCAGGAGCTCCTTGGATAATTCCTGAAGCTTTGATTGATGTGCAACAGGTCAAGCCATTAAGCTTGAAAGACATTGCTTTGAATGAATCGGTTGAGATTGACAAGAAGACAGTGGCTGGGCTTTTGGGAGTGCCAGCTTTTATCCTTGGTGTTGGAGACTTCAACAAGGAAGAATACAACAACTTTGTCAATACCACGGTCATGAGCATTGCTACGACGATCACTCAGACATTGACAAGAGATTTGTTGGTATCTAGCAATCGTTATTTCAAGTTCAATCCCCGGTCGCTCTATTCTTACGACATTACAGAGTTGTCAACTGTTGCTCAACAGATGACAAACAGTGCCGCTATGCGTCGGAACGAGTGGAGAGATTGGGTTGGCATGACTCCTGATCCTGAAATGGATGACATCATTGTTCTTGAAAACTATCTGCCACAGGGTGAGTTAGGCAATCAGAGCAAATTAAACAAGGAAGGAGGAAATACCGATGCAGAAACGTAAGGCTTACATAGCCACACAATTTCAAACTCGTGAGGAACAAGAGTCTGGCGATTTGATTTTGAGTGGCTACTTTATCAAGTTTGATGAAGAGACTGAACTTTGGCCTGGTTATTTTGAAGTGATTAAGCGTGAGGGTGTTGAGAAGGCTATTAAAGATGCCGACATCCGTGCTTTATTTAACCATGACCATAATTTGGTGCTTGGTCGGACTGGAAATGACACAGTGCGGCTCGGTGTTGATGATGTTGGTCTGTTTGGCGATATTATCATCAACAAGGATGACCCACAAGCGGTCGGTGCTTATGCTCGTGTTAAACGTAGGGATGTGATTGGTTGTAGTTTCGGCTTTTTCCCAATCAAAATCAACACAGAAGAGCGTGATGACGGTTCTTACCTGGACACTATCTTGGATCTTGAAATCTTTGAAGTTAGTCTTTGTACTTTCCCAGCATATCCACAGACGGAAATCGCTGCACGTCAGAAGGACTTTGAATGTCTACTACGTGCAAATCGTGAAATGCTTGATAAGCGTAAAAAAGAAATAAAGGAGAAATTTAAGCTATGAATAAAGCTCTAATTTTTGGTGCTCGTATGCGAGCTAAAGCTACGAAAGTAGTTGAACTTGAAGAGTCCATCAAGGACTTGCAGAAACGTACTGCTCTTGAAGCAGATAAGTTGGAACGTGCTGAGACTGAGGAAGAAGTGTCAGCTGTTGAGAAAACTCTTGAAGAACTTCAAGCAGAACTGGAATCTAAAGAAGCTGAAAAAGCTGAATTGGAGAAGGAAATTGAGGACCTTCAAAAGCAAATCGATGAACAAAACCGCAAAACCCCTACTTATGAAGGAGGCGAAGACCGTGGAGGTAAGAAGAAAATGGAAAAACGTGAAGCAGTTGTCGCTTATGTCCGCTCTATTGGGCAGAAGCGTGAGGGAGTTAAGACAACAGATGTAGGTGCTATCATTCCTAAAGAAGTCTTGCAACCACAAAAAGAACCTGAGCGTCAGAATCCGTTGCTTAATCTCATCCATGTGGTGAAGGTGTCAAGCGGCTCGGGGTCATATCCTGTTCTCAAAAAGTCTAATCGTAAGATGGTTGAAGTTGGGGAACTTGAAGAAAACCCAGAACTTGGTAAAACTAAGATCACTGAAGTTGATTACAAAATCAAGACTTATCGTGGCGAACTACCACTCTCTCGTGAAGCTATTGAGGACGCTCAATATGACCTTATCGGTATCATGCAGGAAGATATCCAAGATCAAGATGAGCAAACAAAATTGGCCCTTGTTGCAGACATCTTGAAAACTGCTACCGTTGTCAACGCTTCTGGATATGACGGCCTTAAAGACATTTTGAATGTCAAAATCAAATCAGTCTACAACAAGGTCCTTGTCGTTACAGACTCAATGTTCAATGCTTTGGATAAAGTCAAAGACAAAGAAGGTCGCTATATGCTGCAACCAGACATCACATCACCTACAGGCTACTCATTCTCAGGCAAGCCTATCTATCCTATCGCTGACGAGCTGTTCGGTTCAGAAGGCGATATGAAATATTTTATCGGGGATATTCATTACTTCTTGACATTGTTTGATCGTATGGAGCTCTCAGTTCAGTGGGAAGATAATCATCGTTTCGGCAAGAACCTTGCTTCATACCTACGTTTTGATGTTAAGAAGACTGATGCTGATGCAGGTGTGTTTGGTACTTACACCGATGCCGTTCAGTAAGGAGGTAGTCAATGGCTTACAAAGTTATCCGTCCTTTCAAGGACTTGACAGACCCAAATAAACATGATTACGCTTTGGATGAAACCTACCCTCGTGCTGGTCACAAACCTTCGGATGATTTCATCCAAGGTTTGCTGACTGGCTCAAATTCAGCTGGGTCAATCTTTTTGACTACAGTTGATGAGGTTCCAGAAGTGGATGGAACTGCCAATGATGAAGTAGAGCTTCCAGAAGGTGACAAGCCTGCTGATGAACCAGTAGATAAACCAAAGCGGAAACGTACCACTAAGAAAGCAGAGGAATAGTCATGGACACTGATCAGCTATTAGAACTGCTTAAACTGAAGCTAGGCATTTCAACCAATCACAGGGATAAGCCGTTGGAGAAAATTCTTGATGCCGTCATTTCTGAATTGTCGCAGACTTTCGGTATTGAATTGGATTCTAAAAGAGCTGATCATGAGATGTTTGTGGTTGATTTTGCTGCTTATCGCTACGAGGGTGGGGTGGATATGCCACGTCACCTTCAATGGCGATTACATAATCTGCAAGTTTCGTCAAAAGGAGTGACAAGCAATGTGGAATCATGAAATCACTCTGATAGCAAAGAGCATCACTAGGAAAGACAAGTTGAAACAGAACATCACTGAGGAAGTAAAGACTCTTCTACTGTGTCGCAAGAAGTCAATTACCAGGTCAGAGTTTTACCAAGCCAATCAGGCAGGTATTCGTCCAAGTCTAGTAGTTGATATTCGCAGTTTTGAATACGACAATCAAGAATTGGCCGAATTCGAAGGGAAGAGATACCGCATCATCAAGACCTATCCTGTTGACCTTGAAATCCTTGAATTAACCTTGACGGAGAAGCTATCATGAGTAAGGACTTAGCCAATGAGATTGCTAAAGCTTTAGCTGAGTATTCGTCTGAGATAGAAGATGAAGTTGACCTTATTGCTGAAGATGTGGCCAGTGAAGCTGTGGACGAACTGAAAGTGACTAGTCCTAAAAGGTATGGAAAGTATGCTAGGAATTGGCGGTTTAAAAAGAACGCCAAAGGGTCGTATGTGGTCCATAACGCTGCACCAACTTACCGACTTACTCACTTACTAGAAAACAGTCATTTGTTACGGAATGGCGGTCGTAGTAAAGCACAACCTCATATCAAACCTGTCGAGGAAAAGGTCAAAGAAAACTTTGAAAAACGGATTAAGGAGCTTGGTCGATGAAGCTATCAGAATTTGCAGATATTTTGGAACAGGCGGGGTTGCCTGTAACCTATCGAGCATATCAAGAGGGGAATGTCCCTGATATGCCTTACCTTGTGTATTTTGAATCTAATCCTATTGTCAATTCTGCTGACAATACAAGGAACCATGAGATTAAGTCAGTGGTTGTTGAGTTGGCATTTGAGAGAAAGGATGAGGATTTGGAGGAGCGTTTGGAAGAGCTATGGTCTAACCATGAGCTCTTTTTTGAAGCTCAAGAAGAAACTTTTATTGAGACTGAAAGGCTTTATGTCAAGCCTTATACAGTCTATCTCTACTAGAGGAGGAATGACATGGAAAATAAAGTGACCTATGGTCTGAAAAATGTACACGTTGCCCCAATTACTAGCATCAGTGCTGAGACAGGGGTGATAACTTACGGAGAGATTTTCCGTTTCCCTGGTGCAATGGAAATCACCCTTGAACCGAAAGGGGAATCAGGTGCTATTCAAGCAGATGATATTGATTATCACTTCATGAATGCCAATGAAGGGTATGAGGGTAAATGGAAAGTACCTCACATCATTGATCAATTTGCCACAAAAATTCTCGGTGAGATTAAAGATACCGAGACAGGTGTATTGACAGAAAAGGGCGATGCCGAGCCAACACCGTTTGCCTTGATGTTTGAATTTTCAGGGGACAAGAACAAGACCCGACATGTGTTCTACTACTGTTCTGCTAGCCGTCCAGCAACTGGCTCTAAGACAAAGAGCGGTACAAGTGTCAATGAGCGAGAATTGACTTTCAATGCTAGCCCACGTCCGCTTGATACTGTAGTGAAACGCTCGGTCACTTCGGCAGACAAAAAAGAAGTCTATGACAATTGGTTCAAGAAAGTTTATGAGCCAGATGCTGTTGGTGGATAAGGAGGTCTTGCATGCGTAAAATCATTCCGATTGGTGATCAGGAGTATGAATTGGCCACAAATGGCTACACTCCGATTGCTTACAAGGAAGAGTTTGGTAAGGACTATTTCCAGGATCTATTTTCAATGCTGAATAGTCAAGCACTCTTGTCTAAACTTGATAAGTTGGAACCTGGTCAGGAATTACAAGCAAGTGACATTGATATGTCGGCCCTTGCTGACTTTGATATGACTTTCTTCAACCGTCTTTTCTGGACCTTTGCCAAGTCTGCCAACCCTCGTATCAAGCCTTATGCTCAATTCTTCATGGAAATGGAAGAGTTCCCTGTCCAAGAAATCGGACAAGACCTGATGGAAATGTTGAATGCGAGTATGCAAACAAAAAAGAAACAGACTCGTCAGAATCTGCAAGCGATGAAATCTTTACAGTAGAATCCTATCTCTCTTGTTGCAAGGAGACAGGTTTATCCATTGATGACTTGAAGCATATTTCAATCGGAATGGCTCTTGATTATCAGACGGATTATGTGAATTTACGCAGTAAAGACAAGGGTGGCGAAAGAAAAGCTACTCAAGAAGATTTTGACAACTTTTAGGAAATTAGCAGTGCTGAGAGAGTGATTCTAAGGTCAAGTTCCCTGTAATAAGTGGACTTTCGGTCATAGATGAGCTTGTAAGCTCTGCTATTTTTCGTTTGAGGTGGGTGGGGCGGCAATCTTCAAAAGAAAGGAGGAAATAAATGGCAAGTAACATCAAAGGGATTAAGATTGAAATCGATGGCGACACGCAACCCTTGCAGAAGGCTCTGAAAGATGTCAACAAAAATGCTACTGAAGCAACCAAGGAACTGAGACAGATTGATAAGGCCTTGAAGTTTGATACTGGCAATGTAACCTTGCTGACCCAGAAACAGGAAGTCTTACAACAGCAGGTATCAAATACTAAGGAGAAGCTTGAAACTCTGAGACAAGCTCAAGCACAGGTTGAGAAGCAATTCCAGAATGGAGATATTGGAGCTGATCAGTACCGTGCTTTCCAACGTGAACTGGAAACTACTCAAAATGTCCTCAAGGGTTATGAGAATAAGCTTGAAAATGTCAATAGAGCTCTGGGCAATAATGGTCAAGCTGTAGAAACTAATGTCAGCCAACTGAACAACCTACAGAGTGAGCAAAGTCAGTTAGCATCCGAAATGGATAAAGTGACTAGTGCTTTCAAACTACAAGAGAGTGAGCTCGGTCAAAACGCTTCCGAGTCTGAAAAAGTCGCCCTGGCTCAGAAGAAGATTGCTGCTCAATCCGAAATTGTGGAAAAACAAATCTCGAATCTTGAGAAACAACTGTCCTTGACCAAAAAAGAGTATGGTGAAAACTCAACGGAAGCTAACAAGATGGAAGCTGAGTTAAACCAGGCTAAGACAGCTCTCAATAATCTCAATGATGAGATGAATGAAACTAAGTCGGCTGCAAACGGTGCTCAGGACGGACTTGAGGGAATGACAAAAATTGCAAGAGCGGAAGCCTTGCAAAACGTCAGCGAAAAACTAAGCGCTGTTTCAGATAAGTTGCTTGAAGTTGGCACAGATGCCATGGAGGCAGCTGCTCAGGTTCAGGCAAGCAATGCTCAATTTCGTACCGTATTTGGCGATATGGAAAGTCAGGCAAGACAGTCTCTAAACGCTATTGGCGATGAGATGGACATTGTTCCTGAACGACTGCAAGGCTCATTTACTCAAATGGCATCCTTTGCTAAGACATCAGGAATGGAAACTGCTGACGCTCTTGATTTGACTACTCGAGCAACAAGAGCAGCTGCAGACGGGGCAGCCTTCTATGATAAGTCAATAGAGGAAGTCACAGAAAACCTTCAGTCTTTTTTGAAAGGCAATTATGAGAATGATGCTGCATTAGGCATTTCAGCAACAGAGACTACTCGTAATGCTGCTGCTAACAAACTCTATGGAAAATCCTTCAATGAACTATCTGAAGCTCAGAAACAGCTGACACTTCTTCAAATGGTGGAAGACGGGAATGCACTTTCGGGGGCACTTGGTCAGGCTGCAAGGGAATCAGACGGGCTTGAGAACGTTTTGGGGAACTTGAAACAGTCAGGCACCAATGCCCTTGCTGCAATCGGTCAGCCAATCCTTGAAATGCTCATTCCAGTGTTTCAGTCATTAGCAGATATTGTTAATAATGTAGCAACTTGGTTTACCAATTTATCCCCGACAATTAAGAATGTTGTTGTATTTATTGGAATGCTTGTCGTGGCTGTAGGTACTCTACTGCCAATTATTTTAGCCGTAGTTTCTGGATTCCAGTTACTTATGGGAGGTTTAGCAGGACTATCCGTGGGGATCCTGCCACTGATAGGGATTATTGCCGGTGTAATAGCCGGCATAGTTCTCTTAGTAGTAGCAATCAAGGAGCTATGGCAAAACAATGAAGGTTTCAGGAATGCTGTTACAGAGATTTGGACAAGTATCCAAGATTTCATCTCCAATGCTATCCAAGCTATCACTACTGTTATTCAGACAGTTTGGGGGGCTTTGACAGAATGGTGGACTACTAACCAGGATACCATTTATCAAACAGCCAGCACTATCTGGAATGCCATCTCCACAGTGATAGGTACAATCATTCAAACCGTCAGTACAATAGTTCAGACAGTTTGGGGCATTCTGACAGAGTGGTGGGCAACCAATCAAGATACCATTTTGACAACTGCTAGTAGTGTTTGGACCATGCTATCAGAATTAGTCACTATGGTGGTTAATGCTGTTAATACAGTTGTTCAAACAGTATTCGGAGGATTGGTAGCCTGGTGGGACACCAATCATGCTTGGATCATGGACATTGTGAATACGGTATGGACAACAGTTCAAACTTCAATCAGTACAGCTATCCAAACTGTCACAGACTTTGTCATGTCAATCTTTGGAGGATTGGTAGCCTGGTGGAATGAGAATCAAGCCCTTATCCAGAGTACAGCTGAAATAATCTGGACAGGCATATCGGCAATCATTGGAACAGTGATCAATGTCATCACAAGTGTTATCCAAACAGCAATGGAGTATCTTGGTCCGTACATTCAAGCTGCATGGACTAACATTCAGACTATCATTTCAACAGTCTGGAACGTTATTACGACTGTTGTCCAAACGGCAATTGCTGTAGTTCAAGGAATTATCACAGCTGTTATGCAAGCTATCAATGGCGATTGGTCTGGTGTCTGGACGACAATTCAGAACACAATGTCTACTGTTTGGAATGCCATGCAGTCCATAGTGTCTTCAATCATATCAGCGATATCAAGCGTCATTTCATCAACGTGGCAAGGTATCTCAGGAACCGTCAGCAATATCTTGAACGGGATATCAAGTACAGTTTCTAACATCTGGAATGGTATCAAGAATAGTATTTCCAATGCCATCAACGGTGCAAGAGATGCTGTCTCAAATGCCATCAACGCTATCAAGGGTTTGTTCAACTTTCAAATCCGTTGGCCACACATTCCTTTGCCACATTTTAGTATCTCTGGCTCAGCTAACCCTTTGGATTGGTTGAAAGGTGGAGTGCCGAAAATCGGTATTGAATGGTATGCCAAGGGTGGTATTTTGACCAAGCCAACGGCATTTGGCATGAACGGTAATAATCTTATGGTTGGTGGTGAGGCAGGCAACGAAGCTATCTTACCGCTTAATGATAAGACGCTCGGAGCCATTGGTCGTGGTATCGCTCAGACAATGGGAGGTAGCACACCAACCATCAACATCACTATCACAGGCAATGTTGTCCGTGAAGAAGCTGATATCACGAAGATTGCCAATCAAGTTGCTCAGCTTATTGCCGATGAGCTGCAGCGTAAAACACAATTGAGAGGAGGTTAAACATGATTAGACATAATGAATTGGTGATTGACGGTGTGAAGACATCGTCTTTTCCTTTCAAAGTGATTGTGCATGAGTCCCCTTCTGTCACGTTGGGAGAAAGCAAGACTAACCTGTTGGAGCATGACGGTATAAGTGGAGCGATTGTGCAGACCAACAAGCACCGCAGGTTGATTGAAAAATCTTACACAATCTATCTTGTTAAGCCAACAGAGGAACAATTAAATAAGTTTATGAGCTTGTTCATCCGCGAGAAGTTTTGGTTTGAGAATGAGCGTGTGAAGACTACAAAGCTTTGGTGCTACAAGGTCAGTGTCACGGATGTCGAACAAGAGAAACCTGGTCTTTATGTGACCAAGGCGACTTTTACTTGTCACCCTACTAAGTTTTTTAAGACCACAGATACCCAGATTTTGACCGGGAATGGGGTGTTGAGGGTGCAAGGGTCAGCTTTGGCATTTCCTAAGATAACAGTAGTCGGTCAGAGCGCTGCTGAGACATCGTTTACGATTGGCAGTCAAGTCATTAAGCTTGAAAAGCTCTCAGAATCGCTTGTGATGATCAATGATCCTGACAATCCTAGCTTTAAGACGGTTACTGGCAAGCTCATCAAGTGGTCTGGCGATTTCATCACAATTGACACAGCTAATGGACAGAATGTTGGTGTGGTTTTAGGACCAGGCATAACGTCATTAAAATTTGAAACAGTTTGGGGGTGGGCATAGTTGCTTCATTTACTTGATAAGAATGTCAAGACAGTCAAATGGAATGGTATTCCATTGCATGAAGCGAGCTCTGCTATTGTCAAAGAAGAAGTCAACGGTGATTTTATTTTGACTGTCCGCTATCCTATCACGGACATAGGTATCTATCAACTTATCAAAGAGGATATGCTGATAAAGGCTCCAACCCCTGTCCTCGGTCCACAGCTTTTTAGGATTAAAAAGCCTGTAGAAAATGATGATAGTCTGGACATTACAGCCTATCATATCACTGATGATATTATGCAGCGGTCAATCAGGTCTGTGAGTGTGGTTGGGCAAGGCTGTGCTTTGGCTCTCTCTCAAATGGTCCAAAATGCCAAGACGGATCTTGGGACTTTTTCGTTTACAAGCGACATCATGGACAGTCGGACCTTTAATACGACCGAGACGGAGACTCTTTACTCAGTCTTACTGGACGGCAAGCACAGCATTGTTGGTACGTGGGAAGGTGAACTTGTTCGTGATAACTTTGCCATGTCAATTAAGCGTAGCCGTGGTGCTGATCGTGGAGTAGTTATCACAACGCATAAAAACCTCAAGTCTTATCAACGGACCAAGAACTCTCAAAGCGTGGTCACTAGGATACACGCTAAGTCAACTTTTAAGGCTGAAGGTGCTGAGGAAGAAACAACCATCACCGTGACAGTTGATAGTCCACTTATCGGAAATTATCCATACATCAACGAAAAAGATTATGAGAATAATAACGCTAAGACAGTGGATGAGCTGAGGAAATGGGCTGAAGCTAAGTTTAAGAACGAGGGTATTGATAAGATATCCGATGCCATTGAGATTGAGGCTTATGAGCTAGATGGTCAAGTTATCCATCTGGGCGATACAGTCAACATCAAGAGCAAGAAGCACAGCGTTGATATTTACAAGAAGGCTATCGCTTATGAATTCAACGCTTTGACAGAAGAGTACATCTCTATCACGTTTGATGATAAGCCTGGGGTTGGAGGCTCTGGTGTATCTAGTGGTGTGTCTAATGCTGCTGATGTGATTTTAGGAGTAAATGCAAACGCTCAAGAAGTAGCCATTGAACGAGCTGTCAGAAATGCCAACCAAGCTTTTGATGCTGAATTTGATAAACGGGTCGAGTCAATACACGACGGAATCGAGCAGGCGAAGGCTGATGCGGAGCTGTATGCTGACACTATTAAACAGAATATTGATGCGGAAATCGCCCAAGTCAACCAATCCATGCAAGCTCAATCCGAGGAGCATGACAGACAGGTAGCGGATATTTTGTCCAGGACTCAGTCTGTCGAAGAGCTCGCGAATCAAGCCCAAACGGATGCAGCAAGTGCTATTACGCAAGCGTTGCAGTCAAAAGACGAAGCTATCGCAGATGCAAGAGCGCAGGTTGCGACGGTTAACCAGGCACTAAACACTGTAAGGGCTGACTTGCAAAACCAAGCTAAAGCTCAAAGCAATTTAACGAATCGTGTGACGACTGTTGAGAATATTGCCAATGGTACTAAAACGACCGTTTCAGAACTATCCAAGACGGTTGATAAAACTACGAATGATATCGCTAGCGTTACCGATAGAACCAAAGTCGTTGAAGATGGTTTGGCGGGAACGAAGGTTGATTTATCTTTAGTTAAAATCAACGCAGAGGAGACACAGCAGAATCTTGCAACATACAAGACCACTGTTGATAGAAAACTGGAGGAATTGACTACAAGCACGCAATCGCTTGATGGAAAAATCAGCACGGCTAGCGCTAAAGTTGATACCGTGGCTGGTCAAATTCGGACGGAATTAACTCGAGTTGAGGGTAAAATTCCGACTGCCTTAGGTGGGCGGAACTATATTCTTAAGAGTGATGTCTATGCGACATCAGGCAGTAGGTATTTTGATACCTCTCCAGAGTTCATTGACTACGCATATTCAGGGAAATATGTGACCATTAGCTTGGACATCAAGGGCGAGAATCTTGTACCTGATTCAAGAGGACTATCCCGTATTGGGTGCGAGTTGCGACTAAATCTGTCAGACGGTAAAGTCTTGTATCTCCAGTGCCAAAAAATCGTATCAGGAACGCAACCGAGGGAACGAATTTCGGTTACGCGAAAAATTCCTGAGGGAGTTTCAGTTGTAAGTGCGAACAAAGTGAACATGTATGTCCAAGTTGGTGGTACTGCATTAGCTGGTCGTCCAAAATTCGAACTGTCGTCTATCCCCACTGACTGGTCACCAGCTCCAGAGGATATCAATTCGGAGTTAAGCTCTACTAAGACCTTAATTACTCAGACCGCCGAAGGGCAGACTCAACTATCCAATCGCTTGACAACGACCCAGGATAAGGTCTCTACTGCCGAAACTAAAATCAATCAATTGATTAGGGACGTATCCAGCAAAGTATCTCAGACCGATTACAACACGCTGACTGGTCGTGTAGATAGTGCAGAGACAGCGATTACGCAAAATGCGACTGAGATTAGCAAGCGATTGACAAGCTCGCAGGTTGAATCTGCTATCACCGGAAAAGGCTACCAGACGAAGGCACAGGTGGATAATAATATCACAGGTCGTGGTTATATTACAAGTAGTGCATTGCAACCTTATGCCTTGGCTACAACAGTCCAAAACCTCGTCAGAGAGACTGCGGATAGTTTTAGCCGGACGATAAGTGAGACTAAAGCGCTGATTCCGACTGAAGTTGGTGGGAGAAACTACCTACTTAATTCCAAAACAGAAATAAGTGGGGGAGGGGCCGGTAAAGTAATCTCACTTTCTCCAGAACTGCTTGACAATTTGAATAAAATAAAATCAGTTACAATATCATGTGATGTCGAGGGTACCAATGTTGCCACCAAGAATTCACGAAAAAGGTTCGGACTGGCTTGCTCAGTTGAGATAAACGGCATAGTTAATTATTGGGAAGTTTGGCAAGCTGAAGATACAATCAAGAAGCGAATTAGTCAGACATTCACTGTCCCTGAAGGTAAAAGTATTACAAAATTTTATTCTCCAGTATTATGGATACAGGCAGATGGTGATATCAAAGTAAGTAATCCTAAAATCGAATTTGGTGTTTTGCCAACAGACTGGTCTCCAGCTCCTGAAGACCTGGCCACCGTCACAGCCTTACATAATGTCACAGACACGGTCGATAGTCACACTCGTACTATCGGTGCTGTCGGCACAGCGGGAAGTATCTTAGACAATGTCAGCAAGGTTACTCAGACTGCAGCAGGATTGGTCCAGGAGGTTTCTGGCACTAATGGGCTTAAGACACAGGTCAGTCAACTAGCAGGCTCTTGGGCTGTAAAAAACCTGACTAGCTCAGGCACTGTGCTCAATCAGCTCAACCTAAACAAAGATGGGTCGGTCAAGATTGATGGTAAGTTAGTGCAGATCACTGGTACAACTTACATCCAAGACGGTGTGATTACATCTGCTAAGATTGCTGGCTTAGACGCTGGCAAGATTACTACTGGTACGCTGGATGCTGCACGGATAGCGGTTAATAGTATCGATGGTAGTAAGATGGTCTTTGACCAAGCCTTTGTCAATAAAATGACCGCAAATGAGGCCTATTTGGAACAGATATTTGCTAAGGACGCTTTTATCACGCAGGTGCAGGCTGTGACCTTGTCGGCTAGTAAGATTGCTGGTGGAGTTTTGACAGCGACGAATGAAGCGATGCAGATGGATTTGAATAATGCTAACATCTCATTTAATACAAATGCTGCAATTAATTTTAATTCGGCTAATAATGCACTAGTACGCAGACGCGGAACACACACAGCGTTTTTGCACTTTAACGATGTGGCATCTTCCTCTGACGCAAATGCTGGCGGTGTGTATGCAGGGCTAGGCGTGACTTCGTCTGGTGATGGTATTAACTCAGAATCTTCTGGTCGCTTCTCGGGCATCCGAATTTTTCGGAGTGCTATCGGGTATAATCATAATCCTACACTCGACCACGTTGAGATTTATGGAGACACGATATATTTTAAAGATGCTTTTAACGAAAGCAGGGGATATGTGTTCAAAACATTTAAAACGGTCAACCAAACAATCGACATGAATCTGTACATTAATGCGATCAAAGCTATTGCACACTGCTTAAACCATTTGAGGTCAAATAACTGGGATTGGAAATTGCCAAACTTACGAAATGCTATATCAGGCCTGATGGACAGTTATATTAACAAAACTGATTTTTACAACAAATTACAAGTCTAGGAGGAAAATATGCACGAAAATATCAAATCAAAACTAGCCATACAGATTGCTCAATTGTCCTTGGATAAAGCAACGGTGGAAGCGCAATTAGAAGAAAGCCAGCAGACCATTGCTAGTCTGCAGGCGCAGGTTGCTGACTTAACCCAGCAACTGGACGAGGCTACTAAACCAGAGGAGGTATCTGAATGAGAGCCTGGAAAGTGATAGGGAAGTATCCGTTTTTATCCGACGGAGAAATCACACATACAGAAATCGCTATTGCATCAACAACAGGAAGTTACGCAACCTATACCGAGAAAGTAGTCGGCAATCATATGGACAAGACCGAAAATGAATTGGTCGAATTGGCCCGTGAAGCTCACTTTAAGTCTGAGTACGCTGACCGTGCTATGGCTGAATCGGTGCAGAAGATTGAAGAGATGGAAGCTGTTGTAAAATCAGCTAAGCGTTTTATGACTGAATCCGCTGAGAAATTTGAGGCCATGCAGTCTGTCCAGGAAGACCTAATTGAGCGCCTGAGCAAGGCTGAGGAAGAGCGGAACAGCCGATTCCAAGCGGTTGAGGATAAATTTAGGATTCTGAATGGTTCTGTAATGGAAATGCTGACAGAGTTCTATGCTAGCTTTGAAGAAGGCGAGGTCCCAGAAGATGAAAGTATTGAAAACCTTGATACAGTCGACGGTAGCGACAATCCTACCGATAACACAAATACAGAAACGGAGTAATAAAATGATGGTAATGTTAATGGCGATGAATATTGTAGATGAGCACTTTGATTTTGCATTTAAGGATGTTCCACGCATCTTTAAGAAGAAAGTCAAGGCCCAGTTGGAATTGATGGGACACCCTGAACTTGCAGATGAGAATGTGGTGAACTATATTCCGAAAGGAGAGTAGTGAATGCACATTAAACCAGAGCATGTATATGCTTTGGTCGGATTTGTGTCCACAGTCGTCGGATTGTGGACCAATTTTTCGGCCAAAATCACAAAGCAGGAAAACCGCATCACAATCCTAGAAAAAGACATCGAAAACCTCAAGGAATTTAAAGAGAGCGCTAATCGCCGACTTGATAATCATGACGAGCAGAACAAGGCTATCTTGGTCCTTGCGGAGCAGGTCAAAAGTCTGGGTGACGATGTGCGGGAACTAAAACGCATTATACTGAAGGAGAATTGATATGCATAAAATAAATTGGGGCGTTCGATTACGAAACGCGACATTTTGGTGGACCTTGGTGCCATTGATTGTACTATTGGCACAGCAATTAGGTTTTAGCTGGGTTCCGAAAGATTGGGAGACCACTTTTGGCACAATCATGTCCATTTTGACTGTGGTCGGTGTCATCAATGACCCAACGACAAACGGGATTGCTGATAGCAAACAGGCCCTAGGCTACTACGAGCCGAAGGTGGAGCGATGAAAGTAGTCAAGGCAATATTTGTAGTAGTGGCGCTAGTTGTTTTAGCACCTATTGCCTTTGTGATTTATCCGTTTTTGGAGGAGGAAGAAGATGACAACAGTAAATGATGTAGTAAGCTATTCCCTTTCTTTAGTCGGCCGTAAGGTCACTGTGCCAACTAATCCCTACGGTGGACAGTGTGTGGCTCTTATTGACCATATCATGCAACATTTGACGGGTGGTAAGTTGAATATGGCCTATACCAACGCCAAGGATTGCCTGGTCAGGGCTAAGAAGCTGGGATTGCCTGTGGTTTATAATGACACAAGCAAGCCTGATTTAATCCCGCAGGCTGGTGATTTCTTTGTCATGCAGTTTGGGGCTAATGACCCTTTTGGCCATATCGGTGTGTGTATCTCTGCTAATGTGAATGGTATGACTACTGTTGAGCAGAATATCGACGGCTATTCTGACCACAATCGAAACGGTATCAATGACCAGTTGGAGATTGGTGGCGGTGGTATTACTCGCAAGCATCAGCGAGACTATAGCAATGTTATTGGTTGGTTTAGATTAAATTATTCTAGTCAATCTACAGCGCCGAAACCTGCCACAGGGAGCAAACGCTATAAAGAAACTGGTGTGTTTACGGTAACGGTTGATTCTATCAATGTCCGTCGTGCGCCAAACACATCTGGACAGATTGTGGCAACCTACAAAAAAGGTCAATCAATCAAGTATGATGAAGTTGTTGTAGATTTTGACGGCTTTGTATGGATTTCATACATTGGCGGTAGTGGAATACGCAATTATGTGGCCACTGGAGAAACTAAAGACGCTAAACGTTTCGGCCCTGCTTGGGGTACATTTAAATAGATTTTTAGCCCAGCGTTTGCTGGGCTTTTTTTGTTTGCCGAAATACAGTAAAATACAGTAACGAGGTAGCTAAGGCTACCGCCCCAAATCTGCCCCAAATTATTTTCAAAGTTTGCCGAATTTAACTTGACGGAAAAACAAAAAGCCTAATTTTACGGGCTTTGCATTCGGTTAATTCTTTCTAATTCAGGCGCTAAAAGGTGGCAACTAGCATATAGTTGACAAACGGTCCGGATGGGTCGTTTTTTTACCTAAAATACCTTGACAAGTCAATATATTTTGATAAAATAAGTGGTAGAATAAGGAAAGGAGTACTACAATGAACAATACAGTATTTATCACAAAACAAACTGTTTTTCATAAACCACTCCTTTTTAAGCAACTATAATAGTCTATTTGAACGGACTTGAGGGAGCCTAGGCGGAGTGTGTCGTCTAGGCTTTTTTGCGTGCTTAGAAAGGTTTTAAGATAAGGGAGATATATGTTCAGCTTAATTTTTGATTATGTCAAGCGGCACAAGTGGCTCTACTTGCTGATCGCTGTGACCTTGATTATTTACGACGCCACGCTCTTGGTGCCGACCCAGATTATCCAAAGAATGGTCGACACCCTGGCGTCTAATGGCTTGACCGAGAAAATGTTGGTCCAGGATATGACCCTGCTCTTCCTGGTGACCCTGGTCAACTATGCTACAGCCTTCATTTGGCATCTCAAGCTTTTTCAGTCTTCTATCAATTTCAAATTTGACATGCAGCAGCGAGCCTTCCGAAAAATGGTTGTCATGCGGACGCCCTTCTATGAGAAGTTTCGCTCTGGGGATATCATGACCCGCTTTTCAACGGACGTGGACGGGCTGATGGAAATGGTTGGCTACGGGATCATGATTGTGGTCTATGCAGGAGGCATGTTTGCCTTTGTCATTCCATATATGTTTATCATCGACTGGAAGACTTCTCTGGTGGCTCTGCTTCCTATGCTGGCTATGACTGCGGCTATCTTTTTCATCGGTCGCAAGCAGGATGAGGCCATTGAGGCCAACCGGGAGGCCGTCGCCCAGCTCAATAATGAGGTTCTGGAAGTCGTAGAAGGTATTCGGGTCACACGCGCCTACAGCAAGAAGGCCACTCAGAAGGTCAAGTTTCAGGAGCGGACACGGGAGCTTGCCAAGGGTGGAGACCGGATTACCTCCCTCCAGTCCCTCTACAATCCCTTGGCTACTGTGGCTTTGGGCTTGTCCACTATTTTGGTCCTGGTCATGGGGACAGTAGCTGTCAAGTCCGGTCAACTGTCTATCGGCCAGGTCATCGCCCTCCAGCTCTACGTTGGTTCACTTCTCGAGCCTTTCTGGATACTGTCGGATTTCATCTTAGTCTACCAGACCGGCAAGACCTCATTTGAAAAGCTGCAGGAGCTGATTGATACAGGGGATGATTTGGAAGTTGATGGTTTTGGGGAAATAGCAGAGCTGTCCAGTCTGGCTTTTGAAGGGTACAGCTTTAGCTATCCACAGGCAGACCGGCCGAGTTTGCAGGACATCCATTGGACCCTGAAAAGAGGGCAGACAGTCGGTATCGTTGGTAAAACAGGGTCAGGCAAGACCACTCTGGTCCGCCAATTCCTCCGTCAATATCCAGTCGGTCAAGGCAGTTTTACAATAAATGGCCAATCAGTTCAGGACTTTAAACGCGCATCGATTGAGGAAAAAATTGGCTACGTTCCCCAAGAACATATCCTCTTTTCCAAATCAGTTGGCGAAAACATTGCTTTAGGCAAGCTAGATAGCAGTCCTGAGGACATTCAGAGAGCCATTGCCACAGCAGCCTTTACCAAGGACTTGGAGCGGATGAGTGACGGTCTGGACACCATGATTGGTGAGCGGGGCGTGTCCATTTCTGGCGGCCAGAAGCAACGGATTTCCATTGCGCGGGCCTTTCTGCGAAAACCAGACCTGCTGATCCTGGATGATTCCCTGTCGGCAGTAGATGCTCGTACAGAACGCCAGATTATTGAAAATATCCAAAAAGAACGGGTGGGTAAAACCAATGTCATCGTTACCCATCGCCTGTCGGCTGTTAACCATGCAGACTGGGTGCTGGTTCTGGATGAGGGCCGCATCGTTGAAGAGGGCCGTCCAGCAGATTTGCTGGCGCAAGGTGGCTGGTACTTTGAGCAATATCAGCGACAACAAAGCCAGGAAGGAGGAGAGGAATGAAGATTTTAGGATTTTTATTGCGACAAATCAAGCAGGTCAAATGGCTATTTGCCATTGCGGTAGCCTTCTATCTCCTTGCTTCTACCATGGTGCGTTTGGCACCGCTCATTATTCAGCAGGCTATTGACGGTCCCTTGACGGATTTGAGCAAGGGGCTGCCCTTTGATCAGGCTGCTTTTTTGACCAAGGCTAGTCAGTATATGGGGATGACGGTCATCGGTGGTCTGGGCTTTTATCTATCCATGCGCCTGCTTATGCACTGTGCCAATCGGATTGCGGAGCTTTTGCGAAATCAGGCCTACGATGTCATGCAGCGCCTGCCTATTTCCTACTTTGATGACAAACCAGCAGGTAAGATTGCGACTCGGATTGTCAATGATACCGAGACCCTGCGCAACCAGTTCTATGGGACCCTGGTCTACGCCTTTAATAACCTCATCCGTCTGGCATTTACCTACGGTGTCCTCTTTTACATGAATGCCACCCTGGGCTGGCTCATGCTGGTCTTGATTCCACTCTATATCGCTATCCAGTATGCCTATAAGCGGATGACAGACAAACCCATGAAGGACTTTTATGATGCCAGGAGTGATGTCAATACCCAGGTCAATGAAACCATGAACGGGGCTAGTCTGATCCAGCTTTTCGGTCAGGAAGAGGCAGTCATGGAAGAGTTTGAGGCAACGGCAGACAAGATGCGACGGGCCGATAACCGAATTATCTGGGCCCAATCCTTGGCGACCTGGAACCTGAGTGGTTTCCTGCAAAACTTGGTGGTCACTGGTATTCTTACGGTGGTTGGCTATCAGTTTCTCAAGGGCCAGCCGGGGGTTAGTCCAGGCAAGCTCTTTGTCTATGTCAACTATATTGAGGGAATTTTTATTGCCCTGGGTTCCTTGGTACAGCAATTTCCAAATATGCTGCGGTCCTTTGAAACGGGCAAGCGTTTGAAGGCCCTCTTGGAAGAAGAGACGGAGCCAGATAGAGAAGAGGTCTTGCAGGTGACTGATGGTCAAGTCATATTTGATCATGTCCAGTTTGCCTATGAAGAAGGCAAGGCAATCTTGAAGGATATCTCTATCCAGGCGGACAAGGGACAGACAGTAGCTCTGGTGGGCCATACTGGTTCGGGTAAGACGTCGATTATGAACCTACTCTATCGCTTTTACGATCCCCAGGTTGGGCGGGTCTTGATTGATGGTCAGGATATTCGAGACTATTCTCGCGAAAGCCTGCGCAGCCATATGGGGATTGTCCTGCAAGATCCTTATCTCTTTACGGGAACCATTGCCAGCAATGTGGCCATGGATGTGGACCAAATGGACCGGGAGCGCGTGCGCCAGGCTCTGGAAAAGGTTGGAGCTGGGCCGATGTTGGATCGTCTGGAAAAGGGAATCGATGAGCCTGTTGTCGAAAAAGGTTCGGCCTTCTCCAGTGGAGAACGGCAGTTGATTGCCTTTGCCCGGACCCTTTATTCTGACCCTAAGATTCTGATCCTGGATGAGGCGACTTCTCACATTGATACGGAGACTGAGGAAATCATCCAGCATGCCATGGAAGTGGTCAAGGAGGGACGGACAACCTTTATCATCGCCCACCGCCTGTCGACCATTCAAAATGCAGACCAGATTCTGGTCCTGGACCAAGGTCGCATCATTGAACAAGGCCGTCATGATGACTTGGTCGCTCTAGGTGGTGTCTATGCCCAGATGCAGGCTATTCAGTCTAAAGTCTAGTGTTTATAAATCTCTTGAATCTCAGTCTACGGGCTGGGATTTTCTTTGTTTCTATCTATAATACTCAATGAAAATGTCCATGGTTGAACTCTGTCGTGCCCTTCTTTCAAGGCGATAGGCTGAAAATTTCCCCCGAAACTCTTCACTCACCAAGGCTGTTGACAATGGATAGATTTGATTTTTCAAGAGTAAAGATAGATAATGATAGAACAAGGAGGTCTCACTATGAAATTTGATTTGAAGAATATCTATATCCGCATCGCTTTGGCCTTGTTCTATGTCCTAGTGGCCAGCCTTGGCAAGTATCTGCTCCATATGGAGGTCAAATGGTGGATTTCGGTCGGAATTGTGCTCCCCTTTGTGCTCTTTTATGAGAAGAAGTAGCTTAAGTTTTCTCATTTGAGTAAGTCGTTGGATATTCAACGGCTTTTTCTTTTGTTCAGAAAAAAGTGACAACTTATAAATTAAAAAAGCTAGTCAATGCGGTTTCTTTTGAAGTGAAAACCGAAAAAACGTGTTATTTTTTCCTCTTATTCTCCTCATTATCTGACATTTTAGGTTAGAAACTGGCTCCTTCTGAAAAGAAATATCAAAAAAATAGCACCTAAAAATCGCATAAAATAGGCATTTTTAAGAATATCACCAACTTATTTTGAAAAAATAAGAAAAAAGACTTGCCAAGTCTCCAAATTGATGATATACTGACGACATAAAGATAAATAAAAGTTGTCACTTATAAAGTGACATTGCTATTATTCATCTTTATAACCCAAAAATCGATTTTTACTATTTTTTATCTAAAAGGAGAATTTATATGATTTGGTCACTTATTGTTGGTGGATTTATTGGAGCTATCGCTGGTGCGATTACGAAAAAGGGTGGTTCAATGGGTTGGATCGCGAACATTATCGCTGGTCTAGTCGGATCATCTATTGGTCAAAGTTTGTTTGGTCACGGCGGTCCGAGTCTTGCAGGTATGGCCTTGTTCCCATCTATCCTTGGTGCAGTTATCGTTGTAGCAGTTGTATCCTTCTTCTTTGGCCGTAAGGGTTAATGAAACTAGAAAGAGGCCTCAATGTCTAAAGTAAAAAAAATACTGACTGCTAGCCTCTTATTGCTGGTCTTGCTCTTCCTCTTGCTGACTTCTTTGAAGTTTGCAGGAGGGGGCCATCTCCCAGCGGAGCTAGTAGCATGGATTCCTCAATGGCCTGTCCATCAGGTTGTCGCTCCCTTTCTCAATCCCCTTGCATTTTGGGGCTTGATAGGACTGGCAATTCTGACTGCGGTCCTGCTCCTGGTAGTCCTTTTCTACCCTAAGCGCTATGCAGAGATTAACCTCATCCAGGAAAATGGTGGCAGTCTTCTAATGAAAAAATCTGCTCTCGAGTCCTATGTAGCGATCCTAGCAGAAGAATCTGGCTATATGAAATCTGCAAGTGCAACAGTTATTCCCTATAAGAAGCGTCTTAAAGTCAAGCTTGCGGGTGATCTTGCTAAAGCTGGCTCCCTTGGTGAGCAGACTAGTCTTTTGGAGAAAAGCATTCAACATGGTTTGCGTCAATTCTTTGGAATGGAGCAGCCAATCAACTTTACTGTTCTTGTCAAAGATGTTGCAAGCAGTAAACAGTCGCGTCCTTCTCGCGTAGAATAGAGGTGTACATGAAATCAGTCAATAAATGGACTCTTCCTCTAGTGGGAGGTGCCGTCGGTCTTGTATTATCTATCTTATTTCTGAGTCTTGGATTTTTCAAAACTCTCTTAGTCTTAGTTTTGGTTGCAATCGGAGTAGGTGTAGGCTTCGGCCTCCAGGAGACAGGTCTCTTGGAAAACTATTTCAATAAGCGCTATTAAGTTTAAATAGAATTTTATATTTTCGGAGGTCATTATGACAGAACAAAATACACAGGTAATCAATGGTGAATTGACCTATGCGGACAAGGTCATTGAAAAAATTGTTGGCTTAGCTTTGGAATCAGTAGACGGCTTATTGGCTGTGGATGGCGGATTTTTAGCTAACTTGAAGGATAAATTGGTCAACACTGAAAATGTCCGTTCAGGTGTGAATGTAGAAGTTGGGAAAAAACAGGTTGCAGTCGATTTGTCGATTGTAGCTGAATACCAAAAACATTTGCCGACTATCTACAAGGCTATCCAGACAGTTGTTGAGTCAGAAGTCAAGCGTATGACGGACTTGGAAGTTGTTGAAATCAACGTTGAAGTATCTGACATCAAGACGCGGGCTCAATTTGAAGCTGATTCTGTTAGCTTGCAGGACCGTGTTTCAGATGCAACCCAATCAGTAGCAGATTTTACAGGTAGTCAGGTCAAGAAAACTTCAAGAGGTATTGAAGAATTGACTGCTAAAGAACCCCGTGTCATTTAAGAAATAAAAGAAAGAGGAAATCCTATGTCGGAAGAAAAAGTAAATGCAAAAGCAGAAGAACTTGTTGGTGGTGCTAAAAACCTTGTCGGTAAGGCAACGGGCAACAAGGAAGTAGAAGCAGAAGGTAAGGTAGAGCAATTGGCTGGTAAGGCTAAGGCTGCTATTGCTGACGCTAAAGATGCCGTTAAAGGCGCTGTTGAAGGTTTGAAAAAATAAGTTTTATCTATAGAAAGAGAGATTAGGAAATGAAAGAAACGAAGAATACACAAGTTGAAGCTGTAAAAGGTACTGTAGAATACGCAGACCAAGTGATTGAAAAAATGATTGGCTATGCCTTGAAAACTGTTCCAGGTCTTTTGTCAGTCAGCGGTGGTTTCTTGACGGATTTCAAGAACAAGCTGGTCAATAGTGACAATGTGAGAGAAGGCATCAACGTCGAAGTTGGTACTAAACAAGTTGCAACAGACCTGAAGATTGTGGTAGAATATGGTAAAGATATTCCAGCTATCGTTGAACAAATGAAAGCTGTCATCAGCAAAGAAGTTGCGGCTATGACTCACTTGCAAGTAGTAGAAGTGAACGTAGAAGTTGTAGATGTACAAACGCGTGAAGAGTTTGAAGCGGCATCTGTTACCTTGCAAGATCGTGTAACTGAAGCAGGTCAAGCTACAGGTCAGGCTATCGCTTCTCAAGCAAACAAGGCTGGTGAATTTGTCTCAGAAAAAACAGGACAAGTGAAGGAACAAATCCAATCATCTCGCGTAGAGTAGACTCAGTCTAATCAGTTCATCAATTAAATAGGGTTCAGGGCATGATTCTTGCCTAGGACCAATTAAAGGAGTGAGTTTCGGGATCATGGAAGGTGATACGGTACCGCTCCTTTTGTCTATGGAAAGAAGGAAGATTTATGCCAAATCGAAAAATTGTAAAGGCGTCCAAGTACCAGCAGATAGCGGTCGGAGTGGCGCAACGGATTGTCTCAGGTGAATATGAAGTAGGTGAGCGAATCAAGTCTCGTTCGACCCTGGCTAGTATGTTTGGGGTCTCGCCGGAGACCACTCGTAAGGCCTTAAATATTCTGGCCGACCTCCATATCGTGTCGGTCAAGCATGGTAGTGGGGCCATCGTCCTGTCCAAGGAAAAGGCCCACGATTTCATTGATAATTTTGAAATGACCAGCTCCCTAAATTCGCAAAAAGACCGGATTTTGGAAAAGATGGACCAGCAGGAAAATATGCTCAAGGAATTGCGTGGCTTGGTTTCTGTCTACTTGGATCAGACCAAGCGCGTGCAAAAGAAATACCCTTTGGAGCCCTACGGTTTAAAGTTGACAGCTGACTGTGAGTTGCTGGGCAAGCAGTTGGTGGATGCACGTATCTGGCACCACACAGGAGCCATCATTGTCGGTATTGAGCGCAATGAAGAGCTCTTGATTTCTCCTAGTCCCTACCAAACTTTGGAGAAAAATGACCTGGTGTATTTTGTCGGAGAAGAGCAGAGCTATCTGCGGATGAAAAATCTCTTCGGTTTATAAGAGGTAAGTAATGACAATAAAGGCACTTGTATTTGACTTAGACGATACCTTATATGACCAGATTCAGCCCTTTGAACGGGCCTTGAAACGACATTTGTCGGTGCCTGAGGAGCAATTGGTTCACCTGTATCTGGCCTTTCGCCACTATGCGGATCAGGTTTTTGAAGCAGCTGCGACTGGCAAGATCAGCCTCAAGGACAGTCATGTTTATCGGATGAAGGCGGCCTTAGCTGATTTTGGTTACCAGGTGTCCGATGGGCTGGCCTTGACCATTCAAATCGACTATGACTATTATCAAGGGCAATTGGAACTCAGTCCGATTTATCCAGCTATTTTTGAGGCTTGCAAGCAGCGGGATATCACTCTTGGCATCATTACCAACGGTCCCCATCGGCATCAATTGCGGAAAATCCGAACCTTGGGCCTACAAGATTGGATAGAGCAGGAGAAGATGGTTATCTCGGGGCAGGTTGGGATGACCAAGCCCAATCCAGCTATTTTCAAACTGATGGAAGAGCGCCTGGGAATGGCGGGTCAAGAAATCTGTTATGTCGGTGATTCATTTGAAAATGATATCATCGGTGCCAAATCAGCTGGCTGGCAGGCCATCTGGTTCAACCACAGAAAACGGCAGCAGCCGGAGACAAGTGTGGAACCGGATAAGGTTGTGACCGAATGGCTTGACTTAGAAACAGCTATTATAGAGATGGGAAACTAGCTTAGGCTGGTTTTTTATTTTGGAGCTAATCGAAAGTAATTTCACAATTTATAAAATTTATCTATAATCTTAAAACTACTTTCTAAACAAGTTCAGATGGTTGAAATTCCTAAAAACTATGCTTATAATGTTTTTGTAAACGTTAACATTTTATGAAAGAGCGATGATGTCGCTCCATGCTTTAGAAAGGAGTTTCTGATGAACTTCAAGAAGTTTTCTCAGTTGGGGCAGGCTTTCATGCTGCCCATATCTATCTTACCGGTTGCTGGTTTGCTCCTTGGTATTGGGGGTGCCTTGTCCAACAGCAATGCGGTTTCTCAATTTCCTGTATTAGACCAGGCTTGGTTACAGGCAACTTTCACCATTATGAGTACAGCTGGTAGTGCTGTATTTGCAAATCTTGCCCTTATTTTTGCGGTCGGAGTGGCAGTTGGTCTGGCAGATGCCGACAAGGGAACAGCTGGTTTATCAGCGGCGGTGTCCTATTTGGTGTATACAGCTACGATTAGTGGTTTTCTACAGTTATTTGCAGAAGAAGGTGCTAGTATTGACACAGGAGTGGTTGGTGCTTTGGCTATTGGTATCACAGTAGCAAATCTCCACAATAAATATAGGAAAATTGAGTTACCAGCCTTCCTAGGTTTCTTTGGTGGTTCGCGCTTTATTCCAATAGTGTCATCTTTTGTAGCCATTGCCTTTGGTGGGATTTTTTATTTGATTTGGCCACCGATTCAGGGGCTTTTGGTGACATTCGGTGAAACAATATCAGAAATGGGAAGTCTAGGAACCTTCCTTTATGGATTTGGCTTACGGTTAACCGGAGCTTTTGGTTTACACCATACTATCTATCCGATGTTCTGGTATACTTCACTGGGTGGAAGTGAAGTAGTTGCCGGTGAAACGATTCAAGGTGCTCAGAATATTTTCTTTGCTCAATTGGCTGATCCCAACCATACTGGATTATTTACATACGGGACTCGTTTCTTTGCTGGACGCTTTGCGACTATGATTTTTGGTTTGCCAGCTTCTTGTTTGGCGATGTATCATGCCATTCCAAAGGAAAATCGTAAAAAAGTTGGCAGTTTCTATTCAAGTAGTGCCCTTACGTCCTTGTTGACAGGTATTACAGAACCAATTGAATTCTCCTTCCTATTTGTTGCTCCATGGTTGTACGTCGTCCATGCTTTCCTAGATGGTGTCTCCTTCTTGGTAGCTGACTTGCTACAAATTCGTATCGGGAATTCCTTCTCTGGTGGTTTGATTGACTATCTTATCTTTGGTGTTTTCCAAGGCAATGACAAAACCAACTGGCTCTTGGTGCTTCCAGTCGGTTTGGTCTGGGCAGCTATGTATTATGTTGTTTTCAAATTCCTAGTGACCAAGTTCCATGTCCTTGTACCTGGTATGGAAACGGGTGATAGCTCTGCAAATTCTGAAAAGGTATTGAAAAACGGCTCAACCCTCTATGATAGTGCCATTTCAATCATTGATGCCTTGGGTGGCGAAACCAATATTGAACACGTGACAGCCTGTGCGACTCGCCTCAGAGTATCCTTGAAGGACAGTCAAATGGTTGACAAGGATGTCCTGAAAGCGATTGGAGCTACAGCTGTACTCGATGTGAAAGATGGAATTCAAGCCATCTATGGCGGACGGGCTATTCTCTATAGCCAAGAAATCAATCAGATTTTGGGCAGAGAAGAATAGCAAGGACAATCGACCAGCTTCGGCTGGTTTTTTCTTTTTGAAATTTTCTGACTTCTAAAAGTAGTTTTAGGAATATGTTAGATTTTACAATTTTTGAAACTGAAACCTATTATATGGCAATATATTGAATTATTGTATCCGAGACGTTATAATAACAATGTAAGCGCTAACTCGGATCCGTCATTGAAAGGAGAATTCATGGCTAAATTGAGTAAGGAGGCCTTGATTGAACAAATAAAACCAGGAATCATCATTTCTTGCCAAGCCCTACCAGGTGAGCCTCTGTATAGGGAAGAAGGCGGGATAATGCCCCTCATGGTTAAGGCAGCCCAGGAAGCAGGAGCTGTTGGTATTCGGGCCAACAGTGTTCGAGATATTAAAGAAATTAAAGAAGTGACCAACCTACCTATTATCGGTATTATCAAGCGGGATTACCCACCACAGGAGCCTTTTATCACAGCGACCATGAAGGAGGTCGATGAGCTGGCAGCCCTGGACATTGAGGTCATTGCACTAGATTGTACCAAGCGGGAGCGGTACGACGGTTTGACTATCGTCGAGTTTATCAAGCAAATCAAGGAAAAATACCCAGACCAGCTCTTCATGGCAGATGTTTCCACCTATGAAGAAGGTCTGACAGCCTACGAGGCAGGTATTGACTTTGTCGGTACAACCCTTTCAGGCTATACCTCTTATAGCCGTCAGGGAGAAGGACCGGACATCGAACTTGTGGACCGTTTGGTCAAGGCCGGTATCGATGTCATTGCTGAAGGGAAAATCCACTATCCAGACCAGGTCAAGACCATTCACGACCTTGGTGTAGCAGGAATTGTGGTCGGCGGGGCCATTACCCGTCCAAAAGAAATCGCAGAGCGTTTTATCAAGGCTTTGCAGGCTTAAATTGTCATCAAACTCCCCACAGGGGAAAATTAAAAAAATAAAAGGAGTAGAATGATGAAAAAAATCATGCATTCATTGTTAGCAGGTGCAGCTATTTTGTCACTTGCAGCTTGTGCCAATAAGGCAAGTGACACTACCGCATCATCTGCAGCAGAGTCAGGCAGCTCTGACAAGACAGAAATCACTTGGTGGGCCTTCCCAGTCTTCACGCAAGAAAAAACAGAAGATGGTGTGGGTACCTATGAGCAAAAAATTATTGCTGCTTTTGAGGAAGCAAACCCGGATATCGATGTGAAATTGGAAACCATCGACTTCACATCTGGACCTGAAAAAATCACAACAGCTATTGAAGCGGGCACTGCGCCAGATGTGCTCTTTGACGCACCAGGTCGTATCATTACCTACGGGAAAAATGGTAAATTGGCTGATTTGAACGACCTCTTTACAGATGATTTTGTTAAGGATGTCAACAACGATAACATCATCCAAGCGTCTAAAGCTGGTGATACAGCCTACATGTATCCAATCAGCTCTGCTCCATTCTACATGGCCTTTAACAAAGCGATGTTGAAAGATGCTGGTGTTCTTGATCTTGTCAAAGATGGCTGGACAACAGATGACTTTGAAAAAGTCATCAAGGCTTTGAAAGACAAAGGCTACAACCCAGGTTCCCTCTTCTCGAATGGTCAAGGTGGTGACCAAGGTACTCGTGCCTTCCTTGCGAACCTTTACAGCGGAAGCATCACAGACCCTGAAGTAACCAAGTACACAACTGACTCAGAACAAATGATTAAAGCCCTTGATAAGGCAGCTGGCTGGATCAAAGATGGCTACATGATGAACGGTTCTCAATATGCTGGTGGTGACGATATCCAAAACTTTGCAAATGGTCAAACATCTTACACCATCCTTTGGGCACCATCTCAAAATGGTATCCAACAACAATTGTTGGAAGCATCAGGCGTAGAAGTGCTTGAAGTTCTCTTCCCATCAGAAGATGGTAAACCAGACCTTGAATACCTTGTAAACGGCTTTGCAGTCTTCAACAATGGCGACGAAGCGCGTGTAGCAGCATCTAAGAAATTCCTTCAATTCATCGCAGATGATGCTGAGTGGGGACCTAAGAACGTTGTTCGTACAGGTGCCTTCCCAGTTCGTACATCCTTTGGAGCACTCTATGATGATGAACGCATGGCAATGATTGACGAGTGGACTCAATACTACTCTCCATACTACAACACCATTGACGGTTTTGCTGAAATGAGAACACTTTGGTTCCCAATGTTGCAAGCAGTATCAAATGGCGAACAAGACGCGGAAACAGCTTTGAAAGACTTCACTGAAAAAGCGAACGCAACCATTAAATAATATTTGAAAGTTGGCTCCTTTTCTAATCCCATTTCTATCGAGGTCTAGAAAGGGAGCTCTTGCTTTCTAATTTGAAAGAATTGAGGTGTTTGCATTGCAAATCAACAAAATACGAATGCGGGAAACCATTGTTTCTTACACGTTCTTGGCCCCAGTTTTGGTATTCTTTACCGTCTTTGTCTTGGCACCTATGGTCATGGGATTTGTGACTAGTTTCTTCAACTACACCATGACGGACTTTACCTTTGTCGGCTTAGATAACTATGTGCGGATGTTCAACGATCCTATCTTCATCAAATCCTTGATTAACACCTTGGTTATCGTTGTGGGATCAGTGCCAGTCGTGATTTTTTTCTCGCTCTTTGTAGCGGCCAATACCTACCAGAAAAATGTCATCGCTCGTTCCTTCTATCGAGCAGTCTTCTTCCTACCGGTGGTTACTGGTTCGGTAGCCGTAACGGTTGTCTGGAAATGGATTTACGATCCTCTGTCGGGTATTCTTAACTTTGTTTTGAAATCAGGTGGTATTATTGAACAAAATATCTCTTGGCTTGGGGACAAACAGTGGGCCCTCTGGGCAATTGTCATTATTCTCCTGACTACATCTGTCGGTCAGCCCATTATCCTCTATATCGCTGCTCTGGGAAATATTGATAATTCCTTGGTAGAAGCAGCACGGGTAGACGGTGCCAATGAAACCCAGGTTTTCTGGCAAATCAAGTGGCCTAGCCTCTTGCCTACAACCCTTTACATTACAGTTATTACAACCATTAACTCCTTCCAGATTTTCGCGCTTATCCAGCTCTTGACATCTGGTGGACCAAACTATTCAACATCGACCCTCATGTACTATCTCTACGAAAAAGCCTTCAAGCTTTCTGAGTATGGCTATGCCAATACCATGGGTGTCTTCCTTGCAGTCTTGATTGCTATCATTTCCTTTATCCAATTCAAGGTTCTTGGAAATGATGTGGAATATTAGAAAGGAGGTCAAGATGAAAAAGAAAACCATTACCCCATTTTCAATCCTATCTTCAGTGATTTTGTTGACCTTGACTGTCCTCTTTATCTTTCCTTTCTACTGGATTATGACAGGGGCCTTCAAGTCTCAACCCCATACCATTGTCATTCCGCCCCAGTGGTGGCCAACTGAGCCAACCCTGGAAAACTTTGTCAAGTTGACTGTGCAAAACCCAGCCCTGCAATGGTTGTGGAACTCAGTCTTTATTTCCTTAGCTACCATGATTTTGGTCTGTGCGACCTCATCCTTGGCAGGCTATGTTCTGGCCAAGAAACGCTTCTACGGTCAGAAAATTCTTTTCTCTATCTTCATCGCGGCCATGGCCCTGCCTAAGCAGGTAGTCTTGGTGCCGCTGGTACGGATTGTCAATTTCATGGGTATCCACGATACGCTGGCAGCGGTTATTTTGCCACTGGTTGGCTGGCCATTCGGTGTCTTCCTCATGAAGCAATTCTCAGAAAATATCCCGACCGAGCTTTTGGAATCAGCTAAGATTGACGGTTGTGGCGAGCTATCTACCTTTTGGAATGTGGCCTTCCCAATCGTAAAACCTGGCTTTGCGGCCCTGGCAATCTTTACCTTTATCAATTCTTGGAACGACTACTTCATGCAATTGGTTATGTTGACATCTCGTCAGAACCTGACCATTTCCCTGGGGGTTGCGACCATGCAGGCCGAGATGGCGACCAACTACGGTCTCATCATGGCGGGTGCTGCCATGGCGGCCGTACCGATCGTAACCGTCTTCCTTGTCTTCCAGAAATCATTTACACAGGGGATTACCATGGGTGCTGTGAAAGGCTGATGCTCGACGAAAATGGCTTTGTCTCGTCGTTATGTCGTCTCGGTAAACTTTAGTTTAACCCTCGACTTCCTTGCCTAGATACCAATTCAGCTAGGCTAAAAGAAATTTACATTGCCAAATCCCGTTGGGTTGGTTGTTCAGTCTTCGTGGGAAATAGTACGAGACTTGGTCGATTTGGTTTGATGAGTGAAAACCTCCACCGTAGCTTTCCACTCACCAAGGCTCTTGACAACGGATGATTTTGATTTTCACAGAGTATTAAAGCAAATATAGATTAGAGGTTGTATATGATTTACGATCTGATTGAAAATATTGCAACATATAAGGGGCTGGATCCGCATCTGGATCTGGCCATCGATAGTATTTTGAGTGGTGACTTCAAGACACAAGATCCTGGCAGGTACGAGTTGGCTGGGGACAAGGTTTTCTGCTTTGTTCAGGACAATCAGCTGGCGGAGCCAGGGCAGCGTTTTGAATACCATAGAAATTATGCAGATCTGCATTTTCTTCTAGCTGGTCAAGAAATGATTTCCTACGGATATGACGGTCTGGAGGACTTAGAACCTTATCAAGCCCAGTCAGATGTTGGCTTTGTGACGGCATCCAGTCAGCTTGATTTGACCATCAATGACCAGTATTTTGCCTTTTTCCTGCCAGGAGAGTCTCATTTGCCCAACCAAAAAGCGGGTGAAGGAGAACAGGTCCGCAAACTTGTGTACAAAATTTTGATAGAATAGGAGATTTCCATGAAAAAGACAGGTGGTCAGTTATTACAATCTTTATTCGATGTCAATCACCCATTTTGGCAATCGGTGGAAAAGGTCTTCACCATTTTCCTTCTGAATATTTGCTTTGTGGTGACCAGTTTGCCTGTCTTGACCTTTGGAATTGCCCGCCTAGCTCTCTTTGCCAGTTTGGACATCCTTAGAAAGGAAGGAAAAGTAGCTGTTCTTGCGACCTATCCTGTCATGGTGAAGCGGTATTGGAAACAGGGCTTGACCTTGGGTCTGCTGGAAGGTCTCTTGGTGGGAGTCTGCATCCTGAACTTATTCTTGACTTCGGGTGTGACCTCGCTGCCCATACAAATTCTGCGCCTGGTCTGCTTTGCGACTCTTATCTTTAGTCAGTTGATGATTCCCTACCTCTATCAAGTGGCCAGTCAAGTAGAATTGCCCTTGGTTCAGCTGGGCCTGACTGCCCTGATGCAGTCGGCTCGAAACCTTTGGTTGACCTTGGCTATTGTCGTGGTACTTCTGGTCCTAGTCTTTGTAGCTTTCTTCAATGGTCTGACCTTTTTGGTCGTCCTCTCATTGCTGGCTACTTTCGGCTACGCGGGCCTGGTCTATCTCTTCCTTCTTTACTATAAATCCTGAAATCTTGAAATCCTGAAAAACTGATAAATTTGAAAGGAATCTTATGTCTCATTTAGAAAAATACAAAGGAATTATCCCTGCCTTTTATGCCTGTTACGGGCCAGATGGGGAAATTGATTCGCAACGTGTCAAAGAACTGACCCGCTATTTTATTGAAAAAGGAGTAAAAGGACTGTATGTCAATGGTTCTTCTGGTGAATGCATTTATCAGAGTGTGGCGGATCGTAAGTTAGTCCTTGAAGCAGTTATGGAAGAGGCGCGTGGTAAATTGACCATTATCAACCATGTGGCCTGCAACAATCTCAAGGACAGTCAAGAATTGGCCCGTCACTCTGAAGAATTGGGTGTTGATGCCATTGCGGCTATTCCACCGATTTATTTCCGCCTGCCAGAGTACGGCATCGCTGACTACTGGAACGGGATCAGCAGTGCCGCACCAAATACGGACTTCATGATTTACAACATTCCGCAGTTAGCTGGTGTGGCTTTGACGCCAAGCCTCTACAAGGAAATGCTGAAGAATCCTCGTGTCATCGGGGTGAAAAATTCATCCATGCCAGTGCAGGACATTGACACCTTTATCAACATTGCTGGTCCAGACTATATTGTCTTCAATGGTCCAGATGAGCAATTCTTGGGCGGTCGTCTCATGGGAGCTGGCGGTGGTATCGGTGGTACCTATGGTTCTATGCCGGAACTCTTCCTGGCCCTAGATGACTTGATTGCCAAGAAAGAACTGGAAAAAGCCCGTGAACTCCAGGCTGAAATCAACCGAATTATTACGAAACTCTGCTCCGGTCACGGTCACATGTACGCTGTCATCAAGGAAGTTCTCCGCATCAATGAAGGCCTGGACATAGGATCAGTTCGGGAACCATTGTCCTCTCTTAAAGATACAGATTTGGCCATTGCCAAGGAGGCGGCGGCCATGATTACTCAAGCTAAGATAACGTTTATCAGCTAATGGAGGTGACTTATGACACGCTATTTAGCAGTAGATATAGGTGGTACCCAGATCAAATACGGACTGGTTAATCAGGATGGGAAACTTCTGGAGCAGTATAAAATGGATACCCAGGCTCACCTGGGAGGGCCACATATTCTTGCGACAGTTAAGGATTTGGTAAGAAAATACAAGGACAATTCTGATATTTCAGGTGTAGCTATTTCTTCAGCAGGAATGGTCGACCATGTTAAAGGTGAAATCTTCTACTCTGGACCGCAAATTCCTAACTACGCCGGAACAAAATTCAAGGCTGAAATTGAGGCTGAATTTGGATTGCCCTGTGAAATAGAAAATGATGTCAACTGTGCAGGTCTAGCAGAAGGAATTTCGGGTTCGGGTCAAGACAATCAAATTTGCCTTTGCCTGACGATTGGCACAGGTATTGGTGGCTGTCTTCTTATCGACAAGGAAATCTACCACGGATCCAGTAATGCAGCCTGTGAAGTAGGCTATCTCCCCTTGTCTGACGGGGCCTTTCAAGATATTGCTTCAACGACAGCTCTAGTTCAGCATGTGGCAGACCTGCATGGGGATAATCCATCCGAATGGGATGGTTATCGGATTTTTCAAGAAGCCCAAAATGGCAACAGCAAGTGTCAAGTGGCTATTCATCAACTAGTGGACAATCTTGGTAAGGGCATTGCAACCATTACTTATGTAGTCAATCCGGAGATTGTCATCCTAGGTGGTGGAATAATGGGGCAGAAAGAATATCTGGAACCCATGATTCAAGAAGCAATAAAACGTCATTTATTACCAAGCTTGGTTGAAAAAACAAGGATTGCATTTGCTAAACATGAAAATGCAGCTGGCATGCTAGGGGCCTTCTATCATTTTGCCCAAAAACAGGGCTTGAAAGTTGGGTGAGTCTATGATTGATACCATGTCCCTGGAGGCTATGCGTACCTATCGTGGTCGTCATGAGCTTCCAGAAGATTTTGATAGTTTTTGGCAGCAGCAACTAGCTGCATTGCCAGAACTGCCAGATTATGATTTGCTTGAAAAGCCAGCTGGTTTGCCTGGTGTGATTTGCTATGAACTCTATTTTACAGGTACCAACGGCTCACGGGTCTTTGCCAAAACTATTTTTCCGGAAGCTGAACAGCCTGTGCCTGTTCTCTTCTATTTCCACGGCTACCAAGGCCAATCACCTGACTGGGCTGAATTGCTCAAGTTTACGGCAGCTGGCTACGGTGTTGTGGCCATGGACGTGCGTGGTCAGGCCGGTTGTTCCCAGGATTTGGGCCAATTTAAGGGCCTGACAGTCAAGGGGCAGGTCATTCGTGGCATGTTGCAGGGACCAGACCATCTTTTCTACAAGGATGTTTACCTGGATGTCTACCAGCTGATTAAGCTAGTGGCTGGCTTTGACTTTGTGGATGAGCACCAGCTGATGAGTTATGGGGCCTCCCAAGGCGGGGCCCTGGCTCTGGTAGCGGCCAGCCTCTATTCAGACCTATCAAAATGCCTGTCTATTTATCCTTTCCTATCGGACTTCAAGCGAGTCTTGGAATTGGGTAATAACAGCGAGGCCTATGATGAGCTCTTCCGTTATTTCAAATACTCGGATCCCTTCCATGAGACGGAGGAGCAGGTATTGCAGACCCTGTCCTACATTGACATTAAAAACTTGGCTCATTTGGTAAAATGCCCTGTGGCCATGGTGACTGGTCTAGAGGACGGAGTTTGTCCACCTTCGACCCAGTTTGCGGCCTATAACCGCCTGGAAGTTGAAAAAGAAATGAAAATCCTTCCAGACTATGGGCACGATGCCCTCAACGTCAAGGTTAATGACTATGCCTTTGATTACTTGGTGGGGACACGATTTTTAGGTGATTAATTTTTCGATACAATGAATGCAGAAACTAGGTCGTGAAAAGCCTGGTTTCTTTTGTTTTCAAGAGTCATCTTTTATGGTAAAATGTAGGAGATTATTAGAAAAATGAGGTTGTAGACATGTCTAAATTTTTAGTTTTTGGTCACCAAAATCCTGATACAGATGCCATTGCATCATCATATGGCTGGGCTCACTTGGAGCGTGAAGTGTTTGGTCGTGATGCGGAAGCAGTTGCACTTGGAACGCCAAATGAAGAAACAGCTTTTGCCCTTGACTATTTTGGTGTTACTGCACCGCGCGTGGTTGAATCTGCAAAAGCAGAAGGCGTTAGCCAAGTCATCTTGACAGACCACAATGAATTCCAACAATCAATCGCAGACATCAAGGATGTGGAAGTAGCTGCTGTTATTGACCACCACCGTGTCGCAAACTTTGAAACGGCAAATCCATTGTACATGCGTTTGGAACCGGTTGGTTCAGCATCTTCAATCGTTTATCGTGCCTTCAAAGAAAATGGTGTGACGCCTCCAAAAGAAGTGGCTGGACTTCTCCTATCAGGTTTGATTTCAGATACCCTTTTGCTTAAATCGCCAACCACTCATGCAACAGATTCACAAGTAGCAGCTGAATTGGCGGAAGTTGCTGGTGTAAACTTGGAAGAATACGGCTTGGCACTCTTGAAAGCAGGTACCAATCTTGCTAGCAAGTCAGCAGAAGAATTGATCGACATCGACGCAAAAACCTTTGGTTTGAATGGCAATGATGTGCGTGTAGCCCAAGTCAATACAGTGGACATTGCGGAAGTCTTGGAACGTCAAGCAGAAATTGAAGCAGCTATGACAGCAGCATCAACAGCAAATGGCTACTCTGACTTTGTTTTGATGATTACCGACATTGTGAACTCAAACTCCGAAATCCTTGCCCTCGGTAGCAACATGGACAAGGTGGAAGCAGCCTTCAACTTCAAGTTGGAAAACAACCATGCCTTCCTTGCGGGTGCCGTTTCCCGTAAGAAACAAGTGGTACCACAATTGACAGAAGCGTTTAACGCCTAATGAATTTTTTCTACCGACCTCGAACCTGAAGTTGGTAGAGAAGCCTTACCTAGCACCTTCGGGTGCTTTCTTTATTGAAAGGAAAATCATGGCTTATACAGTAAATTTTAAAGAAGTCGAAACGACAGGCTTGGAAACTAGTCCAGTCGCAGAAGTCTTGGCCGGTCTGCGTGCCAACGAAGCTCGCTATTTCTGGAACAAATACAAGCAGGAGTTCGTGGTCTATAGCCCAGAGGAGAAGCCTGAAATCCTGCCCTTCATAGAGCAGGTCTTGGCAGAGCGGGACATGAACTTTCCATACACCCCGCTTAACGTAGCCCAGCTTGAGGTAGATGGCGTTCTCTAGTCTTTTGTCTTTTATGACAATGGCCTGGCTGTCAATGTCCTCTATACGCTAGAAGAAGGAGGCAAACGAGCGGTCGGTTTCAAATTGTCGGACGGGATTGACATTCCCAAAGAATTTGAAGGAAAATTCAAGTTTGCCCGCCAACGCTCCAAACTAGCTGGGGAAATCCGTGGGACTTACTTTAATGTTAAGGGTGAATATTTATAAGTTAGAATCTCAAGCAGTTGATTTTGCTTGGGATTTTTTTATGCTGTTGAGACTGATTCTATTTTAAATTAGAATTATCTGACAATTATAATCAAAGATTGACATTTACCTGCTTTTCTGTTAAGCTTGTACTATTGAAAAATGAGGTATCATGAAAAATAAAATTCTCCTAGCTGGTCTGACGGCTAGTTTAATCATTCTTTCTTTATCCATTGGCAGTCATGTCGGCTTTTCCTGGCTTGGGCTTTTTCAGGGACAGGATACGTCTAAGACCCTCTTTTGGGAATCGCGACTTCCCAGAACTCTTGCCATTATCTTAGCCAGTGGGGCTATTTCCTTGTCGGGCTTACTCATGCAAACCGTGTCACAAAATCCCTACGCAGCCCCCTCGACAACAGGGACGACAGAGGCAGCCCAGCTGGGTATTCTCTTGTCTTTATTTGCCTTTCCCAAGGCCACTCTCTTTCAAAAAATGAGTTTTGCCTTTCTTGCTGCCCTGCTCTTTACAACGGTTTTCATCCAAGTTATCCGGCGCTTGCAGTTCAAGGAAAAGTGGGTTCTGCCCTTGGTAGGGCTGATTTACAGTGGTATTATCGGCTCTTTTGCCCAGATGATTGCCTTTCGGTTTAACCTCATTCAGTCCATGACCGCATGGAGTCAGGGTTCTTTTTCCATGATTCAGCGCAATCAGTACGAATGGCTCTTCTTGTTGGTTTTCGTTTTGATTGCCATTTGGTACTATTCGGATGCCTTTTCGGTCATGGCTCTGGGTGAGGATGCCAGTCGGAATTTGGGTTTGCCTTACCAAGCCTATGAGACCTTGGCTCTAGCCTTGGTGTCTCTGACCTCGGCTGTGACCATGATTACGGTCGGCGCTCTGCCATTTCTGGGCGTTATCATTCCCAATCTGGTTCGGCAGTACGCAGGCGATTATTTCAAGAAAGTCAAAGGCTTGGTGGTCATCTGGGGCATCCTCTTGGTCTTGGTCTGTGACATCTTGGCACGTTTGGTCATCTGGCCTTACGAGGTCTCAGTTTCTTTGATTTTGGGAGTGGTCGGCACCCTAGCCTTTCTCCTCATTATCTGGCAAGGAGCGCGTGCATGAACCGTATCAAACGCTCAACCTTGCTTCTGATTGGCATTTTGTCGGCCATCGCTGTTTTGGGGACGCTATTTTATCTCCTGCCAGATGGTAGCCTGCCCAATTCTTACATCCTGAACCTACGCTTGAAAAAATTGCTGGTCTATCTGGTGGTGGCTGTCATTGCTAGTTTTTCCACCTTCAGCTTTCAGGCGGTGACGGGCAATCGATTCCTGACCCCGTCTGTGCTGGGACTGGAAAGTTTCTACGTCCTTATGCAGTCTCTTTTCCTATTTTTCTTTTGGAAATGGTCGCAGGGATTGGCACCAAATTCCCTGACCGAATTTTTCATGGTGCTATGCTTGCAGGCTGGATTTTTCTTGCTCTTGCAACCAGCTATCAAGGCACTTTTGAATAAGGGAATTGGTCTTATTCTTCTCATTTGCATGACCTTGGGAACCTTTTTCCGTAGTACATCCACCTTTCTACAAGTCTTGATGGAGCCCAATGAATATGACAAACTGCAGTCCAAACTCTTTGCCTCCTTGCAGAATGTCAATGAAGGCGTCCTACTTGTGGTAGTGGGATTGGCCATTCTGATTTGTGGTTTGCTCTACCGCAAGGGCAAGGTACTGGATACCTTTTATCTGGGAAAAGACAATGCTCGGCTCTTGGGCGTGGACGTGGAAAAGGAGCAGCAACAGCTTCTCTGGTTGGTTGCTCTGTTAGTTTCAGCCTCCACAGCCTTGGTCGGTCCCTTGTCTTTCTTGGGCTTCATTCTGGCTAATCTCACCTATCAGCTGGTCAATGATTTTCGTCATCGAACCCTCTTTTTAGTTGGCTCTCTGCTCGGCTTTGTTAGCCTTTTACTGGCTCAAACCTTGGTCGAAAGAGTCTTTAACTTCAATATCAGCATTCGGACGGTCATTGAATTGATCGGTGGTATTTTCTTCTTTTATCTCTTGTACAAGGAGCGTAATAAGCTATGATTAAAATGGAAAATATTTCCAAGAAATATGGGACCAATCCAATCTTAGACGAAATTGGTCTTAACATCGAAAAAGCTAAGTTTACCGCCTTTATCGGACCAAATGGCGCAGGCAAATCAACGCTTTTATCGCTGATTAGCCGACTTTTGCCCAAGGAGCAGGGGCTGCTCTATATCAAGGGGCAGGAAATCGAAAGTTGGGACTCGGTTGAATTAGCCAAGGAATTATCCATGCTCAAGCAAAAGGTGGATTATCAAGTCAAATTAACGGTCGAGGAGCTAATTTCCTTCGGTCGCTATCCCTACAGCAAGGGGCGCTTGACAGCTGTCGACTATGAGCATATCAATCAGGCTATTTCCTATATGGAATTGGAGAATTTCCGCCATCGTCCTATTGACCAGTTATCGGGGGGGCAGTTGCAGCGGGTCAACATTGCCATGATTTTGGCTCAGGATACGGAGATTATCCTCTTGGACGAGCCGCTCAATAATCTGGACATCAAGCAAGGGATTTTGATGATGAAAACCCTCCGTCGTCTGGTGGATGACCTGTACAAGACGGTGGTGGTTGTCATTCACGACATCAATGTGGCTAGCCAATTTGTCGACCAGATGGTCGCCTTTAAAGACGGCAAGGTCTATTCCCAGGGGCAACCCCATGAGGTCATGACGGAGCCTATCCTCAGCTCCCTTTATGATATGGAGCTGACCATCGCCGATATTGACGGCAAGAAAATTTGTCTCTATAAATAGAAAGGAAAAATTATGAAACGCATCACACTCGCATTTTTAGCACTCTTTAGCATCATTGCTCTAGCTGCTTGTTCGTCAGCGGAGCAGGTCAGCACCTCTCAGGACATTACTATTCAAACCTCGACGGGTGAGACAACCGTTCCAAGTAATCCCCAAAAGATTGTGGTTTTGGACTACGGTGTGGCTGACAGCCTGCGTGCCCTTGGCAAGGAAGACACTATCGTCGGGATGCCAAAAGACAGCCTGCCAACCTATTTGAAGGACTTGAAGGATAAAAAAGAGATTACAAACGTTGGTAATCTGCGCGAAGTCAACCTTGAAACGGTTGCGGAGTTGGAACCGGATTTGATTATCCTGTCCAGTCGTACGCAGGACCAGCAGGCAGAGTTTGAGAAAATTGCGCCAGCTATATACTTTGAGACCTCTACTTCTGATTATTTGAACTCTGTCAAGACCAATGCTACTGAATTGGCAAAACTCTTCGGAGACGAGGCAGTCAAAGAAGCTGAAAGCAAGCTGGCTGATATCGACACACTTGTTCAAACAGCTCAAGACAAAAACAAGAACACCCAATTGACCACTCTAACTGTCCTGCTCAATGAAGGCAGTATGGCAGGCATTGCTCCAGACGGCCGTTATTCCTTTATTTATAAGACACTGGGCTTTCAACCAACTGACCTCAAGCTGGAAGAAAACACCCAAGGAAATCAAGGCAGAAGTCACGGTTCCAGCCTGAGCTTAGAGAGTGTCAGCCAGATCAACCCAGACATCATCTTTGTTGTTGACCGCACCCTGGCCATCGGTGGCGACGATACGCAAAATTCGGACATTCTCAACAACGCCCTCATCCAGGAAACCAATGCTGGTAAGAACAAGAAAATCATCACGCTGACACCAGACCTCTGGTACCTGTCAGGTGGTGGTCTTGAGTCAACCAAGCTTATGTTTGAAGAAGTAGTTGCTCATCTTGAAAAATAAAATGCTCGACTAGAACATCAAATATAATAGAAAAAACTAGCTTTTCTAGGCTAGTTTTCTTTGTCTTTCTTATCGCTTGGTCCTCTCAACCAGTCGTTCCAATCTGGGAATTTGAAGTTAGGTACTCTGAGAAAATCGTCCGGCTGGACCTTCCTTCTTTCGTTCACATAGTTTTCTGTGTTGTTTTTGAAACCAGGAACCTTCAATTCAGGACTGGGAAAATGGAGGGAGAACTGAGGCAATTTGAAATTGGTATGAGGCAGGTTTTGGTAGATGCCTTCCAGCCAGATTTTATAGCGGGTGTCAATTAGTAAGCGGCTCAATTTGTCCAACATCTGGGCCTTTTCATCTGGCAATTCCTTGCGCAGTCGGTCGATTTCCTGCAATTTTTGGAGGGGATTGACGGTCAAGTCCGCTAGTTTTTCAATACCAGCCTCCATGATGAGCCCGAAGAAGAGATCGAAAAATTCCTGTAATTCCTCCTCTGTCAGGCTGGCTGTCCAGGTTTTGAGGGTTTGGTCAACCTGCAAGCTATCCTCTGTTAGTGCTGGAGCAGGCTTGAAGTCGTTGCCGTTAATTTCCCAGGAAAAGCTAATATGCTGGAGGAGACCAATGGTATTGCTCTGGACGATTTGAACATGGTCAGGAGTTTCCAGCATCATACCGACCACAGAATTTTGCGGGATAATGGGGTGGACCCGATCAGCAAGCATCAGGTAGCTCGGACTTTCCAGATGTTTCTTATGGAGTCCAGGAGCATCGTAGGGATAGACCTGCAAAATCCGTTCCTGCAAGTCAGGCGCAAGCTTGCTGCTGGCATAGAGTGCCAGGTTGCCCCCCTTGGAGTGACCAGAGATATAAAACAGTCCTGGCTGGCTCCCTATCAGCCCTTCCAAGTATTCCTTGGCGGACTTTTGGGCAGGAATCTCCTCCATGTAGGTCATGTGGAAATCTTCCTTCCAGCCGATAATGGTATCATCTGTCCCCCGGAAGCAGGTGACAATGGTCTGCCGGTCTAGGCGGTAGCTGATGACCGCAAACTGTTTCTGCAGGTCCAATTCATATTGGTCGACATAGGCAAAGGCCCGTAGATGCTTGAAGCGCTTGGCCTGGGCTAGCAACTGAAACATGGCTAGTCGGCTCTTTGTCACCATAGAAAAAGGTGGGAATTCATCCTGGTATTTAGCTGCGAAATCTTCTGCTAATTGGTCGATTCGGACGCCTTTTTCAGTAAAGTCAGCTGGGACTAGACTGTCGAAGGGCAGATAGGCTAGCTCGGTCAGGGCCAAAATATCTAGCTTGTTGAGCGGCCGATCATAAAAACTATCGAATTGACTTTCTTTTAGGTAATCAAGTAGGTTTGCCATAGTAGTCTTAGTATAGCGGATATTGTGGAAAATGACAAATTTGAAAGGTTTCTGGAGCAATTTTACGATATAATAATAGTATAGCCAAGGAGGTCCCTATGCAAAAGATTCTATTGATAGAAGACGATAAGGTCATCAGCCAGCTGGTGGCCAAGAATTTACGAAATTGGAGCTATGAGGTGGAGGAAGTGGCTGACTTTCAGGATATTCTCAGCCAGATTGACCGCTTTCAGCCACACTTGATTCTCCTGGATATCGGTTTGCCCTTTTTCAACGGTTACTATTGGTGCCAGGAAATTCGCAAGGCCTCCCGCATTCCGATTATGTTTTTGTCCTCTCATGACCAACCCATGGACATTGTCATGGCCATTAACATGGGGGCTGATGATTATGTGACCAAGCCCTTTGAGATGACGGTCCTCTTGGCCAAGATACAAGGCCTGCTCCGTCGGACCTATGATTTTGTTGGTGAGCAGAGCCTACTCTGGTTTGGAGAGATTTCCCTTGACCTTAAGACCATGCAGGTTCAGTACGACCAGAAGGTGGAGGAGTTGACCAAGAACGAATTTCAGATTTTGCGGGTTCTTTTCGAGCATGGTCAGGAAGTGGTCAGTCGGGAGGAGCTCATGCGCCAGCTCTGGAATAGCGATATTTTCGTAGATGACAATACCTTGTCTGTCAACATGGCCCGCCTTCGGAAGAAGTTGGATGAACTGGGGCTACCGGGCTTGATTGCTACCAAGAAAGGGGTCGGCTACGGCCTGGTGAAAGCTCATGACTAGAGAAGATTATCGGCTCTTTCTGACCAGCTGGATCCGCCACCGCCTGCCCTATCTCCTGGCCTACCCGGCCCTGGCCCTCTTCATCTACGGCCTCAGTTACCTCTTTGAGCTGGACCGCCCCCTCATCTCCTATGGTCTCTTGCTCCTGAGCCTGGTCTGGCTCTTGGCATTAGGCTGGGACTTGTTGGCGGATGTTTCTCGCTTTGGTAAATACTGGCGTGGTCAGCAGGCGGCATCAGGTAGCCCAGCAGAGCGGTATTTGCAGGAAAAGGTCCAGCAGCTAGAAGCCCAAAACAAGCTCTTGCAGGAGCAGCAACTTCAAGCCAAGACCGAATTGGACGACTACTATACCCTCTGGGCCCACCAGATGAAGATCCCGATCGCTGCCAGTCAGCTCCTGGCCAAGGAAATCGACCAGCCAGACATCCGTTACCAGCTGGAAAACCAACTCTTCAAAATCGAGCAATACACAGGTCTGGTCCTCAATTATCTCCGCCTGCAATCCTTTCATGACGACCTGGTTATTGAGCGGGTGGACCTGGAAGAACTGGTCAAGAACCTGGTCAAAAAATATTCCCTCTTTTTTATACAGGCCAGAACCAAGCTGGATTTGGGAGACCTATCGCGAGTCCTAAAAACAGACAAACGCTGGCTGGGTCTCTTGATTGAACAAGTCCTCTCCAATGCCCTCAAATATTGTGAGAATGGGACCATTTCCATTTTCCTAGACGGTCATGACCTGGTCATTCGAGATACGGGTCTGGGGATTGCGGAGAGTGACCTGCAGCGGATATTTGAGCGTGGTTTTTCAGGTTTTAACGGTCGTAGAACCCAACAGTCTTCGGGCCTTGGGCTTTATCTCTCCAAGAAAATCGCTGCGGAGCTGGGCTATTCCCTTGCCCTCAAATCCAAGTTAGGCCAAGGCACTGAAGTCCGGATTGGGATAAAAGAGACAGAACTGGCCTTGGATTAAGTGACAATTTTGTAAGGTAAATGAAAGTTTGGGCTATGGCAGGCCTTGGGTTGAAACTGTAAAATGGGATTATAAAAATAAGAACTTGTATTCACAGTTCGGTAACTGATTTAAGGCTAGTTTGCTACCCCTCATAGCCCTTAATTAGCAAAAACTATCTCTTATCTCAGTGACCGCACTTGTGGATACAGTTTCCAAAGGAGAAGTATCATGGTTCTACTAGACGTGCAACACGTACAAAAGATTTATAGTTCTCGGTTTAAGGCGGGGCAGGTCGAGGCTCTCAAGGATATCCATTTTACGGTGGAGGAGGGCGAATACCTGGCCATCATGGGTGAGTCAGGTTCTGGAAAATCCACCTTGCTCAATATTCTTGCGACCCTGGACAAGCCGACCCGTGGCCATGTCCTGCTCAATGGTGTCAATACAGAAACTATTAAGAGCAAGGAATCCGCTGCCTTTCGCCGAGAGAAATTGGGCTTTGTCTTTCAGGACTTTAACCTCTTGGACACCCTCTCTGTCAAGGACAATGTGCTTTTACCATTGGTTCTATCCCGTTTTCCGCTTGACCAGATGAATAAGCGTTTGATTCAAACCCTCAACAGTCTGGGAATTGCGACCTTGCAGGACAAAATGCCCTACGAGATTTCGGGTGGTCAGCAGCAACGGGTAGCGGTGGCGCGTGCCATCATCACCCAGCCAGAAATCCTCTTGGCGGATGAACCGACTGGAGCCCTCGACTCCAAATCAACAGCAACCCTTCTCGATATCTTTGAAAAAATCAATCAAGAAGGGCAAACCATTTTGATGGTAACCCACTCGACAGCGGCAGCCAGTCGTGCCAAACGGGTCCTCTTTATCAAGGACGGTATCCTCTACAATCAAATCTACCGTGGTGAGCGAACTAGTCAGGAAATGTACCAGCTGATTTCAGATACCTTGACAGTCATGGCGAATCGAGGTGAGTAGTATGTTTGGACTAACCTTTCGATTGGGCTTAACCAATCTCAAAAAGAACCGCAGGCTTTATTTTCCCTATGCTCTGATGACCATTTTATCCACAGCCATTGCCTATATTTTTGCCTCGCTTGCCTTTCATCCTGATTTAGGTCAGGTCAAGGGGGCCAATGGGGTGATTCAAGTGCTGGGCTTTGGTATGATTGTGGTCATGTTGGCCGTTTCCATCATGGTCTTCTATGCCAATAGTTTTGTTATGAAGCAGCGGTCAAAAGAGTTTGGCGTCTATAGTATCCTAGGCTTGGAGAAAAAACACCTCCTCTTGATGACTTTTCTGGAAAATCTGGTCTTTTCAGCCAGCACTATTCTGTCAGGCTTACTCTTGGGTCTGGCTCTGGACAAACTCTTCTATGCGCTTTTGCTGAAGGCCATGCAGATGCCTGTAGTTCTGGCGTCAACCTTTCAGTTGAAGAGTCTGGTAACTGTAGTCATCTACCTCTTTGGAATTTTTGCCTTGGTCAGCCTCTTTAATATTGGAAAACTGGGCTTGACCGACTCACTCAAACTGGTTCAGGGCAAGAAGCGAGGGGACAAGAAAACAGGCTTCCTCTGGCTACAAACCCTCTTAGCCCTTAGCCTATTGGGGGCAGGCTACGCCATTGCCCAACTAGTGACCAGTCCGCTGACAGCTATTCCAAGTTTCTTCGGAGCGACGCTTCTGGTTATCTTTGGGACTTATTTGCTTTTCCAATCAGGTGTCATCAGTCTCTTAAACTGGCTAAAACAGCGTCAGACTTATTACTACAAGCCAGAGAATTTTATTTCTATATCCAACTTGATTTTCCGTATGCGGAAAAATGCTCTGGGCCTTGCGACCATTACCATCCTATCTAGCATGTTCTTGGTGACCATGGTTGGAGGACTCAATATTTACATCGGTGGCAAAGATTATATCGCCAATCAAAATCCAAATGACTATTCGATTGATGTTGGTATGCAGCCAACCACTTCAAAATCACAAGTGGAGGAGTGGGCGGAAGCTATCTTAGAAGAGAAGGATATTCCTGTTGAAAGTAAGGTGGTCTATCCTTACCAGCAAGCCTCTTTTACTGAGGTGACAAACCAGCACGTAAGATTTTTTACGGTTGAAGATGTGGCTAGCGTAGATTTCTCTGACCTGGGTGTTGGTTTTTTCCTTGATCAAGCCAGCTATGAAAAGATGACGGGAGAAAAACTCCAGTTGGCATCTGACCAAGTGGTAATTTTTAGTAAGGGAGTCCAGTATCAAGCGGGTCAAACTCTCACCTTTGATGAAAAGGAGATGGAAGTTGTCCAAGTCTTGCCCAAGAATGTGACCTTGGGTCATCTGCCTGACCATATGTCTTTCAATGTCAGTCAGTACTTAGTCGTTGTGGTTCAAGATTTGACGATATTTGAAAATCAAGCTGAGAATCGCTATTATATGGGCTTTGAAAGCAGTCTATCAGAAGAAGAACAAGTAAGTAGCCAGGAGGTCTTCCTATCCGGTACTTTTGAAAGCGAACTGTGGACTTCTAATATTTTGCCAGATGGTACTAACACGGTTAGTCTCGCCTACCGTGCCTATGCGATGCGAAGTTTCTTCAGTTTTGCAGGCTCACTTTTCTTCATCGGCCTCTTGCTTTCACTTATCTTTTTGATGGCGGTGGTGCTGGTGATTTACTTCAAACAAATTTCAGAAGGCTATGAAGACAGAGATCGCTTCGTCATTATGACCAAGGTTGGTCTGGATGAGGATCAGACCAGACAGTCCGTTCGCAAGCAATTGCTGACAGTTTTCTTCCTGCCTATCCTACTTGCCTTTGTTCACCTAGCCTTTGCCTACAAGATGCTATCGTCTATCTTGTTGTCTATCGGCGTGGTCAATGCAGGACTTATGATGCAGGTGACAGTGGCTATCTGTGGTGGCTATCTCCTCCTCTACCTAGTGGTCTATGCCATCACGACACGGTCTTACAAACAGATTATTTCCTAAACTTGGGGCAACCCAAGTTTTTTTATATGTTTTTAGATATATTGCTACCGCAACTTTTTATTTCCAACCTCCAACAATTTCCAAGATTGTTTGGACACAAACTGCGTATGTTTTATTTCCCACCTTCAACAGTCTCTCCCCAGACTGTTGAAGCAATCTATCACTGTGCTGAGATGTTGACACTAACTTTGAGTAGTAGTGCTGATTTTTTCTCATTTTCCACTATTTTGCTTTACATACTAGCTACCTTGTGTTACACTATAGATACAAAACTAATAGGTAAAACAAACTAGTGATAGAAGACAAAGAAATCACTTTTATTTTTATCAGACTAGTTGGTATTACAAACTAGGTAGGGAGGCAGTATGAAGTTGGATAAGAAAAGTCGGGAAAATTGGAAACTAGCAGCTGTCACCCTTGTGACGGCGATTATAACAGGCTGGGCTTTGGATTCTATTTTGATCTTAGGTATCATGTTAGCATCAGGCTTATTGTTTGGATTTTTTACAGATGATGAGGAGGGCTTATGAAAGAAACCCAGATGCTCAAAGGGGTCCTAGACGGCTGTGTTTTACAAATTATCAGTAAGAAGGAGATTTATGGGTATGAGTTGGTCCAGGAGTTGAGAAAGCAGGGCTTTGAAAACATGGTCGGGGGAACAGTCTATCCACTCCTTCAGAAGTTAGAGAAAAATAGCCTGATTTTTAGTCAGAACAAGCCTTCGCCAGATGGACCCGACAGGAAGTATTTTTATTTGACGGACCAAGGGCAGAGCTACTTAAACGATTTTTGGGTCCAGTGGGGAGAACTCGTCGAAAAAGTGGAGAAAGTGAAAGGAGAATAAGATGAGCAAACAAATGGAATACCGCAAACATATTGAAGTGATTGAAAACCAGCTGACCAAGGAAAACAAGGAATACATGGGCCGTATCAATGGTTATATGATGATTGCCTCTGTCTTTCACAGGCAGGAAGAAGCAGTGACTGCTCAGCTTTTATCCATTTACCAAGATGTTCTGGAAGCCCAAAAAGACGGGCTTTCTGCGGAGGATTTTCTGGGCAAAGACAGCAAGCAGATGGCGGATGATTTGTTGAACTATTTGCCTCCGATCGGAGTCAAGGAAGTTGGACGCCTGGCAGGGCTTGTCTGGCTAGTCTATGTCGGCAGTCGATTTCTCATGGAATTTGCAGGATCAGGCACAGTCCAATTTAATTGGTTAGCACTGGTGTGTGATAGTTTGCTGGCCTTTCTACTGCCGGCTGGCATCATGCTCTTGTTACGGAATTTGATTTACCAAACTTCTAAACTGAAAATTTGGGCGACCTATATTGGTTTTCCACTGGTCTATGTAGCAATTTTGGCCGGTCGTTTCATCCTATTGCCGGATGGTACAGACATCTCTTTGACTGGTTGGACAAGCCTGATTCCAGTCATCCTCATCGGTCTCGCTCTGCTATGTTACCGTAAGGAAAAGCTAGTCAGCCATGTCTTTATGCCAACCTATGGACTCATGCTTGCTGGTGGAATTCTCAATCTGGTTATGATGGTGCCAACTTGGTTAAATCTGGTCTTGGTTATTCTGCCAGCGGTGGTTTTCTGGATTGGCTCTATGGTCTTGCTGGTGAGAAAACCGAAAGTGGTCAAGTAATTTTTTGGTATAATGAGATGAACTATAAAATAATTAACTAAGATATTCGGAGGATGAGGTGATATATTTCAGAGGAGAAAGACTAGAAGTCAATCGACATGTTGGTTAAAAACATTTGACAATTGAATGAGGGGATGCTATACTTTAGCTAATGATAAGTAAGTTCCATTGGAACACAAAAAGCCCCTGACAGATTCCACAATGTCAGGGGTTTTCTTTTGGCTCTTAGCTAGTTCTAGCTAGCACCCTAGGGTTATTTGTTGCGTGAGTTGAGCCAATACTCAAACAATGCTGTTAGGATAGATACCAGCAAAGGTGCAACAAACACGATGATAAATAAGTCCATTAGATCACTTCACCCCCTCTCTATCCCAAAGGGGAAAGGAAAGATACCAGAAATCTGTCCAGCCTATCAAAGGCTCAAAAAGTCTTTGGATCATTCTATTTTCCTGATAAACCAACAAGATTGTATTTTCAACGGTCGGATAGATACAAATTACTGTAACTTCACAAAAAGGTGAAAAAATTACAAAATTAACTCAATACAAGGTGCTAGAAACCTTATTAAATCAACGTTTATAGACAATAAAGGAGTAAACCATGACATTTGAAGAGATTTTACCCGGCCTCAAGGCCAAGAAAAAGTACGTCCGCACAGGCTGGGGCGGGGCGGAGAACTACGTCCAGCTCTTTGACACCATCGAGGTCCACGGGCAAAAGCTAGAGGCGACCCCCTATTTCCTCATCAATGTGACCGGCGAGGGTGAGGGCTTCTCCATGTGGAGCCCGACCCCTTGCGACGTCCTTGCCACCGACTGGGTAGAAGTCCATGACTAAGACAGCCCTCATCACAGGAGTTTCCAGCGGCATCGGACTGGCACAGGCAGAGATTTTTTTGGAAAATGGCTGGCGTGTCTACGGGGTTGATCAGGCTAGCAAGCCTGATTTGGCAGGCGATTTCCACTTTCTACAGTTAGACCTGACAGGCGATTTATCGCCTGTATTTGACTGGTGTCAGGAAGTTGACTTGCTCCTTCACACAGCTGGCGCTTTGGACGATTACAAGCCACACTTGCAAGTCACCGATGAAGCATTAGAGCAACTCTTCGCCGTCAACTTTTTCTCGGTGACTAGACTGACCCGCCCCTATTTGGAAAAAATGGTGGCTAGAAAATCGGGGACCATCATTACCATGTGTTCCATTGCCTCTAGTCTGGCTGGTGGCGGGGGTTCTGCCTATACAGCCTCCAAGCACGCTCTAGCAGGCTTCACCAAGCAATTAGCCTTGGATTACGCCAAGGACCATATCCAAGTGTTTGGCATTGCACCGGGCGCGGTTCAGACAGGTATGACGGCTGCCGATTTTGAGACGGGTGGCTTGGCGGATTGGGTCGCGGAGCAGACACCGATTGGTCGTTGGACCCAGCCTGAGGAAATCGCAGAGCTGACATTTATGCTGGCCTCTGGCAAACTAGCATCCATGCAGGGACAGATTATCACCATCGACGGTGGTTGGAGTTTGAAATGATAAAAAATGTTTTACTAGGCTTGGTCAAGACCCTGCTTGTTCCCCTAGCCTTGTTGCTAGTTACCAAATTTTGGTGGAACTGGCCCGGTGCCTTAGTTTATTTGCTCATTTTGAATGCCTATCTGATGTTATTTTATCTGTTTGAAGTATCCAAGCAGCAGTTGAAAAAGAAGTTGGCCTTTATTCGGTCGGCGCTCTGGTGTCAGTTGATTTTCTTGGCTTTCTTTCTCACCATTGGTCTGCCTAATAGACACGGTCAGACCAGCGAGAGTTTTTGGCAAATGGCCCATCCTGTCAAATTTCTAATCGTCGGCTTGGCAGTAGCCGTCGTCATCAGTCTGTTCCTATGGAAGAAAAAGGAAGCGGGTCAGTCATGAAATGTGTAGCCTTGGTATTTGAAGATTTTGAAACCTTGGATTTATTTGGTCCGGTGGAATTGTTGGCTGGTATTTCAGCTATTGAACTTTCCTATCAGTCACTAGCTGGTGGGCTAGTCCGTAATCGTCAGGGGGTAGAAATACTGACTCAGCCTATTGTTCTGGCTGGTCCTATTGATATGTTGCTCCTGCCGGGTAGTCGGGGAACGCGTACTTTGGTTGCAAATGAAGCCTTCTTGACCAGCTTTGGACAACTGGCTTAGCAAGCATCATTTGTTTTGTCTGTTTGCACTGGTAGCGCCCTCTTAGCAAAAGTGGGTCTGCTCGATGCTAAGGAGGCGACCAGCAATAAACTTGCTTTTGACTAGGTCCAGCGGTCAACTGGAAGAGACAGGCATGCTGGGTTCGTGAAGGGAAGTATTACACTTCTTCAGGTGTCTCCGCGGGCATGGATATGGCGCTCGGTTTTGTGCGGGACCAATTTGGTCAGGAACTGGCTGAGCAGATTGCCCGACAGGCAGAATATCATTGGCAGGATGACCCAGACAGGGATGATTTTGCTCCTGCCGGGTAATTTGGAAACAAGCAGCTTGGCCGTTGAACTCAGTCTTGAGAAGGTAGAGATTTGTTTGGGATGAACTGGTTGCTGCGTAGAGGGCAGATTATCAACAGTTAGAGTTTTGAAATAGGAGAATTTTATGATAGAAACACCACGTTTATTGCTCCGTCCTTGGACGGTGGATGATGCGGAGAACCTCTTTGCTCTGGCCTCGCATCCTGAAATCGGACTGCGTGCAGGGTGGCCAGCCCACCAATCCTTAGAAGAAAGTCGAAACGTTATCGAGACGGTCTTTACCCAACCAGAAACCTATGCTCTTGTAGATAAGATTACTGGAAAGCCTGTCGGTGCTATTAGCTTAATGATTGGCGGTGCTAGTAAATTGACGACTTCGGATAAGGAAGCGGAGCTGGGCTACTGGCTAGGACGTGATTATTGGGGACAAGGTTTGGTTCCAGAGGCAATCCGAAAACTGCTCTGCCATGCCTTTGAAACCCTAAAATTAGAAACTGTCTGGTGTGGCTATTTTGAGGGCAATGAGCAATCCAGGCGTGCCCAGGAGAAGTGTGGTTTTACCTATCATCACAAGCTGGAGAATGTTGAGTGTTCGCTGATTGGTGAGGTTCGGACGGAGCATGTGACCCGTCTGACCAGAGCTAGTTGGCTAGAAAGTAAGGAGGAATGATGATTCCAATACAATTATGGCAAGAATATTTGACCGTCAATCCGCAGGCGGGCCCTGAGCCAGAGGCTTGGGCTTTTGGTGCAGTACCAGATGAATTAGCTGACCTAGTGGCGCGTGGAATCAAGACGGCAACCAGCTCTGCTTACCCACTTTACGAACTAGAAGGGGAAGAAATTCCACAGATTGGTGGTTACGACATCATTCTTGATAGCCAAGGTAATTCCGTTTGCATTATCGAAACGACCAAGGTTTATGTTACCCCTTTTTCGCAAGTGACGGAAGAACATGCTTTTAAAGAAGGCGAGGGTAATCGTAGTCTGTCCTATTGGCGTCAGGTTCATGAGGAACTCTTCACCATTTGGCTGGAAGAGGGAGGTCTGACCTTCTCTGAAGATATGCTGGTGGTCTGCGAAGAATTTGAATTAGTCTATCCAAAATAGAGAATATTTCCGAGTTTGTAGACAAAGTCTCTTTTCGGACTTTCCTGAGGTGATGTCGGACGGTAGTAAACTTTCTAGTTTCTGGGTTTACTCCTCAAACAGTCTCCCAGACTGTTTGAGCTACCTTCGGAATTCCATACCTAGTCATTGAGCCTAAGGTCTCAATGACTCCGAACGCTAGAAACGACAACGTTTCTAGCGTTTTCATCACAGCAGAAAGTCCCGACTTAGGGCTCACTCCGCTCGCAAAATAAACTTAATTTTTATTTTTCATAGCAGAGCTACTCAGTTTATTTATCCAGAGTTTAGTTTGTCTACGTTCTGTATTTCCTTGTATTTTTTTGTTGATTTGATATAATAAATATAAATAAAAGATTCACAAGGAGGTCTTTATGGACAAAGAAAAAGTGCTTGGTTTGTTGGACCAGTTGAAACCCATACTGGCTGGTAAGGCAGAGTCAATCGGTGCTGAAATGGCAAAACAGCTGACTGCAACCCTTGACCATACTCGGGCTGAAGTAGTGCGGAGCGAGGGGATGGCTCTGGGAATAAGATTGCAGGGCTTGGTTCAAGCTGTTTCCAATGCTAGTCTACCGGGAACAGAACTGCGTTTCACAGACGAGGAAAAACCTGTCTGGGAAGAACTAAAAAGCTTGACAGATAAAGAACGGACAGATATTTTTCGAGGTGTCCACTTGTTTTAATTGTCGGCCAGGAGGATGACCAGATGAAGCGATTATTGATGATGATAGTTATATTTTTGTCCGTCTTTGGTGTGTTTTTCGGACTGCTCGATTTACCAGATAATTGGTTCACTATGTTCCTAGCAGTTTTTAGTGCCACTTTGTTATCCGAACTGGCCTATAGAAAATGGCTCCATAAATTCTAAAGAGGTTTCGACCTCTTTTTCTTTATCCAATGCAGACTTGATTTTTGCTCTGCCATTTTCCAAAACAATCAAAATTTGCTATAATGGTAGCAGTATCTATGAAAAGAGAGTAAATCATGAGCAATAACTATGCAATTATCCTAGCGGCGGGCAAGGGAACCCGCATGAAGTCAGACCTGCCAAAAGTTCTCCATAAGGTGGCAGGCATCACCATGTTGGAGCATGTCAAGCGAGCTGTGGATGCTGTCAATCCTGCCAAGACCGTGACGATTGTGGGCCACAAGGCAGAATTGGTCCAAGCGGTCCTTGAAGGTCAGTCTGAGTTTGCCCTGCAATCAGAGCAGTTGGGAACAGGCCATGCAGTCATGATGGCGGAGCCAGCTCTAGCAGGTCTTGAGGGCCAGACTTTGGTTATCGCAGGTGACACACCTTTGATTACGGGTGAGAGCTTGAAAAATCTGATTAACTTCCACATCAGTCATAAGAACGTGGCGACGATTTTGACAGCTCAGGCGGACAATCCTTTTGGCTACGGTCGCATTATCCGTAACGCTGACGGCGAAGTACTGAAAATCGTTGAGCAAAAGGATGCCAGCGATTTCGAACAACAGGTCAAGGAAATCAATACAGGTACCTATCTCTTTGACAACAAGCGTCTCTTCGAGGCTCTCAAGGATATCAACACGGACAATGCCCAAGGGGAATACTATTTGACCGATGTTATTTCTATTTTCCGTCAGGCTGGTGAGAAGGTCGGGGCCTATATCCTCCGTGATTTTGATGAGAGTTTGGGGGTCAATGACCGTATTGCTCTTGCGACGGCGGAAGCTGTTATGCGCAAGCGGATCAATGAAAAACACATGATCAACGGCGTAACCTTTATCAATCCAGATGCGACTTACATTGACATTGACGTAGAAATCGGTGCGGAGGCAGTCATCGAGGCCAATGTTGTCCTCAAGGGCGCAACGACCATCGGTGAGCGGACAGTTTTGACCAACGGCACCCGAGTTCGTGATTCCAAGATTGCAGCGGATGTGGTTATTACAAACTCCGATATTGAAGAATCTGTCATTGAAACAGGCGTGACAGTGGGGCCATTCGCCCATATCCGTCCTCAGTCCATTCTTGGTAAAGATGCCCACGTCGGCAACTTTGTTGAAGTTAAAGCTACGACAATCGGTGAACAGTCCAAGATTGGTCATCTGACTTATCTCGGTAATGCAACCATTGGAAAAGATGTCAACGTCGGTGCTGGTACGATTACAGCCAATTACGACGGGCAACACAAGTACCAGACAGTGATTGGTGATGGTGTATTTGTCGGCTCAAACTCAACCATCATTGCACCGGTAACTGTTGGCGATAATGCCCTCCTAGCAGCAGGTTCAACCATTACCAAAGATGTTCCGACGGATTCGATTGGAATCGGTCGCGGTCGCCAGGAAAATAAAGAAGGCTCTGCCAAACGTTTTCCTTTCCACCCTAGTCAAAAGTAGGAGTTTTTCATGAACTTTGAAGAAAAAACTATTGAGCGGACAGAGATTTTTAAGGGCAAAATTTTTGACGTCGTTGTCGATGATGTTGCCCTGCCAAATGGCGGAACCAGCAAGCGTGAGCTGGTTTTCCACAAGGGAGCAGTCTGTGTGCTGGCTCTGACAGCGGAGGGTAAGATTATCCTGGTCAAGCAGTATCGCAAGGCCATTGAACGCGCTATTTATGAAATCCCCGCTGGCAAGCTGGAACTGGGTGAAGAATTTACACAAGAAGATGCAGCCCTGCGGGAATTGGAAGAGGAAACCGGCTATCGGGCAGACAAGCTGACCCTCTTGGCAGACTTCTATTCTGCTATTGGTTTTTGTAACGAGCGCATCTATCTTTATCTGGCTGAAAATCTGGTCAAGGTAGAAAATCCCCGTCCCATGGACGAGGACGAGGTCATCGAGCTATATGAAGTGACCTTGGATCAGGCCCTGGACTTGGTGGCAAGTGGTGACATTTGCGACGCCAAGACCATCATGGCTATTCAATATGCACAACTAATGAGAAAGTAGGTCTAAACATGGGCAAGCCCCTGTTGACAGATGAAATACTAAAACGATTTAAGAAGGGTCAGAAACTGGAAGATACCAGTCAGTTTGGCCATTACAATCCGGATAAGGAAGTCTATTTGGAACCAGATGATTTTCAGGACTATCTGGACGAGGAAGGATACGAGGGCTATGTAGAAGGGCATACCATCCGCATCCCTGTCCAACCCTCGGTTGTTAAAAGCCGACGGATTGAGACCAATAAGCGCGAAGCCTTTCGCAGCAAGGTCAATACAATCTTGTTTTGGGTAGTGATTCTTGTTCTTCTGTTTATCGTAGCGGTTATTTTTTGGTAGGAGAGATTATGAAATTTGGAATTATCGCAGCCATGCCCCAGGAACTCAAGGTTTTGGTGGACTATTTGCAGGAGCCAGTCGAGACAGAAGTGCTTGGCAGAACCTATTATCAAGGCAAACTTGGCCAGCATGAGGTAGTTTTGGTCCAGTCAGGCATCGGTAAGGTCATGTCAGCCATGTCGGTGGCCATTTTGGTGGACCGCTTTGCTGTTGATGCCATTGTCAATACAGGGTCGGCTGGTGCAGTGGCAGAGGGCATTTCAATCGGTGATGTGGTAGTGGCTGACAAGTTAGCCTACCATGACGTGGATTTGACAGCCTTCGGCTATGCCTATGGGCAAATGTCAGGGCAGGAACTGTATTTCCCGGCTGACCAGGCCTTACTTGAGAAGGTGACAGCCGTTTTGGCAGAGCAGGAAATCGACAGTCATGTGGGTCTAATCGCAACAGGAGACAGTTTTATTGCAGGTGCTGACAAGATTGCGGCCATCAAAGGACATTTTCCACAGGTCCTTGCTGTTGAAATGGAAGGAGCCGCCATTGCCCAGGCAGCAGTCAATCTGAGCAAGCCTTTCTTGGTCATTCGTGCCATGAGCGACACGGCTCAAGGCGATGCTAATATTACCTTTGATGAATTTATCATCCAGGCAGGCGAACGTTCTGCCAAGACATTGATTGCCTTTTTGGAGAAAGATTAAAACCCAGTCGTCGACTGGGTTTTGGTCTATTCTGTCGGGAAGGTGTAGTCTTTCAGGATTTCGATGCTTTCGATTTTCACATCTGTTTTGGGTTTGTCGTTTTCGCCGGTTTCTACAGCGGCGATTTTATCCACAACGTCCATGCCTTCGGTAACTTGACCAAAGACGGTGTGCTTGGTATCCAGGTTTGGATTGCCCCCGTTTTTGTAGGCTTGTAGGATTTTTTCAGGATAGCCTGCGCCAGCCAATTGACCGGACATATCGGTTGTGTTTTGGTTGATGAAGAACTGGCTGCCGTTTGTCCCCGCGCCAGCATTGGCCATGGAAAGAGAGCCACGGATATTGTAGAGGAAGGCAGAAATTTCATCCTTGAAACCATAGCCGGCATCCTTGGTCGTCCCCTTGCCAGCCCAAATGGACTCGCCACCGGTACCATTGCCCAGGGGATCTCCGCCTTGAATCATAAAGTCCTTGATAACCCTGTGGAAAATCGTACCATCGTAGTAGCCTTCTTTGGCGTGGGTCAGGAAGTTTTCCACCGTCATAGGGGCCAATTCAGGGAAGAGCTTGATGGTGATGTCTCCCTCGGTTGTTTTTATCTTGACCAGGGCCTCATTGTCAGCAACCTCTGGGCTCAACTGTGGAAAAACGGCGTCAGGATTGTTGACAGCGTAGGCCAGGTCTTTTTTGAATTTGCTGGATGCTGTTGAGTCAGAAGTTGTTTGCAGGGTAGAGCTTGAATTAGCCTCTTCAGTGCTGCTTGGTGTCGTTGTTGAGTTGGCGCAGGCTGTCAGTAGGAGGCTGCTAGCAAGGCCTAGAAAAAGTAGTTTTTTCATTTGTGTCATCACTTTCATTTCAAAATTATGCTTCATTTTATCATGATTTTAGTCAATATTCAATTTCCTGGCCATTCAAAATATGATATACTATTCTTATAAATGTAAAAGGAGTATCTACTATGTTTGACAATCTTTTAGGTCCAGGTGGAAGTGTGGATGTAATTATGCTATTCATTTATGCAGTTGCCACCATTATTTTGGGGATTGTTGTCTATCAAATCGTCCGAAATTTTTTGGAATGGCATCGCAATAACCAGTCTCCGGTGGAAATTCGGCAGGCCAAGCTAGTGTCCAAGCGCACTCATGTCTTTGGCAATGAAATGGCTAGGACCAATTACTATGTGACCTTTGAATGGCAGAAGGAGCGCAGGGAGTTTCGTGTCAAGCCTGAGGAATATGCCCTACTTGCTGAAGGTGACCAGGGAGAATTGACCTTCCAAGGCAGCCGCTTGCTCCAGTTTAAAAGACAAGATTAGACCAAGTTCCTGCAGTCATCTTCTGGCTAGCAGGAATTTTATTTGATTAAAAATAACTAAAGATTTACAAATGATTTTAAGTTAATATTTTAATAAATATCGATAAAAAGTTGATTATTTCAATATTTATGAATTGACTTTAATTATCTGAAATTCGTTTATTTTTGAAATTTACTACAAAAATTGTATAATAAAAACTGCCGTTTTGCATAATGAAGAAGTTACAGAATGCTTATTTATCAATGTTAGGATGTTAAAATGATACAAGCGCTAGAAATCAATCTAGTAATGAATGGAAATGGGGTGGAAGCGGTCCAGTTTTACCAAGATGCCCTGCAGGCTGAGGTCTGTAATCTGAAGAAATGGGCAGACTTTGTCCATCCTTGTCCCAAGGAGCACGAACATTTGCTTTTGAGTGCTGAATTAGTGGTCGGAGAGCATCGACTGATGATTTCGGATGAAAATCCTGCCTTTGAATACCGACAGGGCTACAATGTTTCGGCCTCTATTGTGGTGGATACGGCGGATAATGCTAGACGTATTTACGAGAAATTGAGCCGGGATGCACGGAAGATTATTGCTGAATACCAGGAAACACCCTGGGCTCCTGCCTATGCCAACCTTGAGGACCAATTTGGTATCTGCTGGCAGATTATGGTTGGTGCCTAACAGTCTGCAGTTCTTCTTCTTGTTCTATGCCCATAAATAGGCTATAATTGAGTAGAAGTTTAAGTTTGGCGAGGAAGAGAACATGTCATTTGAGAAACGCATTGAGGAAATGTATAAAGACCATGAGGTCAAGCCTTATATTTCTCATGAACGCGATTTGGGTCAATGGTTGCTAGAACCCAAGCCGGTTCCCAAGCGCAATATGGTCCGTCTGGAAGAGGGAATTTTGCCGGGCGATATTATCTTGCTCTGGCGCATTAGTCTAGGTTCTTTTGAAACGACGACGCCCTATTCCAAGTATTTTGAGTACAGCTATGGGATTGACGGTCCTGCCCATATGGAACAACTGATTGCGGATGGCTATGCCCGCGTCGAAACAGCATTTGAGTCGCTGGATCACATTACTTCAACGGCCAAGAAAAATATTCTTAAGGCAGAAGGTGTGACCGGTTTGTCGAAAATGAAGGCGGCAGAAGTTGATCAAGCCCTCAAAGACCATTTGACGGAGGAGCAATTGGCACCTTACTTCAAGGTTCGTGGCTACGCCTTGACCGAAAAAGGCCAGGCAGCACTGGACAATCACCCAGAAGTCATTGCCAAGCACCCGATGAAGAAGATGTATAAATCGTAAGGAATGGACGGCTCTATTTAAAACAAAAGGCTATAAACATTTCACGGACTTTAGGGGTAAATAACAATGAGCAAACTATTTAAAAATAAGAATTTCTATTTAGTATTATCTCTTCTAGTTTTGTTTGTTTTGTATTTTAGCAATCTTGATTCAAGATGGTTCTTTCTAGCTTATTTTGTTTATCTTATTCCTTATTGTTTGTTGGATTTATTTGATTATTTGAAAAGAAAGAAAAAGAAATAATTAGACTTTGTCAGCTCAATGGACTGGCTCAGCTGGTCTATTTTATTTTTTCTTGACAGAAAACGCTATCAATGATATTCTAGTGTAAATTATTGAAACGTTTCAAAAATGTTTTGGAAAGGAGCCGTTTGTGGAAGAACAAAAATCAATTACTATGAAAGATGTTGCACGGGTTGCCGGTGTTAGCGTTGGGACAGTTTCAAGGGTTATCAACAAGGAGCCTGGCATCAAGGAAGCAACTCTTGAAAAAGTCAATACAGCCATTAAGGAATTGAACTACATCCCAGATGTTTACGCCCGTGGCATGAAAAAGAACAAGACAGAAACCATTGCCTTAATCATTCCGACAGTTTGGCATCCCTTTTTTGGAGAGTTTGCCTATCATGTCGAAGTAGCCCTGAGCAAGAAGAACTACAAACTCTTGCTTTGCAATATCTCAGGCCCTAAGCGGGAACTGGACTACCTAACCATGCTCCAACAAAATAAGGTGGATGGCATTATCGCCATCACCTATAGTCCAATTGATGATTACCTATCGTCCAATATCCCCTTTGTCAGTATCGACCGCACCTATGAAAATAAGGCTATCCCTTGTGTCAGCTCGGACAACCAGGCTGGTGCGGAGCTGGCAGCTGATACCTTGATAGCAAAAGGTGGCCGCCATTTTGCCTTTATCGGTGGGCACAATAAAACCATCAACGAAACCAAGAAGCGAAGAATCTATTTTGAAAAACGGATAGTAGAAGCTGGTTTTCCTTGTCAAGTCTTGGATTTGGAAGAACCCTATGATGATTTTGTTGGAACAGTAGAGAAATTTTTGATTGCCAACCCGCAAATTGATGCCATTTTTACCATCAATGATTTTGTGGCTCTTGACACCCTTTCCATTTTGGAAAAACTGGGACGACGGGTTCCAGAAGATGTGCAGGTAATCGGCTATGACGGTATTCAATTGGCAAGTGAACGTTCTTTAGAACTTTCCACCATTCGTCAGCCATTGGAGGCTATGGCCCAAGAAGCAGTTGCCTGTTTAGTCGATATTATTGAGAAAAGGGAGCGTCCTCTCCAAGTCACATTACCAATTTCTTACCTAGAAGGAAAAACGACAAAAAATTTTTAAAAAAGTAGTTGACAGAAAGCGGTTACAATGATAAAATAAAATCATCAATAAACAGTTGGTTTTATTTTTACAAGAAAAATGAAACGTTTCAAAAATAGAGGAGTTTATCCTCTTTCTAAAACAGAAAATTTTGAAACGTTTCAAAAAGAAGTTCTTATGAAAACATCTAAACTGCAACAAGCTAGTCTATTAGATAGAATCAAGCAACAGAAACTCTTGTTACTGATGTTACTTCCAGGCTTGGTCTTGACTTTCATCTTCCGTTACATTCCCATGTACGGGGTGCTGATTGCCTTCAAGGACTATAACCCTTTAAAAGGTGTTCTAGGTAGTGAGTGGATTGGGTTTGAAGAGTTTACCAAGTTTCTCTCTTCTCCAAACTTTGGTAATTTGCTTGCCAATACCTTGAAATTGAGTGTCTACGGACTTCTCCTAGGATTTCTTCCACCCATTATTTTGGCAATCATGCTCAACCAATTATTGAGCGATAAGGCTAAAAAACGGATTCAATTGGTGCTATATGCTCCAAACTTTATCTCGGTCGTGGTCATCGTCGGTATGATTTTCCTCTTCTTCTCGGTAGGAGGACCGGTCAATTCCATCCTAGGTATGTTTGGGTTGGAGGCCAACTTCCTGACGAATCCTGATTACTTCAGACCTCTCTATATTCTCAGTGGTATCTGGCAGGGAATGGGTTGGGCATCAACGCTCTACACAGCAACCTTGGTCAATGTTGATCCGGCCTTGATTGAAGCAGCTAAGTTAGACGGTGCCAATATCTTCCAACGTATCTGGCATATTGACTTACCAGCGCTAAAACCAGTTATGGTCATTCAGTTTATCCTGGCAGCAGGGGGCATCATGAACGTTGGTTACGAAAAAGCCTTTCTGATGCAGACTTCCCTCAACCTAACCAGTTCTGAAATCATTTCAACCTATGTCTATAAAATCGGTTTGGTGTCAGGGGACTACTCTTACTCAACAGCGGTTGGCTTGTTCAATGCCTTTATCAATATTATCCTGCTGATTGCAGTCAATAAGATTGTCCAACGCATCAACGATGGACAAGGCTTATAGGAGGTTCGTATGAATACACAAATGTACACAAAATTTGACAAGCGAATGCTGATTGTCAATAAAATCTTGCTGGCATTTCTTGTTCTCATAACAGTTGTGCCTATGGTCTATATCTTAGTCGCTTCCTTCATGGATCCGCAGGCTTTGGTCAGCAAAGGCATTAGCTTTGATCCAAAGGACTGGACAGTAGAAGGCTATCAACGGGTATTTTCAGACAAGTCTATCCTACGCGGATTCTTCAACTCCCTCTTTTATTCCTTCTCCTTTGCCTTTGTGACTGTAGCCATTTCGGTCATGACTGCTTATCCTCTTTCAAAAAAGGATTTGGTTGTGAAAAAATGGATCAATGCCTTTCTAGTTTTCACCATGTTCTTCGGTGGTGGACTCGTTCCGACCTATCTCTTGGTTAAAGATTTGGGAATGTTGAACACTGTCTGGGCCATTATTATTCCTGGAGCAGTCAATGTTTGGAATATCATCTTGGCACGGACCTATTTTCAAGGCTTGCCAGATGAGTTGGTTGAAGCAGCCGTTATGGACGGTGCCAATGAATTTCAGATTTTCTGGAAAATCATGATTCCGCTGGCAAAACCGATTATGTTTGTACTCTTCCTCTATGCCTTTGTCGGTCAATGGAATTCTTACTTTGATGCTATGATTTACATCAAGGATCCAGACTTGGAGCCACTCCAACTAGTACTTCGTAAAATCCTCATTCAAAGCGAGCCTGCTAAGGACATGATTGGTGCCCAGGCTGCCATGAATGAAATGAAACGAATCGCAGAAATGATTAAGTATGCGACCATTGTCATCTCTAGCTTGCCACTCATTGTCATGTATCCATTCTTCCAGAAATACTTTGATAAGGGTATCATGGCTGGTTCATTAAAAGGTTAATCCTCTTCGAAAATCAAAAGCAGACGTTGTTGACTTGATTTGATGAACGTCAGTTCTATCTGCATCTGCGTCGCCTAGTCTGTTTTTGATTTTCATTGAGTATAATAAGTATTAATTATTTTTTAGAAAACAATATAGGAGGTTGTTTCTGATGAAACACAAATTTGGAAAAACAGTTGTTACGCTTCTAGCAAGTACCGTTTTGTTGGCTGCTTGTGGCTCAAAAAATACCGCATCAAGCCCTGATTATGAATTGAAAGATATTCAGTTCCCTTTGGAAAAATCCGTTACGCTTAAGTTCATGACAGCTAGTTCACCTCTAGCTCCAGCTGATCCTAATGAAAAGTTGATTTTTCAACGTCTTGAGGAAGAAACTGGCGTTCATATTGAATGGACAAACTACCAGTCAGACTTTGGTGAAAAGCGGAATTTGGACATTGCTTCGGGTGACTTGCCAGATGCCATCCATAACGACGGGGCTTCTGATGTGGAATTGATGAACTGGGCTAAACAAGGTGTTATCGTACCAGTTGAAGACTTGATCGATGAGCATATGCCAAACCTCAAGAAAATTTTGGATGAAAATCCAGAATACCGTTCTATGATTACAGCACCAGACGGTCATATCTACTCATTCCCATGGATTGAAGAGCTAGGTGAAGGCAAGGAATCCATCCATACTGTCAGTGATATTGCTTGGATTAACAAGGGATGGTTGGACAAACTTGGTCTTGAAATGCCAAAAACAACAGATGACTTGATCAAGGTACTTGAAGCCTTCAAGACCAAGGATCCAAATGGAAATGGCAAGGCAGATGAAATTCCAATGTCCTTTGTCAACGGTAACGGCGGCGAAGATTTCAAGATTCTCTTTGGTGCCTTCGGTGTCGGTGATAACGATGAGCATATCGTCGTAAACAATGATGGAACAGTTGACTTCACAGCGGACAACGAAGATTACAAAGAAGGTGTTGAGTTCATGCGTACCCTGCAAGAAAAAGGCCTCATTGACCCAGAAGCCTTTGAACAAGACTGGAATACTTATCTTGCAAAAGGTAGTGAAAACCTCTATGGTGTGTACTTCACATGGGACAAGGCAAACATCACTGGTATGAATGATACCTATGACATCTTGCCAGTCTTGGCAGGTCCTGACGGAACCAAGCACATCACTCGTACCAACGGTATGGGCTTCCAACGTGACCGCATGGTCATTACTTCAGCTAACAAAAACTTGGAATTGACAGCCAAGTGGATTGATGCCCAATACAAACCAATCCAGTCTGTTCAAAACAACTGGGGTACCTATGGTGATGAAACCCAACAAAACATCTTCGAATACGATGCAGCGACAGATAGCTTGAAACACTTGCCGTTGAACGGTACTGCACCGGGCGAATTGCGTCAGAAGACAGAAGTTGGTGGACCGCTTGCTATTCTTGATGAGTACTACGGAACTGTGACAACTATGCCAGACGATGCCAAATGGCGTTTGGACTTGATGCACGAAACCTATCTTGACTATGTGACCAACGATGACATCTACCCTCGTGTCTTCATGGAACAAGAAGATTTGGACAAGATTGCCCAAGTTGAAGCAGATATGAACGACTTCATCTACCGCAAACGTGCAGAATGGATTGTCAACGGTGGTATCGAAGAAGAGTGGGATAGCTACTTGAAAGAATTGGAAAGCTATGGTCTTTCTGACTGGTTAGCTATCAAGCAAAAATACTACGATCAGTACAAAGCAAATCAGTAATTTAAAAGGAGGCTGCCTGTGAAAACAGTTGATAAAGCCAATCAATTTATTCAGACAGAAAAAGGAAAAATCAATCCGATTTTCAAACCGCAAGCCCATTTAACACCGGAAACTGGCTGGATTAACGACCCCAATGGATTTATCTACTTCCGTGGAGAATATCATCTCTTCTACCAATTCAACCCTTACGAAAGTGTTTGGGGACCGATGCACTGGGGTCATGCGAAAAGTAAGGACTTGGTCAACTGGGAACAGCTTCCAGTTGCCCTAGCTCCTGATAAAGCATACGATAAAGACGGCTGTTTCTCGGGCTCTGCCATTGTCAAAGATGATGTCCTCTGGCTCATGTACACAGGTCATATCGTCAACGAAGACGGGACAGTTAGTCAAGTTCAGAACATGGCCTTCTCAACTGACGGTATTCACTTTGAAAAAATCGAGCAGAATCCAGTCGCAACAGCAGATGGACTGCCAGAAGAAGTGATTGCCAATGACTTCCGCGATCCGAAGATTTTTGAGAAAGATGGTCACTACTACTCTGTTGTCGCAACCAAGCACAAGGACAATGTCGGCTGTATCGTCTTACTCAGCTCTCCCAACCTGACGGATTGGAAATTTGAGTCTATCTTCTTGAAAGGTGAGGCCAACCAAGGCTTTGTCTGGGAATGTCCTGACTACTTTGAAGTAGATGGTCAAGAGTACCTGATTATCTCTCCAATGCGTTACCAAAAAGACGGAAATAACTTTACCAATATCAACTCCAACATCTTCGTGACAGGCCATGTGGACTGGGATAAGAAGGTCTTTGTGGCAGATTCCTTTAAGGAAATTGACCACGGACATGACTTCTACGCAGCTCAGACTACCCAAGGTCCAGAAGGCGAACGTGTCATGGTAGCCTGGATGCATACTTGGGGTCGCAAGTTGGTGACCAATGACCTAGGCCATAAGTGGTACGGTCAGATGACCCTTCCACGCATTCTCAAGAAGACTGAAAACGGATTGCACCAAGTTCTGCCAACAAGTGTCTTGGAAGCCTTCAAGGATATTGAAATTGGACAAAGTATCCAAGGTCCAAGCAAGCTCTCTCTTAAACTGGAAGATAGTTTGGAAGTAAAACTTGGAAGCGACCAAGATTACCTGCAATTTGGTTACGATAAGGAAAGCCAAGAAGTCTACATTGACCGTAGCCACCTCAAAATCCAGCAAGCTGGTGAAGAAGAGTGGCCAACGGTTCGCCGAGCAGTTACTGTCCAAGCGACAGACCTACTGGTCTTGGTTGATAGCAACTGTGTGGAAATCCTTGTCAATGACGGGCAGGAAAGCCTGACATCGACTTTCTATATTGAGGGTGACTACCAAGTTACCGCTCTAGATTAACTGCCCCCTAAAATTCAAGACCTGCTTGTGCGGGTCTTTTCTAATGGGCCTGAGGTGTTTATCATCCCTCCCAGGCATTTTTTACAGAAAAAGAGTATAATGTTTGAAAAGTTTCCTTTGGGGGAGGTTAGGATGGAATTTAGGAGAAAAGCAGCTGGTATCGGTGTTTGTGCCATTATTGCCTTGGCCAGTCAGTGGCTGGGAAGTCAATTTCCGCTGGTTGGTGGAGCAGTCTTTGCCTTGATAATAGGACTGGTCTTAGCATTTTTTATCAAGGATAGCTATGTTTTGGATGCTGGATTGGCCTTTACATCTAAAAAAATATTGCAATATGCGGTTATTCTACTAGGGTTTGGTCTCAATCTGGGTGTCATCTGGGAGACTGGCAAGCAGTCCTTGCCTATTATCCTTGCGACGATTTCAACAGCCCTGCTAGTGGCCTATCTTGGGAACAAGTATTGTGCGATTGAAGCGCCGATTGCAATCCTGGTCGGAGTTGGTTCTTCGATTTGTGGGGGTTCTGCCATTGCAGCAACAGCGCCTGTTATCAAGGCCAAGGATGAAGAGGTTGCCCAAGCCATCTCGGTGATTTTTTTCTTTAATCTCTTGGCAGCACTGCTATTTCCCAGTTTAGGACAAATCCTGGGATTTTCCACCCAATCGGGTCAAGAATTTGGCTTGTTTGTAGGAACTGCCATCAATGATACCTCCTCTGTCACAGCGGCAGCAAGCACCTGGGATAATCTTTACCAGCTGGGAAGTCAGACCCTAGATACAGGTGTAACAGTCAAATTGACACGAACTCTGGCCATCATACCGATTACTCTTGTTCTGGCCATTCTGCAAGCCAAAAAAGCTCGGTCCAGCCAGTCAGATTTCTCGCTCAAAACGGTCTTTCCGACCTTTATCCTCTTTTTCCTTGGGGCCAGTCTTTTTACGACGATTTGGACTGGTCTGGGCTATTCTCAAGCAATTTTTGCGCCCATCAAGGATTTGTCTAAGTTCTTCATCACCATGGCCATGGCAGCGATTGGACTCAAGACAGACCTGCTTCATCTGCTCAGGACAGGTGGAAGAGCCATTCTGCTAGGGGCCAGCTGCTGGATTAGCATTACCTGCATCTCCCTCCTCTTGCAGTATCTGCTAGGGATGATTGGCTAGTCAGGAATTTATAAACCTGTATTTACAGTTCAACACCTTTAACTAAGGAAATTTTCTAAATGACATTTACTTGTAAATACAGCTTCTTAGAAAGTAAGCGAGGACTTGCTCACAAGAGCGGTCCTTTTATGGTATAATTAAATCTATGATTTCAGGAATTATCAATTTAAAAAAAGAGGCTGGCATGACCAGTCATGATGCGGTTTTCAAGCTCCGCAAGATCCTACAGGAAAAGAAAATTGGCCATGGGGGGACCCTGGACCCAGATGTGACAGGTGTTCTACCCATTGCGGTTGGCAAGGCTACTCGCATGATTGAGTTCATGCAGGAGGAGGGCAAGGTCTACGAGGGCGAGATTACCATTGGCTACTCGACTACGACAGAAGATGCGTCCGGGGAAACTTTGGAGACGACGCCTGTTTTGGAAATAGCAGAGCAGGCAGTGGATGAGGCTATGGCTAGCTTTGTCGGTCGGATTACCCAGATTCCGCCTATGTACTCAGCTGTCAAGATCAATGGCCGTAAACTCTATGAATATGCACGAGCAGGAGAGCAGGTAGAGCGTCCCCAACGCCAGGTGGACATTTACAGCTTTGAACGCACTAGCCCTATTCAGCTGTCAGACGGCTGTGCCAGATTTACGTTCCGTGTCAAATGCGGCAAGGGAACCTATGTTCGGACCCTGTCTGTGGACCTGGGTGCCAAGCTAGGTTATGCCAGCCACATGTCCAAATTGGAGCGGACTGGTTCAGCAGGCATGTGCCTGGATGACGCCCTGACCTTGGAGGAAATAGCGGTCTTGGTTGCTAGAGATGATTTCTCCTTCCTTCGCCCCATTGAGCAAGGCATTGGTGATCTGCCGATTGTGACCTTGAATGAAGAGCAGGTGGCAGATGCTGGCTTTGGCCGTTTTCTCCAATTGGATGCCAGTGCAGACCGAGTAGCTGGCTTATATGAGGACAAGTTGATTGCTGTTTTTGAAAAACGAGACGACCTCTACAAACCAAGCAAGGTTTTTGCCTAGTTTTCGTCCAAAAATATGATAAAATAAACTGTTATGGAAATTATAGAGATAAATGATTACAGGGATTTGAACCAGCAGGAGCCTACGGTGCTGGTTTTGGGTTATTTTGATGGGATTCACCTGGGCCACCAGGCACTCTTGCAGCGGGCCAGAAAAATTGCGGATCAAGAGGGGTTGACCGTGACGGTTTTGACCTTTCCTGAGTCACCCAAGCTGGCTTTTGCCCGCTTCTCGCCGGACTTACTCCTTCATTTGACCAGCCCGGAGCAACGCTACCAGCTCTTGGCAGACCATGGTGTAGAACGGCTATTTTTGACGCCCTTTACCAGTGAATTTGCCAGCAATCAGCCGGAGCAATTTGTAGAACGCTATATCAAGGGGCTCAAGGCTCAGGTCTTGGTGGCAGGTTTCGACTATCATTTTGGCAATTGCAGAGCAGATGTTACGGCTTTGGCAGAACTGTTTGATGGTCGGGTTGAGGTTGTGGAGGCAGTGACCATGGGCGGTGAAAAAATTTCTTCCACCCGCATTCGCCAAGCTATTAAAGAAGGGAATGTCACCCTTGCTAATCAATTGCTGGGCTACACCTTTACGACTCAAGGCCTGGTTGTTCACGGGGATGCTAGAGGTCGAACCATTGGCTATCCTACCGCTAATTTGGCTCCTTACGATAGAGTTCATCTACCGTCGGACGGTGTTTATGTAGCAGATGTAGAGGTCGGTGGCCGACGTTACCGAGCCATGACCAGCGTAGGGAAAAATGTCACCTTTGATGGGACTGAACTGCGGATTGAGGCCCATATTTTTGACTTTGAAGACTTTATCTACGGAGAAAGCATGACTATTTTCTGGTTGGAAAAAATTCGTGACATGATTAAGTTTGATGGCATTGAGGCTCTGATGGAGCAGATGAAGAGTGATGAAGCCTATTCACTCAACTGGGGGCAGCATGATTAAAAAATGGGTCCAACACCCTATTTATGAAAAGGTCATGACCTATCTGGCCCTGGCCTACGTTCTTTTGATTGTCTTGGAACTGCTGGATACCAGCCTTGTGTATAATTCTGGCTTTCAGACCTTGGATTGGTGCCTCTGGTTCATTTTTGTAGTGGACTATTTCGTTCAGCTTTATTATGCAGAAGATAATCTGCAATATATACAGGACCATATCTTGGAATTGATTGCCATTATTCCCTTCGATTCGGTCTTTCGTTTCCTGCAGATTGGTCGGCTGGCGCGGCTTTTTCGCCTGGTCAAGGTTGCCCGCATTTTTGCTCTGTCCAATCGTTTCTGGGACACGCTCAATAAGCTCCTCCACACCAATAGCCTGTCCAAGGTTCTGATGCTCAATGTATCAGCTGTCCTAGTGGCCAGTGGGGTCCTGTCTATCATCGAGAAGAAGTCCTTCTTTGATGCCCTCTGGTGGTCTATTGTAACCATGACAACGGTTGGTTACGGGGATATTGTTCCTACGGATACTATTTCAAAAATTATGGCCATCCTCCTGATGTTGATTGGCATCTGCACCTTCGGTATGGTGACTTCGACCATTACCCGCTTTTTTACCGACAATGAGCGCGAGACCAAGATGGATATTCTCCTTGCCAAAATCGAGGAACAAGGTCTGAAGATTCAGGAGCTGGAGAAAAAAATCGACATTTTGATTAAGAAAGAGGAATAAATCCAGGAATAGCCTTGAAAACGTTCTAAAGTTACGATATAATATAAGTGATTAGGAATGTAGAAGGGAGCTGAAACAGATGATTACCTTGTTTTTATCGCCGAGCTGTACTAGTTGTCGCAAGGCGCGTACATGGTTGACCAATCATGAAGTCCCTTTTATTGAGCACAATATTATGACCAGTCCGCTGACTGCTGTCGAGCTTAAGCAAATTTTAGCCTTGACAGAAAATGGAACGGACGACCTCATTTCGACACGTTCTAAGGTTTTTCAAAAGTTGAATGTGGATGTCGATGACCTGTCCATTGGTCAATTGATTGAATTAATAGAAACCCATCCGAGTCTCTTACGTCGTCCCATTATCTTGGATGAAAAGCGGATGCAGATTGGGTTTAATGAAGATGAAATCCGTGCCTTCCTTCCTAGAAAATACCGTAAACAAGAATTAAAAAATGCTACATTGCGAGCAGAAATAGGATAAATTGATATGAACAAAAATTATTCATATCCACTTGATTTTTCGTGGAGCACAGAGGAGATTTCCTCCGTGCTTTCTTTTTTGAATCAGGTGGAGCTGGCCTATGAAAAGGGAGCTGATGCAGGACAGGTTTTGACAGCCTACCGTGCCTTCAAGGAAGTGGTTCCCAGTAAGGCCCAAGAAAAGCAAATTGACCGTGATTTTGAGGATGTTTCTGGCTACTCTAGCTACCGTGTAGTCAAGGCTGCCCAAGAAAGGCAGAAGGGGGTGGTCAGACTTGGACGCTAAATATCAGTTTGCCCTGACGATTGTCAAGGAAGCCGGGAACTTTCTCCTGGAACATCTGGACGACCAGTTGGAAATCACTGCAAAGACTAATCCCCAGGACTTGGTAACCCATGTGGATATGGCTATCCAGGAGCGTCTCAGTCAGGCTATTTTATCGCATTATTCTGACGACCATATCTTGGGTGAAGAAGGTGGCGATGTTTCCAGCATTGATACTGGTCATGTCTGGGTCATCGACCCTATTGATGGGACCACGAACTTTATCGCGCAGAAGGCGGATTTTGCCATTATGCTGGCTTATTTTGAAGAAGGAAAAGGGATTTTTGCGGTCATTTACGATCTCATGAATGATGAGATTTTGCATGGTGGTGCTAACTATCCTGTCAAGCTCAATGACCAACTCTTGCCTGCTCCCCAGAAGAAGGATTTTGCCTACAGTTTGCTGGGGCTAAATGCCAAGATTTATGCAGAAAATGCCTATGGTTTGCGGGATTTGGCCCAGCAAACCCTGGGGACGCGATCGGTAGGAAGTGCTGGGATTGGCTTTTTACAGGTTTTGAAGGGTCGTCTTCTGGCCTACGCCTCCTATATTTATCCCTGGGATTATGCGGCAGCAGCCATACTTGGTCAGGCCCTTGGGTTTAGTCTCCTGAGTTTGGAAAATGACCAGCCACTTTACCAGGGACGGGAGTATGTTCTCTTGGTGGCCGACGCCAATGTTGAAGAAGTAAAAAGGTATCTGACATCATGAATTTACCACAAGATTTTATTGATAAATATAGTGAATTGCTTGGACCAGAAGCCCAAGCATTTTTTGAGAGTTTTGACCAGCCAGCTGTTTCAGGGTTTCGTACCAATCCGCTTAAAGAGGCCCAGATGGAATTTGTGGATGCCATTCCGGACATGCCCTGGTCTTACTATGGCAAAGTTTCAGGAAAATCCCCTGAGCACGTGACAGGTCTGGTCTATTCCCAGGAACCGGCCGCTCAGATTGTCGGTCAAGTAGCTGCGCCTGCAAAAGGGATGAAAGTCCTGGACTTGGCGGCAGCCCCAGGAGGCAAGTCGACCCACCTGCTTTCCTATTTGGATAATACTGGCCTCTTGGTCAGTAACGAAATATCGACCAAGCGTTCCAAGATTTTAGCTGAAAATATTGAACGGTTTGCTGCCAGAAATGTTATCGTGACCAATGAATCAGCCGACCGTTTGGCAAAGGTTTTCCCTTCCTATTTCGATATGATTGTTCTGGATGCCCCCTGCTCAGGTGAGGGCATGTTCCGCAAGGATCCGGATGCCATTCAGTACTGGTCTGCGGACTACCCGGCCCAATGTGCGGCTCTACAGAGAGAAATCTTGGAGTCTGCAATAGAGATGCTGGCTCCCCAGGGACAACTGATTTATTCAACCTGCACCTGGTCGCCTGAGGAAAACGAAGAAATTGTAGCCTGGTTAGTAGAAGAATTTCATCTAGAGTTGGTGGATATTCCTAAAATAAATGGAATGGTGGAGGGCATTGGCTGTCCTGAGACGGCTCGTATGTATCCGCACCATTTCAAGGGGGAAGGGCAGTTTGTGGCCAAGTTCCGCTATGCCGGTCAGGGAAGAAGCAAGAAAGTCAAGTCTGGCAAGTCCAATCTCAACCGGGAACAAAGCCAGCTCTGGAAGGAGTTTGCGGAACAGCAGTTGCGGGTTCAGTTGGACGGTCTCCTGCAGGTCTTTGGCGACAATCTCTATCTCTTGCCTGCCGGTCTGCCAGACTTATCCAAGGTTAAGATTGCCCGAAATGGTCTTCATCTGGGCGTTTTCAAGAAGAAACGTTTCGAGCCAAGTTTTGCCCTTGGTCTTGCCCTGCATAGCCATGAGGTGAAAAAACGAGTGGACATTGGCTTGGATGATTTCACCGCCTATGTGGCTGGTCAGCCTCTTGAAGTGTCCAAGGATTTGCCTAATGGTTGGTATCAGGTAGCGGTTGCTGGCAATGGTCTGGGATTTGCAAAAATTGTCAATGGGACCTTGAAAAACAGCTTTCCCAAAGGCCTTCGTTTTTAAGAGATGCAAGCAGATTATTTTTGCAACTTGTACGGTTATATGTTATAGTGGAATGGTGGAAAAATCTTGTAAATTCTATGTAAAAAATACATAAAATAGAGGAGATTCCACTGAAAAATGTAAAGGAAAAAACGACATGAAAAAAAAGCATAAGCTAGGTATTGCAGCTTTATTTTTAGTTTCTAGTTTGGCCCTTTCTGCTTGCTCGTCATGGATTGATCGTGGAGAATCCATTACAGCAGTAGGGTCGACAGCCCTCCAACCCCTGGTTGAGGCGGCAGCGGATGAATTTGGCTCTGTCAACATCGGTAAGTCTGTCAATGTCCAAGGTGGTGGTTCGGGTACTGGTTTGTCACAGGTTCAGTCAGGAGCTGTCCAAATTGGTAACTCAGACGTATTTGCTGAGGAGAAGGATGGGATTGATGCCAGCCAGCTGGTGGACCATCAGGTAGCAGTTGCAGGTCTAGCGGTCATTGTCAACGAAGAGGTGACAGTAGACGACATCTCGACAGAGGACTTGCGTAAAATCTTCACTGGTGAGATTACCAACTGGAAGGAGCTAGGTGGTAAAGACCTTCCAATTTCCATTATCAACCGTGCAGCAAGTTCGGGTTCTCGTGCGACCTTTGACGGCATCATCATGCAAGGTGAAAAAGCCATTCAAAGTCAGGAACAGGATTCAAACGGGATGGTTAAGTCCATTGTAGCCCAAACGCCAGGAGCGATTTCTTATTTGGCCTTTGCCTATCTAGATGAGTCAGTTCATACCATTAAATTGAACGGGTTTGAACCGACGACTGAAAATGTAGCGACCAACGACTGGCCAATCTGGGCTTATGAGCACATGTACACCAAGGGCGAGCCTGAAGGTTTGACCAAGGAATTCTTGGACTACATGTATTCAGAAGAAGTCCAAGAAGGTATCGTTGCCAGCATGGGCTATATTTCGATGAATACCATGAAAGTTGAAAAGACAGCTGATGGCGTGGTCACAGAGAAGGAGTAGAAATGAAAAATCAACAACTTGAAAAAGAATTGTCAACCCCTTCTAAGAACTCTCGTTTAGAGAAATTTGGTCAAATTTTGACCTTCCTTTGCTTGAGCTTGATTGTCTTCATTGTTGCCATGATTTTGATTTTCGTGGCCCAACGCGGACTTTCGACCTTCTTTGTGGATGGCATTAGCATTGTAGATTTCTTGTTCGGTGACAAGTGGGAACCGGCATCCAAAACTTTTGGTGCCCTACCAATGATTTCTGGTTCCTTTATCGTTACCATCCTGTCAGCAGTGATTGCAACGCCGATTGCTATCGGAGCAGCAGTCTTTATGACAGAGATTTCACCAAAACGTGGTGCTAAGGTTCTCCAGCCAGTTATCGAATTGCTGGTCGGTATTCCATCAGTAGTTTATGGTTTCATCGGTTTGCAGGTGGTGGTACCCTTTGTCCGCTCCATCTTTGGCGGGACAGGTTTTGGTATCTTGTCAGGTGTATTCGTACTCTTCGTCATGATTTTGCCAACGGTAACCTTTATGACAGTGGACAGCTTGAAGGCCGTTCCTCGTCACTACCGTGAGGCAAGCTTGGCCATGGGTGCGACGCGTTGGCAGACTATCTGGCGCGTTATTCTGAACGCAGCTAAACCAGGTATTTTCACAGCTGTTATCTTCGGTATGGCCCGTGCATTTGGTGAGGCCTTGGCTATTCAGATGGTGGTGGGTAACTCAGCGGTTATCCCAACGTCCTTGACAACACCTGCTGCGACCCTGACCTCTGTCTTGACCATGGGTATCGGTAACACGGTAATGGGAACGGTCCAGAACAACGTCCTCTGGTCACTGGCCCTTGTCTTGCTCTTGATGAGCTTGGTCTTCAATATGATTATGAAATTTATTACGAGAGAGGGTAAGAAAAACTATGCACGCTAAGAAAATGGATAAACTGGCGACTGGTATTCTTTACTCTATCGCCACAGTTATCGTCGTTATTTTGACAGCCCTTATCCTCTTTATCCTACTAAGAGGGTTGCCTCATGTGGACTGGCATTTCTTGACCAGCAAGTCATCTTCCTATAAAGCAGGTGGTGGTGTTGGTATCCAACTCTACAATTCCTTCTTCCTCTTGGTTGTAACGCTTTTGATTTCAGTTCCTCTGTCAACTGGTGCTGGTATCTATCTAGCGGAATATGCTAAGAAAGGTCCATTGACCAACTTTATCCGTACCTGTATTGAAATCTTGTCCTCTCTGCCATCGGTAGTCGTTGGTTTGTTTGGTTACTTGATTTTCGTTGTCCAGTTTGAATATGGTTTCTCTATCATCTCAGGTGCCTTGGCCCTGACTGTATTCAACCTGCCACAGATGACCCGTAACGTTGAGGATAGCCTGCGCCACGTTCACCATACACAACGTGAGGCCGGTTTGGCCCTTGGGTTGTCACGCTGGGAAACAGTTCTCCACGTGGTCATTCCTGAGGCTTTGCCAGGTATTGTTACTGGTATTGTCCTTGCATCCGGTCGTATCTTCGGTGAAGCAGCAGCTCTGATTTATACCGCTGGTCAATCAGCTCCGGCCCTTGATTGGTCCAACTGGAACCCGCTCAGCGTTACCAGCCCGATTTCGATTTTCCGTCAGTCAGAAACCCTAGCGGTTCATATCTGGAAGGTCAACAGTGAGGGAACGATTCCTGATGCAACACAAGTATCTGCAGGTTCTGCAGCAATCCTCTTGGTATTTATCTTGATTTTCAACCTTTCTGCCCGTTATATCGGTAAGAAACTTCATGCGAAAATGACTTCTGCAGCATAAGCAGTCGACTTATAAGGAGAAAAAATGGCAGAATATAACTGGAATGAACGCCATATCATTACCTTCCCAGAAGAAAAAATTGCCCTTTCGACAAAGGATGTACATGTTTACTACGGTAAAAATGAGGCTATCAAGGGCATTGATATGCAGTTCGAGAAAAATAAAATCACAGCCTTGATTGGTCCGTCAGGTTGTGGGAAATCGACTTACCTTCGCAGTCTCAATCGGATGAATGATACCATTGATATTGCCAAGGTAACCGGCCAAATCCTCTATGAAGGAATTGACATTAACAAGTCAAACATGAACGTTTACGAAATCCGTAAGTACATCGGTATGGTTTTCCAACGTCCCAACCCATTTGCTAAGTCCATCTACAAGAACATTACCTTTGCCCATGAGCGTGCAGGTGTCAAGGACAAGCAAGTCTTGGATGAAATCGTGGAAACCTCGCTCAAGCAAGCAGCCCTCTGGGACCAGGTCAAAGACGATTTGCACAAGTCAGCCTTTACCTTGTCAGGTGGTCAGCAGCAACGCCTCTGTATCGCGCGTGCTATCTCTGTAAAACCACAGATTTTGCTTATGGATGAGCCAGCTTCAGCCCTGGACCCAATTGCGACGATGCAGTTGGAAGAAACCATGTTTGAACTCAAGAAGAATTATACGATTATCATCGTGACTCACAACATGCAACAAGCAGCCCGGGCCAGCGATTATACAGCCTTCTTCTACCTGGGTGATTTGATTGAGTATGATAAGACATCAAACGTCTTCCAAAATGCCAAACTCAAGTCAACCAGCGACTACGTTTCAGGACACTTCGGATAGAAAGGAGACACCATGACAACACCTATTTTACAAGTAAAAGATTTGTCTGTTTACTACAATAAGAAAAAGGCTTTGAACAGTGTCTCTATTGATTTCTACCCAAATGAGATTACAGCCTTGATTGGTCCTTCAGGTTCTGGTAAATCAACGCTTTTGCGGTCTATCAACCGTATGGGCGATTTGAACCCAGAAGTAACCTTGACAGGAGCTATTGATTACAACGGCAAGAATATTTATAGTCCACGCACAGATACTGTTGACTTGCGCAAGGAAATCGGGATGGTCTTTCAGCAACCCAACCCATTCCCAATGACCATTTATGAGAATGTTGTCTATGGTCTTCGTATCAATGGTATCAAGGATAAGGCCGTCTTGGATGAGGCAGTAGAACGTTCGCTCAAAGGTGCTTCTATCTGGGATGAGGTCAAGGATCGTCTCCATGACTCGGCCTTGGGTTTGTCAGGTGGTCAGCAGCAACGTGTTTGTGTGGCCCGTGTATTGGCAACCAGTCCTAAGATTATTTTGATGGATGAACCTACCTCGGCACTTGACCCGATTTCGGCTGGTAAGATTGAAGATACGCTCTATGGCTTGAAAGAAAAGTACACCATGGTTCTGGTTACCCGCTCTATGCAGCAGGCGTCCCGTATCTCAGACCGTACTGGTTTCTTCTTGGATGGCGACTTGATTGAGTACAATAAAACCAAGGAAATGTTCTTGAATCCAGCTCACAAGGAAACCGAAGACTATATTACTGGTAAATTCGGTTAATCTTCATTTAGATATAGAAAAGAGATATATATGTTAAGAGCACAATTTGAAGAAGAATTAGGAAAATTGCATAATCAATTCTATGCCATGGGGAACGAAGTACAGGCGCAAATCAACAATGCAGTCCGTGCCTTTACAACTCATGACCGTGAATTGGCTAAGGAAGTCATCGAGGCAGATAGCAAAATCAATGAATTTGAAGTCAAACTTGAGAAAAAGTCACTTGAAATCATTGCCTTGCAACAGCCTGTATCAACAGACTTGCGCCGTGTTATCACTGTCTTGAAGGCAACCAGCGACTTGGAGCGTATGGGAGACCATGCTGTTTCTATCGCCAAGGCGACTATCCGCATGAAGGGTGAAGTTCGTATCCAGATTGTTGAAGATGAAATCAAGAAGATGGGTAAAGAAGTCCGTAATCTGGTAGAAGCGGCTTTAGAACTCTACTTGAACGCATCAGAAATCGAAACAGCCTACGAAGTGGCAGCTCGTGATGAAATCATCAATAATTTCTACGCGACAATCCAGGAATTGACCACTGAAGAAATCAAGAAAAATCCGGACGCTTTGATTGCCGGACGTGATTACTTCCAAGTCTTGACCTACCTGGAGCGTGTAGGGGATTACGCGAAAAATATCTGTGAGTGGATGGTCTATCTCCGCACAGGTGATATCACAGAATTGTAAGAATAGCATAAACTATTGAAGTCTTTAGCATCCGTCTAGAGGCTTTTTTCTTGGGTTCTGTGTCTTGATTGTTGGGGTGAGAGTTAGGGTCTGCTTCTCAGGGGAATTGTCTGCTTTTAGTAGGAATTGGCGCTAAAATATGGTATAATGAAGGGTATTCGTTAGAATGTTTTAATACTCTTCGAAAATCAAAAATATCCGTCGTCAAGCGCATTGGTGAGTGAAAAGCCCCGGGGGAGGTTTTCAGCCTGTCGCCTTGAAACGAGAGAACGACAGAGTTCTACCTTCGGCGTTTTTGAGGCGAACAAGTTCGCTCTATTTCCAGCCTTCAACTGTTCCCCAAACAGTTGAAGCTAGGCTAGATTGATTTTCATTAAGTATAACTAGAAAAATAAGGGATGAACATGACAGAAGAAATCAAAGATTTACAAGAAAAAGCCCAGGAATATGATGCCAGTCAAATTCAGGTCCTAGAGGGACTGGAGGCTGTTCGCATGCGTCCGGGTATGTATATCGGGTCTACTTCTAAAGAAGGCCTCCACCACCTGGTTTGGGAAATCGTCGACAACTCGATTGACGAGGCACTGGCAGGCTTTGCCAGCAAGATTGAAGTCTTTATTGAGCCAGATAATTCGATTACGGTTGTTGACAATGGCCGTGGTATCCCGGTTGATATTCAGGAAAAAACAGGTCGTCCGGCCGTTGAGACAGTCTTTACCGTTCTCCACGCCGGTGGTAAATTTGGCGGTGGCGGCTACAAGGTGTCAGGTGGTTTGCACGGTGTAGGTTCATCGGTCGTCAATGCCCTGTCTACCCAGCTGGATGTCCATGTCTATAAAAATGGTCAGGTATATTATCAAGAATACCGTCGTGGTGAAGTGGTAGATGATTTGAAGGTCATTGGTGAGACAGACCGCAATGGTACTACCGTTCACTTTATTCCAGACCCAGAAATCTTCACGGAAACGACCGAGTTTGACTTTGCTAAGCTCAATAAACGTATCCAGGAATTGGCCTTCCTCAACCGTGGTTTGCAGTTGACCATCAGCGATAAGCGTGAGGGGCAGGAGCAGACCAAGGAGTACCACTATGAGGGCGGTATTGCCTCTTACGTGGAATATCTCAATGAAAATAAGGATGTCATCTTTGAGACGCCGATTTACACAGACGGTGAGATGGACGACATCACCGTCGAAGTGGCCATGCAGTACACGACCAGCTACCATGAAAATGTGGTCAGCTTTGCCAACAATATCCATACCCATGAAGGCGGTACCCATGAGCAAGGTTTCCGTACGGCCCTGACTCGTGTTATCAATGACTATGCTAAGAAAAATAAAATCCTCAAGGAAAATGAGGACAATCTGACTGGTGAGGATGTTCGTGAGGGTCTGACCGCCGTTATCTCTGTCAAGCACCCTGGACCGCAGTTTGAAGGTCAGACCAAGACCAAGCTGGGCAACAGCGAAGTTGTTAAAATCACCAACCGTCTCTTCTCAGACGCCTTTGCGGAGTTTCTTTTGGAAAATCCACAGATTGCCCGTCGAATTGTAGAAAAAGGCATTCTGGCCAGCAAGGCTCGTATTGCTGCCAAGCGGGCGCGTGAAGTCACCCGTAAGAAGTCAGGTTTGGAGATTTCCAACCTGCCTGGTAAATTGGCTGATTGTTCGTCAAATGACGCGACTAAGACAGAGCTCTTTATCGTCGAAGGGGATTCGGCTGGTGGTTCGGCTAAATCCGGTCGTGACCGTGAGTTCCAGGCCATTCTGCCTATCCGTGGTAAGATTTTGAATGTGGAAAAGGCCAGCATGGATAAAATCCTGGCCAACGAAGAGATCCGTAGTCTCTTTACAGCTATGGGGACTGGTTTCGGGGCAGATTTTGATGTTGAGAAAGCACGTTACCAAAAATTGGTCATCATGACCGATGCCGATGTCGACGGAGCTCATATCCGCACCCTTCTCTTGACCCTCTTTTACCGTTACATGCGTCCGATTGTCGAAGCGGGTTACGTCTATATTGCCCAGCCACCAATCTATGGTGTCAAGGTCGGAAGTGAGATTAAGGAATACATCCAACCAGGAGCCAATCAAGAACAAGAACTCCAGGCAGCCTTAGAAAGACATAGTACAGGACGTTCCAAGCCAACCATTCAGCGTTACAAAGGTTTGGGAGAAATGGACGATCACCAGCTCTGGGAAACAACCATGAATCCTGAAAATCGTCTTATGGCACAAGTTTCAGTAGATGATGCTGCTGAGGCAGATAAAATCTTTGATATGTTGATGGGAGACAAGGTTGAACCCCGTCGCGAGTTTATCGAGGAAAATGCGGTTTACTCAACATTGGATATTTAGAACATATTCACTGAAAAAAATTGTGCACTAGCTAGCAATATATGGTATAATAAGGCGATATATTCTAGTGAATCACTATACTATCTAAGGAGAACTACATGTCTAGAGGAACAATCTATTTAATCGTAGCGATTGTTGTCATTTTAATTGTTGCCTATGTAGCCTGCCTCATCATCCGTAAGAGAAACGAGCAGAAGTTGCTCCAGTTGGAGGATCGTAAGGAAGAGCTATTTAACCTGCCTGTAAATGATGAAGTGGAGCAGGTAAAGACCTTGCACTTGATTGGTCAGAGTCAAATTTCCTTCCGCGAGTGGAATCAAAAATGGGTGGACCTTTCCCTCAATTCATTTGCAGATATTGAGAACCATATTTTTGAAGCAGAAGGGTTTAACAATGCTTTCCGCTTTGTCAGCACAAAGAATGCTATTGACAGCATTGAGAGCCAGATTGACCTGATTGAAGAAGATATCACGTCAATCCGTCAAGGCTTGGCAGAGCTTTCCGAACAAGAAGAGAAAAATACTGGTCGTGTCAAATACGCCTTGGATATGTTTGAAGAATTGCAGGCAACTCTGCAGAAAAATTCAGGCAAGTACGGCGATACACTTCCAGAGCTTGAAAAGCAAGTTAAGAATATCGAAGTTGAATTTTCAGAATTCGTTATGCTCAATTCTTCTGGTGACCCGCTTGAGGCAGCTGAAATTCTGAACAAGACAGAGGAGCACATGATTGCCCTCAATCAAATCATGGATCGAATCCCTGCCTTGGTGGAGAAAGTGGATGTAGACTTCCCAGAGCAGTTGGAAGATTTGGAGTCTGGTTACCGTAAGTTGGTTGAGCAGAATTACCTGTTCACAGAGACAGACATTGAGTCGACTTTCCAGGAAATCCGTGTTGCTATTCGTGAAAATTCAGCCCTCATCGTGTCATTTGATTTGGATGTGGCTGAGGCTGAAAATACCCATATTCAAGAGCGCATTGACCATCTCTATGATGTATTCCAGAAGGAAATTGATGCTCACAAAGAGACAGTTAAAATCAGCAAAACCCTGCCCAAGTATTTGGAGCATATCCGCAGCAATTCAGATAAATTGACAGAAGAGGTTAACCTTCTTCAAGCTACCTACGTTTTGGCGGATAGCAAGGTTTCTCGTATTCAACAATTGGCAAATCGCTTGACATCACTGGATACTGTTGTGACAGAAGGTGTTGAAGATTTGGACAATCCTCAGGTAGCCTATTCAATTCTTCAGGAGCGCTTGGAACATGCCCTTGCAAGTTTGAAAGAAATTGAAGAAGAGCAGCTAGTTTTGGCAGACTATCTCAAGACCCAAGAGGATTCAGAAAAATCGGCTCGTATCAAAGCAAATCTCTACATTCATAAGCTGCACACCCTGAAACGCTTTATGGAAAAACGAAATCTTCCTGGTATTCCAGAATATTTCCTTTCAAGTTTCTTCCGTACCAGCGATCAGGTGGAAGCTTTGGCGGCAGAGTTAGAGTATTCTAAAATCAATATTGAAATCATCAATCGATTGTTAGAGAATGCGACCTATGATATGGAAAAATTAGAAGAAATCGCCTATTCAATCGTTCAGTATTCTACACTGACAGAGCAGTTGCTTCAGTATTCTAACCGCTACCGTTCGTTCGATGAGAATGTTCAAAAAGCCTTCAATCGTTCGCTTGCAATTTTTGAAAAAGATTTTGATTATCAAGCATCATTTGAAGAAATCTCATTTGCCTTGGAAGCAGTTGAACCAGGCGTTACAGAACGTTTTGTTCGTTCATACGAAAAGACTCGCGAAAGTATTCGTTATTAACAGAAGATTAAAGACTGAAGCAGTAGCTTCAGTCTTTGTTTGCGCTTTGGAGATAGCAGCGAAGCAATTGGATTAAGGTTGAAAGGACAGTTGTATAGGTGCAATCTACATAAAAAAACTCCTCAGAATGGTCATTCTAAGGAGTAGTGAAATATGTCAACAGGTTTCAAATTAATGACACAGGGAAAGGAAGTTAGCTTATCTCCCATTTCCTAATTCCCTGCGCTGGTGCTGGTTTCCGTTGTTGTGTCAGAATCATCTGTGTCGCTGGAAGTTGTCGCACTTGCCTCAGCTGTTTCTTTATGCAATTCCTGGTAGCTCGGTGCTTTAAAGAGACTGACGGTCGATTGTTTATTTTTTCGTGCCCAGAGGCTGGTTGACTCTTGACCAAGAGTTTCTTCTCTTTCTAGCATTTTTTTCAGGGAATCTTGATAGGAATAAGTTGAAACATCTGGGAATCCGATATCGGTTTTTAAGAAGCGGAAGAGATCGCCAGTTTGAATGGCATCGCTAGTTGCTAACTGAGAAGCTACCCGATTTTTTATATTTTCGATTTTAGCCAAAGTCGTTTCATCTGGATTGGTGAGTTCGATGCCACTATCGGTGTAGTAGAGCTTGCCGGCATAGGATGTATATTCTGGTGTAACAAAGGTATCTGCTGTTCGCATGGCAACAATCTGTTGTTTCTGCGGTGACAGTAAATCTTGTCCAACTTGTAGGAATTGACTGGTTTCAATGCCTAGTAAGTGCTCAATGGTTGGCAAGGAGTCTATCTCGCCACCGTAGGTCTCAATGATTCGTCCCTCTGTCATTCCAGGTACCACAATCATGTAGGGAACCCGTTGTAACATGGCGTTGTCGTATTCGGACCAGGTTTCTGGGTCCTTGCCAATGAGGGCAGCCAAATCCGGGTTACGGGAATTAGAAATACCGTAATGGTCGCTGTAGAGGACAATGATAGAATTTTCGTAGAGGCCACTTTCTTTCAGGTAGTCAAAGAAAGCCTTGACTGCTGCATCGAGATAGTTTGCTGTCGCAAAGTAGCTATTGATGGTCGCATCCTCTCCCTTGGCCAGTGGGAAGCCGACTTCGTCGCCGCTCAAGCTGGTTGTGAAGGGATAGTGATTGGATACGAGAATGTATTTGGCGTAGAATGGTTGCTGGAGAAGTTCCAGATACTGAATGGAATCAGCCAGGACAACCTTGTCATTGAGCCCGTATTGGAAGGAATTTTCTTCCGTCGGTTCTGAGAAGTAGGAAATATCAAAGAAGTTGTTGTATCCCCAGCGCTTGTAAGTGTTGTTTCGGTTCCAGAAGGTGCCGGTATTTCCGTGGAAGACAGCTGAGTCGTAACCGGCCAACTTGGATAGGATATAGGGAGCAGCTTGCTGGCTATTGCTTCCCCCATACTGGACCATAAAGGAACCCTGGTCGAGTCCGAATAAGGATGTATCCATCATGGTCTCAGCATCAGAGGTTTTCCCCGCTTTGACCTGGTGGAAGAAGTTTGAGAAAGCAAGGGTAGAGTTGGAATGGTAGAGGGAGTTGAGGAAGGGAGTAACCTCGTATTCCTGGCCGTCGACCTCTAGTTTGTAATCAATGATGAACTGCTGTAGACTTTCCAGGTGCAGGTAGATGACATTTTTCCCCTTGGCCTTGCCAAAAAATTCAGGATTTGGTGCTGCATAATTGGTTTGGATGAAGCTTTGCACAGGCTCCAAATCGGCTGCGCTGGCACCGGAACGGTCCTTCTCCGCAGAATAGGTCTGGTTGGCATTATAGCTTAAGTAGGCTGGTAAGCCCAGGGCCCGAACGATATAGGTATTGGAAAAACCGCGGGACAAGAGCTCTGGGCGATCAATTTCTGCTAAGAATAGGTTGATCGAAAAAAGCAGAACAGATAGTGACGTTAGGGCCAGAGCCTGTTTCTGAGGGAAAACTGAACGGTCTGAGCTTATTTTTTTAGCGCGAATCAGGAAAATCAGACCAACAAAATCTAAGAAATAAACTAGGTCCCAGGGACGAAATAACTTGGTCACTGCTTGTCCCTTAAACCCTTCGGAAACGCTGGAAGATGCCAAAATAGTCGAGACGGAGAAGAAATCTGAAAATTCTCGGTAGTAGACGGCATTTGCGAACAGCCAGGCAAAGAGGAGGAAGTAAATTGTCCCTGCCGTTGCGTAAAAGAGCTTGCAATTTTTGATATAGAGGGCCAGCCCCAGCAGCAGCAGCCCCAGTGGAATAGGGTTGATAATGGCAATCAGCAACTGGTAGGGGTTGGATAGGTCCAGGTTAAAGTCAACAAAATAGGCCCACAAGGCCTTGAGCCAATAGCTGGTCAGGAGAGCAAGAATAAAAGCCAGTCGGCCACTCAGGTGCTGTTTCATCCATTGGCTAATCTTTTTCACCATTCTAAAGTCCTCTCTGTTCTTTCAAAAAATTTTATATGCTCCTTCACACCGAAGGCAGATTTAAAAACTGGCTCTATATAAGAGTTCTGGTCTGTGAATATAGGTTCTTACCATTATACCACATTTTCAAAACATGCTTGAATTCTAGGAGATTTTTTGTGAATCGAATAATTTTTTGGTATAATATTTCCATGAAATTGATTCTACATCCCAAAGCTGAAAAAAGGCTAAAAAGAGGACTGCATGGTCTCCTGGAACACGATTTTTTGGTTCAACCGGAGCTGGACAAGTGGGTGGAACTCTATAATCAAGCCAATCAGTTTATTGGTCAGGCCTATATTTCCAAAGAGAATAAGGGCTATGGCTGGTTGGTTAGTTCTACCAAGCAGGCAGTGACAGAGGAATGGTTTGTCAAACTCTTTGAGACCGCCAAATCTAAGCGGCAGGCCTATTTCGATTCTGAGCAGACGACTGCCTTCCGTCTCTTCAATCAAGATGGCGACGGTTTTGGTGGTTTTACAGTGGATTTGTATGCTGACTATGCTGTATTCTCCTGGTATAATTCCTTTGTCTATGGCATCAAAGAGGTGATTATTTCTGCCTTTAGCCAGGTTTATCAAGAGCTTGCAGGTGCCTATGAAAAGATTCGTTTCAAGGGATTGGATTATGAGAGTGCACATCTATACGGTCAGGAGGCTCCAGATACCTTTACGGTTTTGGAAAATGGTGTCCGCTATCAAGTTTTCATGAACGATGGATTGATGACGGGAATTTTTCTGGACCAGCATGAGGTCCGTGGCACACTGATAGATGGTCTCGCAGCTGGAAAATCCCTGCTCAATATGTTTTCCTATACGGCAGCCTTCTCGATTGCGGCGGCTATGGGCGGAGCCAGCCAGACGACCTCTGTTGATTTGGCTAAGCGATCTCGGGAGCTGTCCCAGGCGCATTTTGAGGCAAATGGTGTGGATGTTGACCAACATAGCTTTGTGGTCATGGATGTTTTTGAATACTTCAAATATGCCAAGCGTAAGGGCTTGACCTACGATGTTATCGTTATTGATCCACCAAGCTTTGCCCGTAATAAAAAACAAACTTTTTCGGTTGCCAAGGACTACCATAAGCTGGTCAGTCAGGCGGTGGAGATTTTAGAGCCAAATGGTCATTTGATTTTGTCAACCAATGCGGCCAATCTTTCCCTGGAGAAATTCAAGGACCAGATTGAAAAAGGATTCGGTGCTGTCAAGCATCGCTATGTGACGACCTATCGTCTTCCGTCGGATTTTGTATACAATAAAAAAGATGAAAGTAGTAATTACCTAAAGGTCTTTACAATACAGGTGAAAAAATGAAAATAGTCGTTCCGATTATGCCTAGAAATTTAGAGGAAGTGGAAGCCTTAGACGTTGAGCGTCTGGCCGAGGCGGACTTGATTGAATGGCGGGCAGATTATCTGCAAAAAGAAGCTATCTTGACTCTTGCACCTGCTATTTTTGAAAAATGCAATGGTAAGGAAGTGATTTTCACGGTTCGTACGACGCGTGAGGGTGGCTATCTGGACCTAGATGACCAGGAATATGTGGACTTAATCAAGGAAGTTGCTGGACTTTACAAGCCTGAGTACATTGATTTTGAATACTATTCATATAAGGCCGTCTTCGACCAGATGCTGGACTTTCCAAATTTGGTGCTGAGCTACCACAACTTTGAGGAGACACCGGCCAACTATCTGGAAATCATGTCTGAATTGACTAGTCTATCGCCAGCTGTTGTTAAGATTGCTGTGATGGCTAAGTCAGAGCAGGATGTTCTGGATGTGATGAACTACACACGAGGTTTTAAAACCCTCAATGCAGAGCAGACCTTTGCGACGATTTCCATGGGTGAGCTGGGTAAACTCACTCGCATCGCTGGTCACATAACTGGTTCATGCTGGACCTTTGCAAGTTTAGATGAGGTTTCTGCGCCTGGGCAAATGTCCCTGGCCAATACCCGCAAGTTTTTAGAGATTTTGGAGAATTAGGATGAGATATTTAACTGCTGGAGAGTCCCATGGACCACGTTTGACGGCTATTATTGAAGGAGTACCTGCCGGCCTTCCATTGACTGCAGATGACATCAATGCGGACTTGATTCGCCGCCAGGGCGGTTATGGTCGCGGAAGTCGGATGAAAATCGAGACAGACCGTGTGGAAATCACGGCTGGTGTTCGTCATGGTAAGACGACTGGGGCACCGATTACGCTCAATGTGACCAACAAAGACCACCAGAAGTGGCTGGACATTATGGCAGTGGAAGATATTGAGGACAAGCTCAAGTCAAAACGCCGGATCAAGCATCCTCGTCCAGGTCATGCGGACTTGGTCGGCGGGATGAAATACCGTTTTGACGACCTTCGTAATTCCTTGGAGCGGTCATCTGCGCGTGAGACGACCATGCGGGTGGCGGTAGGTGCCGTTGCCAAGCGCATTTTGGCTGAGTTGAATATTGAAATTACCAACCACGTTGTCGTCTTCGGTGGCAAGGAAATCGACGTTCCAGATGGTCTGACTGTTGCAGAAATTCGTGAATTGGCTGCTAAGTCTGAAGTATCTATTGTCAACCAGGAACGTGAGCAGGAAATCAAGGATTACATTGATCAAATCAAACGCGACGGAGACACGATTGGTGGTGTTGTCGAGACAGTTGTCGGTGGAGTGCCTGCTGGTCTTGGTTCCTATGTACAATGGGATAGAAAATTAGATGCAAAATTGGCCCAGGCCGTTGTGTCTATCAATGCCTTCAAAGGGGCAGAATTTGGGGTTGGTTTCCAGGCCGGCTATCTAAAAGGTAGCCAGGTCATGGACGAAATCCTGTGGAATGCAGAAGAGGGCTATACTCGCCGCACCAACAATCTTGGTGGATTTGAGGGTGGTATGACCAATGGTCAGCCCCTGGTCATCAAGGGAGTGATGAAACCAATTCCGACCCTCTATAAGCCGCTTATGTCAGTGGATATTGACACTCACGAGCCTTACAAGGCGACGGTGGAGCGTTCCGATCCGACGGCTTTGCCAGCGGCGGGAGTGGTCATGGAGGCTGTTGTGGCGACAGTTCTTGCGACAGAAATCTTGGACAAGTTCTCATCTGATAACCTGGAAGAACTCAAGGCAGCTGTGGCTAGCCACCGTGACTATGTGAAGAATTTCTAGGAGTCTCATGACAAAAACGATTTATATTGCAGGCTTGGGGCTGATTGGTTCCTCTTTGGCCCTGGGTATTCGGAAGGCCCACCCAGATTACCGAATCATTGGCTACAATCGCGGTGAGCAATCGCGGCGCGTGGCTCTGGAGCGGGGCATGGTGGACCTGGCGACAGACAATTTTACCCAGTATGCAGGTCAGGCAGATGTGATTATCCTCTGTGTGCCTATCCAGCAGACTATCGAATTTATCAAAGAACTGAGCCAATTGGGCTTAAAAGAAAATGTCCTTGTGACTGACGCAGGTTCGACCAAGGTGGCCATTGTGGCAGCGGCTGAGGAATACCTGGCACCCAAAGGTATCAACTTTATTGGTGGACATCCCATGGCAGGTAGCCATAAATCGGGCGCTGAGGCGGCAGATAGCTTGCTCTTTGAAAATGCCTATTTTATCATGACGCCTTCTAGTCTGACCAAGCCAGATGCAGTGCCACGATTGACAGATTTGTTGTCGGGGACCGGCGCTCGTTTTGTGCAAATCGATGCGGAGGAGCACGACCGGGTGACCAGTCAGGTTTCCCATTTTCCTCACGTTTTGGCATCTAGTCTGATGAATCAGGCTGGGGACTATGCTCTGGAACATCCTTTCACTAATAATTTTGCGGCAGGTGGTTTCAGGGATATGACGCGGATTGCTGAGAGTGAGCCTGGCATGTGGACCAGTATTTTGGTGACCAATCCAGAGCCGATTCTGGGACGGATTGAGGAATTTAAGGCGAGATTGGACCAAGTAGCTCAGCTATTGTCCACAAAAGACCAGGATGCTATCTGGGAGTTTTTCGACCATGGACGGAAGATGCGCAAGGCTATGGAAATTCATAAGCGGGCTGGTGTGGATTCCTTCTATGATTTGTTTATCAATGTTCCGGATGAGGAAGACACGGTCTTGAAGGTGCTGGAGGTCCTGCGAGGAATTTCTATCGTCAATATCCGTATCAACGAGGAAAACCGTGAGGATATTTACGGTATCTTGCAAATTACGTTTAAAAATAAGGAAGATTTGGAGGATGCTGCTGGACGGTTGCGTCAGCAGACGGACTACCAAATCCACCTAGATTAGGAGAAAATTATGTCAACAAATATCTATGATATTGCCAATGAGTTGGAGCGTGCTATCCGCAATTTGCCTGAATACAAGGCGGTTGAAGCGGTTAAGGTGTCTGTGGAAGCCAATCCAGAAGCCAAGTCTATTTTGGAAGGCTACATTGAGTTCCAAAAGTCTATCCAGGCTAAATTGCAGGCTGGTGACATTCCGACTGAAGTGGACCAGAAAAAGATGCTGGACTTCAATAAGCAGGTTCAAGGTAACGCTCTTTTGACAGAGTACTTCAGCAAGCAACAGCAGTTGGGAACCTACGTGGCTGATTTGGAGCGGATTATCTTCACACCGCTGAATGAATTGTTATAAGAGAAATTAAGTATGTCATGAAAATGGCATGCTTTTTTGAAAGGTAGCAAACGATGATTTTTAATAACTGGATCAAGGAGTTTCGATTAGAAAACAAGCCATTGGTAGGTCCATTTTTCTATGCGACCCCTCTGGCGCTCCGATTTGAGATTGGACCTGCAGATGAGGCTGAAATGCTTCCCAGAAAAGTCTATCTGGATAGGGCTTATGCGCGTGCGGTTGATTTGATGGAGCAAGCAGCTTCAGAATACGATTACTTAGTTCTCTCCCTACTTCATGAGGAAGGAAGAGAGATTGACACCTACCTCTGGCATTTTATATCGAAATTTAACTTTAACAAGTGTCCTGAACCTGACTTGGTTGAAGTGGAGGACTGTACGGGAGAAGTGCTGGTCTATGAACGCTATCTTTTTCCGGTCGCTGACCAAGATTTGAAAGCTCTCTTGTGGGAGATTATCAAGGCTGACCATGGTGGCTTTAACTACCTTTCTGCTTCTCTTATCTTTCTATCTAGCAAGGAAAAGGTTTTGTATCATTGCTATGATGATAGGGGAGTGGATATTGCGGTGGTGGATGATGACAAGCGTCGCCAGCTCTTTACAGATTGCCATGACCTTCTTTTTGACTATGATATGGAGGAGATGGAGAGGAGGATGGATTTTTAAGCAAACTAATATAAAAATGCCCATGATATACTACGTATACCATGGGTTTGACTTTCAGTCAAACCCTAACAACAACAGTCCTATCACAAAATAAGATTAGGAATCTGAATGGTGTATTTAGTATAATAACGTGGGTTATTTTTTTATCAAACGCTCCTTTTGTACTAATACAAATGTGTTAGGAAAAGCTAGGAGATCTTATGGCAAAGTTTGATATTATTACAATCGAAGACAAGATTCAGCAGTTATTGGAGGATGGTTTTGACCAAGCTTCTTTTATCTATGACTTCTTGTCTTTTTATGATATTTCAAAAACAGCTATCACCCGCATCCGTAAAGAACAAAGTGGTGAAATCAAGAATAAGCTCTATTTCAAGACTGTTCCAACTGACAAGTCGGTTGTGGCAGGTGTTGCTGAGATTGAAGAAGCAATCAAGGATAAAAAATCACAACTTAGAATGAGATATTTCATAAATTATAAAGTGTGTGAGGTTGAAAATACGTAATATGAATAGGCAGAAAAGGATAGCAAGAGGTTTTAATAGTGGGAAACTCAATATTAAATAAAGCAAAATACAGTGGGAATAATACAGATGAATGGTATACAGATTATAAAACCGTAGAAAGTGAAGTACAACATTATGAATCTCAATTCATTGGAAAAAAAGTACTTTGTAATTGTGACAACCCATATGATTCCGCTTTTGCAAAATATTTTCTGAAAAATTTCAATCGATTCAACTTAAAAAAACTGGTATGTATTTCATATGCAAACTCGGAGATTCATTCAAGTGAAGATGGCAGGGGGCTTATTCTGGAGATTGACGAAATGTCACCTGCTATCATTGATTGTTTAGATGAAAACAAGCTCTTTGACATGCTCGTAAATGATAGAAAGCTTCGAAAACTAACTGGTGACGGAGATTTTAGAAGCCCAGAATCTATAAAGTATTTAATCGATTCTGATATTGTAGTGACAAATCCACCTTTTTCTAAATTTTCAGAATTATTCTCATTGCTAACTAAGTATCATAAGAAATATCTCTTGATTAGCAACCAAAATGCAATAACATACAAAGAAATTTTTCCTTATATAAAGAAGAATGAAGCTCGTGTAGGCTACCATTTTGGAGATATGTCATTTAGGGTTCCAGATAGTACTGAACCAAGAAAAACAAGGTTTTGGGTGGACGAATTTGGTCAAAAATGGAGAAGTTTAGGAAATGCAATGTGGCTTACAAATTTAGAGGTTCCCACTAATAGCAAAAAGAAGCTTGTTTTGACTCACAAATTCATAGAAGGTAATTATCCGAAGTATGATAATTTTGATGCAATTCACGTTTACAGAGTTTCAGAAATACCAATGGATTATTATGGAATAATGGGTGTGCCACTTACATATTTGAAATACCATAATGATGAAATATTTGAAATTGTTGGAGAGGCAAATCATGGTTCTGATAATGAGTATGATCTTTTTAAACCAAAAATAAATGGTAAAGAAATGTTTAAGCGAATATTGATAAAAAGACGAGAGAGTGATAAAGAAATGGAATTTAGAATACTTGATTTATTTTGTGGTGCAGGAGGTATGTCGTATGGAATGCATAAAAATCCTCATTTTGTAACAAAAGTTGCATTAGATGTTAACGAAAAGGTCGCACAGACGTTCAGAAAAAATATCCCAGGCTCAGAATTGATTATAGGAGATATAAAGGACAAAGAGATAAAGAAAAAAATAATAGATCTTTCGAAAAAAAATAAAGTAAATATGATTATTGGTGGACCACCATGTCAAGGGTTCTCGTTAAAAGGTAAGAAGTTAGGGTTAGAGGACCCTAGGAATTTTTTATTTATAGAATTTCTTCATTTAGTTAAGGTGTTGCAACCATTAGTTTTTGTAATAGAAAATGTAAAAAATTTGATGTCGACATCAAACGGTTGGTTTAAAGAACAAATTATAAATGAGATAAAGAAACTAGGTTATGAAGTTAGTGTAGGCATACTTAGAGCAAGTGATTACGGTGTTCCACAAAATAGAGAGAGGGTTATTTTCTTATGTAGTAAAAAAAATGCAATTTCGTTACCAGAGCCAACAGTCAAAAGCCTAACAACAGTTCGAGATGCTATTGAAGATTTAGCGTATTTGAATTCAAATGAGGGTGATTTTGAACAGAGTTATATCACAGAAGCAAGAACAGAATATCAAAAGCTTATGAGGAAAGATAGTGTGAAACTATATAACCATAAAGCCTCCAATCATTCTGAAATTGCAATTCATAAACTTAGCATGATTCCACCAGAAAAAGGTAAGGAATATCTTCCAAAAAAACTTTTAGGAAAACAAAAATATAAATCAACGTGGGGTAGATTGAAGTGGGATGAGCCATCCCCTACTATAGATACAAGATTTGATGCAGCATCAAATGGTACAAACAATCATCCATTTTTACATCGTTCTATTACACCGAGAGAGGCCGCACGAATTCAGTCGTTTGATGATAGATTTATTTTCTATGGTAGTAAGGTTGATATTAGAACACAAATTGGTAATGCAGTGCCACCGCTTATGGCGAAGGCTATTGCTGATCAGATTTATGAAAATTTTGTCAATAATGAGGGTGAGGTAATTGAAAATGAATAATCAAATGGCTTATTTAGTAGGTATGATATTAGGAAATGGAGAAGTACAAAGGGATACCAATTACACCACAGTTACGATAGAGATACCCCATAAAAATTTACGAGATGATGAAGGGTTAGAAGTTTCAGTATATGTAAAAAGTAGTTTAGCTGATATTAGAAGTATTATTGAGCCGCTGTTAGGACATTCACTAGCTATTTCACAAACAAAGAATGTAACAAGGGTGTCTTTTACAAAGTCTAATGAAGATTATACTATGAGAGAGATTCTCAGATTTATTGGAAATGGTGTTCACCATTCAACTATGGTAATGAATGATGAATTATTTAATATGACTATTGATGAGAAGAAGGAATTGCTCAGAGGGGTAGCGGACGTGACTGGCTATATTAGGAAAAGTAATCTGGCTTTTGGTCAAGATGGATGTCATAGAGTGTACATTGAGATTCCAGGTAACTGGCAATTTGTTATAGATATAGCTAATATGTTGAAAACATTAGATATACCCGTTCAAACAATAGATTTTGGTCATCCTAACTTCAGAGATTCTAATTTAAAAAAATATAAGCAAGGAAAAACGAAATATTGGAAAAAGGAACACCAGGTTAAAATATGGGCAAATGAGTTTCTACCTATAGGATTTAACGTTGTTCACAAGCAAAGGGCATTAGAACGATATGCAGAAGAATTACTTGATTATTTAGATGAAAATAAAACCCATCAATTCTATTGGGAGAAAGCTGTTAGGTTAAGAAGCAAGCCGATTCACCCAATGGAAAATGATGATAGTTTACCCGAAAAAATAAGAGGAAAGCATTTTGATTCATGGACTCAATTAGCAAAAGAGTTAGGATATGGCGAATAAGGTAAGAAGTGAATTTGAGTTATACCCAGGTATGGTCAAATGGTTAGATACATACCTTAGGGAAAAGTTTAAAAACAAGAGGTGTGAAATATTTGTATTAGATTGTCACTCCGTATATTTAGATTCAATTTTAAATAAATATGATGTAATACAATATTTTCCACAAGTTGTTGGATTGAAAATTGAAATTGATGTTTTGGGGATTGTAAGATGGAAAGATAGAGCTGAAATCTATTTTGTTGAAGCGAAAAAGCCAGCGTTAACTCTTCAAAATTTAGGACAATTATTGATATATTGTAAACTTTGTAATCCCGAAGAAGCATATTTATTATCATCTGATGGGTTAGGGAGCCTACAAAAAGTTTTAATCAATTTAAAAAGAGAAGATTTGCTTGATTATGGTAGTGGAAAACGAATAAAAAAAATTAATGTAGCCAGATGGGATATTTCGAAGGATGGAGTAGATAATCATTCTATCATACCTAAAATATAGAGTTTTGTGGTTTAAAAAGGGATTGCTTGAATTAGAAGATGGGCACGCTTAATGCTGTAAAGCAGGATGCCTTCTACGACAAGCGCGTCCAACTAGAAACCATTTCTCCAACTGGTAAAATAGTTTCCGTTACTGAATGGTTTGTGGTAGAATTAGGACAGATTGAACAAAAAATTAATGAGCTTTTTATGTTTCTAAATCTATGACATCTTATCAGCTAAACCAGGGGAGAAATGTAAGGGTGCATTTCTATTTCTTACATTTGCGATTTGATATCTGGTAGGAATTATTGCTATTGCGATAGCTTTCATATTCTTTCGTAGGAAATAGGAGGAAGGACAGATGGACAAAGTATTGCCTTGGTTTTTATCGTAAACTGTGCCTCTCTGTAATCATTGGTGCATTGGCAGGTGGTTTTGACATTTTAAGTCTATTATTTGGCAGAAGGAAATAATGATATTGAAGCATTGCAAAAGAATATAACCTATCGTAAAATGGTAGTATATTTCAGATATACAGGGAGGGGTTATTATGCCTTACCGTAAATTAACATCAAGAGATCGGTCTTTTATCAAAGGGCAGACGGACCGCTTGCTGAATCAGATGAATAGCAATGCGCGGCCTATTTGGGGACAGTTCAGACCTATGAAGCAGCCAAGGCTAGGGCCAATCAAGCCTATTTGGCAGTGGAGTTGGAAGATGACCCAGAGAAAAAGGTACGACTGGCAAAATTGGTTGAAACCTATACTGCACAAGCCCAGGCTATATTGGACGAGTGGGAAGAAAAAAACAAACGGGCAGAGAAAGCGACAAGAAATGTCAAGTTGATTTTGTGGCTGATCGTACTGTTCACCCTTAGCTTTGTTTTTCCAGTCAATATCATTCTAGTCATTCTTTTTGCCGTTTGGTTTTATCGGAATTACCTTCGTTCAAGTAGGACTGACCAAGTGATTAAGGCTGCTACTAGCCAGTCTTTGACAGAAGTGGAAAGGTTTGAAGACTGGTTGACAGAAAAGATTGTCACTCTCAACAAGGACAAGCGGGAGTGGACTGAGGCTATGCTGACAAAATATGACAGCTTAGATGACATAGCAGCAGGTATCGGTGAAATGGATGAGATAGATAAAGTGGCTGGTAAGAACCTTCTACGACGCTATCAGGACATTTTGGCAGACATTGAAAAATTACCAGATTCTGACCAGAAAACCTATTATTTGGATTTTCATCAGGAGATCATTGCCGACTTGGAAGATCTATTTGAACAACTCCATTTTGGATAAGAAAAACCGGTAACAGTACAAGGCTGTTGCCGGTTTTGTTATTCGTCAATGGAGAAGACCAAGACCATGATTTGAATAAAGGTAAAGCCCAGGATGAAAGGCAAGGCAGCCCAAGAAATGACTTCAATCATTTCACTGACAACCAGGCTTGGTCTGGTAAAGATGTCCCATGAATTGAGCCGTGCATAGCGTCCAATGTGAATGGCAAAGCTGGATAGAAGGGAAAGACCACCAATCAGAAACAGTCTGATCCAGTAGGACTTGATAGAAAAGGCAGAGAAAACCAGTCGCAGGCTTTCCACGCCAGTCATGACCCCATAGAAAATACTTGGGACATAGAGCATGAAAAGGATCATGCTTTCGCGTTGCCAGAGCACAGTGTTTGCAAAATGCATATGGACAATGTCCGTCACCATATAAAAGGTATTAGGATAGAAAAAGAGCCAGAGAAGGGTAGCAATGATTTTTATGTATTTAGACTTACTGTGGTTGGTGAGGATGGCAAAATCAAGTGCTACCAAAGCCAAAAACATATTCCAAGTCAAGTCTGGTGCTGTGACACCGTAACGCTTTAGTCCGGTAGCGATGATGAGGAAAAAAATATGGATAAAAACATTTTTCTTGGTAAACATGACAAACCTCTTTCTGTAGAATATAAATGCTAGTATATCACATTCAGGATGAAAAAGGGGACTTGTCATCAAATTGTTAGGACTTGTTTAAGCTTGGATTAAGTGTTTGAAAACAAAAAAAGAAACAGCTGACCTGTTTCTTTCAACTCATTTATTCATCAACGGCAAAGACCAAGACCATGACTTGCATAAATGTGAAGCCAAGGATAAAAGGGAAGGTTGACCAGTTAATGGCTGAGGTTAGACTATTGAGAAACACTAGTGGTCGTGTAAATATGTCCCAACTATGTAAGTTTGCATAACGCCCAATGTAGATAGCATAACTTGAAAAAAGAGATAGGAGGCTGATGACTAAGAGACGAAGACCATAAAATTGAATACCATAGCCTTTAAAAATCAATTCAACGCTTTCCACTCCAGCCATTATGCCAAAGAGAATGGCTGGAACGTAGAGCATGAAGAGAATCAAGCTAGACTGTTCCCAAAGTGTATTGCTTGAAAACTGCAAATTTGCAATTTCCGTTAGTATATAAAAGGTATTGGGATAGAAGAAGAGCCAGAAAGGCGTAATTAGAAGCTTGCTTGCGGTGTGGTTGTTTTGGCGGACCAATATAGCAAAGTCCAAGGCAAGCAATGCCCAAAACATATTCCAAATCAAGGCAGTATTGTCAGCTCCATATAAGAACATGCCAGCTGCAATAATTGCAAAAAATAGATGAATTAAGAGATTTTTTGGTGAAAATATAGACAACCCCATTCTTTTTCATAACTTCTTCTAGTATAACATATCTTAGAAGGATTGTGGATGGGAAGTCGCTTTGTTTTTGCACAAAAATATGATAAAATGGGAAAAACCCAAATTTCAAGTTGAACTTAGCCATCCAAAAGAAATTCACTCGGCGACTTGTAGTCCAAGCATTTTTTAGGGTAG
>NZ_JBIMJS010000006.1:0-101879 GCF_043674225.1 Streptococcus sp. A11
GCTAGCTCCTAGTAAAGCTTAACAAATGGATAACTTCAATTTCACCTTTCTGGTCTCACATCATTGACAAAGGTACATATCCCTAGAAAAACTCCCTCTATCTAGGATAGAAAGGAGTTTAGTTTTATAGTTTTGCTTGCCATTTATTGGCCCAAACATTCTCATTTGGCACACCATAGAAGTCATCTTTTCCTTCTAATTTATCAAGGAGAGATTCAATCGTGTTTTTATTATGATGGTAGGCATTGATAGCAGTTTTGACCATGGTAACATCATGAAGGTGAGTTGTATAGTTTAGTGAAACGAAAATGGTTGGAACTTCATGTACATACCAAGGAACTTCATTGGACATGGCCGTTTTCCACTGGATGCGGTAATTATTCTGCGCTCCATATCCAATGACATTGGCAACAGTCAAGGCTAAATCAACTTCTTCTCGGTATTGCAACGTTTTTCCTTTGATCCGAGTCGTACCATCATTGACAGTCACTTCATAACCACGCGCTTCCAAGGCAGCTTTAAGGTTATCAACCACTTCTGTATTTGCCGCCATAATGCCTTCTTTTTCACCTTCTAGGTAATACAAACGGATTCTGCGATGGGTTTCTGGACTAATTGGAAGATTTTTCTGGGTATCCTTCAACAGCGTAATTGCTTTGTCTGCCGCCTCACGTTGCCAAGCCAAGTGTTCTTCGCAGCGAATAATAGCCAATTCATCGTTTGATTTTAATAAGGTTCCTTCTGCTTGTTTGATATGCAGATTGAGTTTGGCTTTCAGACCTAAAATGCGACGGAGAGCATCATGAAGTCTTTCCTCAGTAATCACTCCCTTGCGGTAGCCATTGAGCATAAATTCAAAATCTTCTTCTAAGTTATTGAAGAATAAGAACATATCACAACCCGCAGCAATGGCTGCAGGTACGTAGTCTTCACGACGCATGGCTGCTGTCATCCCCAACATGTGGCTGGCATCTGTTATAACCAAGCCATTGAATTCCAATTTTTCTTTCAATAAATCTTGAATCAATTCAGGAGCCAGTGTTGCAGGCAAAATATCTTCGTCCATCAAACTTGGATTCAGTTCTTTCTGGTAATATGGCAAGGCTATATGACCTGCCATAATCATCTCAACACCAGCTTCAATATGATGACGATAGACACGACCAAAACTATTGTCCCATTCTTCTGGAGAGAGTTCATTGACACCGAGGACTAGATGCTGATCACGTTCTTCTGTACCATCTCCTGGGAAATGCTTGATACATTGAATAACATCTCTTTCAGCAGTCAATCCTTCTAAATAGGCACTGGTATAGGCAATCACATCATCCGCATTTGTGCCGTAGGCTCTGGTATTGACAATCGTATTGCGCCAGTTCTGTACAATGTCCACGCACGGATCAAAGTTGACATTTACACCTAATGCAGTCTCCTCTCTCGCAGATACGAGACCTGCTAGGTAGGGAATACGAGGATCCCGACTAGCTTCCGATTGAGCACCTGAGGAAATATAGGTTCCGCCTTTCACAGCCCCATCTCCACCTGAGTCACAGTTCGCTGCAACCAAGAGAGGTACTTTTGAATAGCTTTGCAACTCGTTAATCAGTCCTTGTACCTGTTCTGGACTGCCATTCATATAACGAGCACCACCTATGTGATATCGGTTCATCAATTCCTTATTACTCAGATTATTTCCGCTAAAAGCGTCTCCTCCGAAGAAGAATAGATTAACAAACAATTGACCGATTTTTTCTTCATCAGTCAGATGAGCCAAGGTATTTTCTACCCAGGTAAGCTGCTCATCATTCAAACAATAGGGTTTCTTCCGCAAATCAACCAATCTAGGCATTCTTTCCTCCTTATTTTCCGCGCCAAATCTGTGTATCTACCAAGCCACAATAGGCATCTACAGGTGATACTCCTGTAAAGTCTGACTCTCCTGCTAGTTTAGCAACCAAGGCTTCTAATGTGACTGGCAAGCCATCGTAGGCATTGATATAGGTTGCAACCTGTGGCATATCTGCAAGTGCAAATGGGTGCTGAACAGAGACGACAATGGTTGGAATTTCGTGAACATAGAAAGGCTGGTCTGGCGTTCCCTTAGCAGCTGGCCAAATAATCCGCTGAGTTGTCCCTCCTGAGTTGACATCGACTAAATCGATAATCAAATCATAGTTATCTGTGATTTCGGCAATAGGACGCTTGGAAGCATAGACATTCGCAATCGCTGCTGGTCTTTCTTCTTCTGGTAATTTAGCAATCCGTGCCTCCGTATTTTCCCAGATAGATACTTGGTGACCTCGAGCTTCTAATAGTTCTTTCAGCGTATCGGCTGCTCTCTTCTTGCCAGCATTGATCATGGCGCCAAAACCACCCTTATAGCCATCTACTTCTACCAACAAAATCCGTTTGTAGCGTTCTGGATTGACGGGGAAAATTCCTTCTTGTTTGGCTTTTACCAAGGTAATCGCCTTGTCAGCTATTTCTTTTGCAAGCTGTTTCGCCTCATCTCTACCAATCAAAGCCAGTGCTTCTTCTTTTGGCAACATGATTTCCTGACGACGACCTTCAAACTGATGAAGACCGAGTTTAGCTTTCAAGCCCAAGGTACGACGAAGAGCATCATGGAGGCGTTCCTCAGAAAGCAGACCATTTTCCAATCCTTCTTTCATCCATTGCAAATCTTCTTCTGGATCGTTGAAGAAAAGGAAAAGATCACAACCTGCCTCAATAGCTGTAGGCAATAACTCACGACGTGGCATAGAGGCTGTCATACCAATCATGTGACTAGCATCCGTGACAATGGCGCCATTGTAACCTAATTCTCCACGAAGCAATTCATCCAAGAGGGTTTTATTCAGCGAAGCTGGCAACATATCATCCAATTCACGTTCTGGATGCATTTCTTTCTCAACATTTGGCAAATGAATATGCCCCGCCATAATACCTGGGAGACCTGCGTCAGCCATCTCACCATAAATCCGTCCAAATGTTTCCATCCATTCAGATTTGGTCATGGGATTCGAAGCAAAAGAGAGATGATGGTCACGTTCATCAATACCATCGCCTGGGAAATGCTTAGCAAACGGCACAATGCCATGCTCCATAATACCTCGCATGTATTCTTTGGATAATTCAATGACTTGGTCTACATTAGCTCCCCATGTTCGGTTTGCAATGATTGGATTGCGCCAATTACGACTGAGGTCCATAATCGGTGCAAAGGAGGCATTGCAGCCTACTGCAGCTGCTTCAAGTCCTGCAACTTTCCCCATTTCATAAGCATAGTGGGGATCGGTTGTCGCAGCAATCTTGATCTCATCCCCAATTTTCGTTCCGTCCGTAACAGCGCCATTCCCACCAGATTCGGTATTGGCTGCAATCAAGAGAGGAATTTTAGACTTGGTCTGCAAAATATAGTTTTGCTCCCAAATATCTACAGCAGGTCCAGGATTGTAACGAACAGCAGCAATCTTATAATCATTTAATACTCCAGTCAGATATTCTTCTGTCCGCTGGCTCCCCATGTTGACAAAGAGGTGACCGATTTTTTCATCCAAGGTCATCTGAGCAATAGTTTCTTCAATCCAAGAAATAGCCTCTTCATCAAGGCTGTAAGGTTTCTTCCGTAAATCTACTAAATGTGTCATGTTTGCCTCCAAAAAAGCTAGAGGGCATAGCGCCTCTAGCCCTTCTCTCTAGTCGTCTAAATTATTCCAAAATGCCTGTGTCAATTCTATTTCTTTCTCATTTGTGAATGCTTGATGAACAAAGTCATCTGCAATCGTTTCTGTCAAATCCGCCCAAGATTGCATCTCTTGTCCTACTAAAATGGGATAGAAGTGAACATTATTGAGTTCCGCCGCCTTCAAATCACCTGGCGAGTCACCAATCATCATAATCTTATCAGGACAATACCCTTCCTCTATTAACAGTTTGATGACATCTTCTTTCTTGCCACGGTCTTGACAGTACAATTCTGTAACAAAGTCCATCAAACCCTGGTCTGTCCACTCTTCTTCTACCGCTTCCTTATTAGCAGAAGAAACTACGTAGACTTTTCCTAACTGGCTCAATTTTTCCAAGCCCTTGTGAACGCCGATGAAGGCTAAAACTGGTCCACTATACTTCTTAATGGCTTGATTGACTTGAGTGGACCATTCTAAAGCTAATTCCAAGTCTTTTGACGGCTGCTCCTCTATCAATCTTTCCAGAGAAGCATTTGACAAAGAATCTGTAGTAACGACCCAATTTTTCAAGTTATCTATACCAGTCACACCTGCAAATTCTAGAGCTTTAACTAAGCCGACAAAACGGTTAATGCCACGTTCTCGTGAGTAGAGATTAACTCGATTCCATTCAGCTAAAAATGGTTCTTTATCTTCAACACCAAAAACTTCCGCAGCCAAGGGACCGAAAAAGAGTTTATGTTTGTAGGTCATGGTGTCCATGGCGCAGCCATCAGAGTCCACACAAAATACGTAATCCGTTTTCATCATCAAACTCCTGAATAGGCTGAGAAGCCACCGTCAATCGGTAAAACAACACCGTTGACAAAACTTGCCAAATTCTCGTCTGCCAAGAAGAAGACTCCGCCGACTAGCTCTTCCGCTTCACCAAAACGCCCCATTGGTGTATTGGTCAAAATCTTGTTGGCACGTGCGGTCGGTTGACCTGACTCGTCAAATAGCAAGCCACGGTTTTGGTTGGTAACCAGAAATCCAGGCGCAATCGCATTACAACGAATACCAACTTTTGAAAAATGGACTGCTAACCATTGGGTAAAATTACTAATAGCAGCCTTGGCACCTGAGTAGGCTGGAATTTTTGTCAAAGGAGTAAAGGCATTCATGCTGGAAATATTGATAATATTTGCTCCCGAGCGACCAATCATATCCTGTGCAAAGACCTGTGTTGGCAATAAGGTTCCCAAATAGTTCAAATTGAATACAAAGTTGATACCTGCCTCATCCAAGTCGAAGAAAGTTTTGGTCTCAGCTGGCAGTCCAATCTCATGGAATTCATTGTCCGTTGTCGCTTTTGGATTATTGCCTCCTGCACCATTGATTAAAATATCTACAGGGCCAAAATCTGCTAGGACTTGCTGGCGAACTTCTTCCAAATTTTCCTTAGAAAGAACGTTAGATTTATATGCTTTCGCAACGCCTCCTGCTGCTGCAATCTCATCAACGAAGACCTGAGCCGCAGCTTCATTTAAGTCCAAAAGCGCAACCTTTGCGCCTGCCTTAGCAAATTCTTTTGCCAAATAGCCACAAAGCACGCCTCCTGCACCTGTAATAACAACAACCTTATCCTTAAACTCAATAACACGTGACATATTAGCTCTCCTTATTTCCAACTGTTTTGACTGTAATTCCAAAATCTGGTGTCTTGCCTGCTGCTCGCATATTGGCTTCATAGAGACCGTTAAAGTAGGTTGCCCCAAGGGCTCGGTCATACAGACCATAACCAGGTGTCTTGGTCTGGTCTCTCCAGATACGACGACCGTGGTCTGGACGCAAGGCACCAGTCCAGTCATAGTCCACCAATAATTTAACAACAGCGTTCATGTCAATGTCACCAGCCTGTGACAAATGTGCAGTTTCTTGGAAGCCCCAAGCACCTGCCGTCACATTGCGCGTATGCATAAAATTGATACGATTGCGTTTGAGAGCATATTCCGTCATGGCAAGGACATCATTTTTCGGATCAGAAGCATAGGATCCTACACACATGGTAATTCCATTGTGTTCTGAATCATAGAGATTCAAAAATCGTTCAACGGCTTCTTGACCAGTAATAATACGTGGCAATCCGAAAATTCCATACGGAGGGTCATCAGGGTGAATAGCCATTTTGACTCCAGCTTCCTCAGCCGTTGGCAGAATCGCTTTGATGAAATACTCCAAATTCGCCCATAAATCTTCTTCAGAGATATTCTGACGATAATTTTCAATAATCGCCTTCATTTCTTCCTTGGAGTAGGACGAATCCCAACCCGGTAAGTTCAAATCATCCGCCACAGGATCAACACCTGCCAAATCAGATTTAAGGAAAGCTAAAGAAGTTGAACCATCTGGAAGTGGGTGGTGCAAGTCTGAACGGGTCCAGTCAAACACAGGCATGAAATTATAGCATACAACTGGAATACCTGCAGCCCCGACATTACGGATGGAAGTTTTATAGTTTTCAATTAACTCATCACGATTTGGCTTCCCTTGTTTGATGTCTTCATGAACAGGAATGGATTCAATAACAGTAATTTCAAGTCCTGCATCTTCGACCATTTTTTTCAGCTCTAGAATGTTTTCAAGGGGCCAAGCTTGACCAACTGGCACATCATAGACAGCTGTTACGATTCCCTGCATACCAGGGATTGCTTTAATCTCTTCCAGTGTCACAGGATCTTTTTTCCCGTACCATCGAAATGACATTTTCATGATTTACTCTCCTTTATTGTTCAAAAAATTCTTTGGCATTGTAATAGGATATGGCTTCTACAAACTGGCCTAAACGCTTGTAATCTTCAGGCACTTCTTCATCAACAATCCATTGACCAACATAGGTCGCTAAAATGCGTCTGAAATAATCATGCCGTTGATAAGATAAAAAGCTACGCGAATCTGTCAACATACCAACAAAATTAGCAAGCATGCCCTGTTCTGCATAGGCATTCATCTGGTCAATCATGCCCAACTTGGTATCATTGAACCACCAACCAGCACCAAATTGTAGCTGACTACGAAGCCCTTCCTCATTGGACTGGAAATTCGCCAAAGTATTGGCCAGAGCAATGTTGTAACTCGGATTGAGATTGTACCAAATCATTTTTGGAAGGGCATTTTCCCTGACCAAGTTATCTAACAAACGATTCAAATTCACTGTCAGACATGTCTGGTCTCCAATCGAATCCACACCTACATCTGCTCCAAGTTTTTCAAATAGTCCGGTATGGTTGTTCCGTAAAGAACCAAAGTGAACTTGTGTCACAAAGCCATGTTTCTTATACAATCGGCACAATTCTCTAAAGATAGCAGTCTGCCATTTATTGATACTGGATTGGCCAGCCTCTTTACCTGCCAGTCTTGCTAGTAAAATTTCATCCAACTCTTCGAGGGTAGCCTCTTCATAGGAAATAGTCGTAAAACTGATGTCACTTGCTCGGCAACCGTGTTGAGCAAAATAGGAAACGCGCTGACCAAGTGCCTCTACAAAACTTGCAAAGTCTCTTACTGCTACCCCTGTGACTTCTTCCAAGCGTTTCATAAATGGATTGAAATTTCGATGTTCTATAAAAGCTTCATCTGGTCGGAAAGTCGGTGCCACTACAGTATCTATGGTCGAGTCCTCAGCCAAGCACTTATGCCATTCTAGTGTATCTAATGGATGGTCAGTAGTCCCAATAAAGGTCACCCTAGCATCCGCAATCAACTTCCGTGGACTAACTTGATGTTCTTGCAAATAAGTATTGAGCTGATGATAGAGTCGCTCTGCATTTTCTGCGGTCAACAATTCCTCAACACCGAAAACCTGTCGCAATTCCAAATGACTCCAATGATAAAGAGGATTTCCGAAAGCCCGTTCCAAGGTTCTTGCCCAGGCCTTAAACTTATCTAGTTTACTTGCTGAACCTGTGATTTCTTCTTCTGAGATACCATTAGCCCGCATCAAGCGCCACTTATAATGGTCACCCCCCAGCCACAGATCAACAATATCTTCATAAACCTTATCTTCAAAAATTTCCTTAGGATCCAAGTGGCAATGGAAATCATAGATAGGAAGCTCTGCTATTTTCCCGTAAAGCTCCTTAGCAGGCTCATTTTTTAGCATAAAGTTTTTGTCATTAAAACTCATTTCATCCCTCCAAAGCTGCAACAAAACTGCGAGCAATCGTCGTTACACTTTCATAGCCTTCAGCCTGTACTCGACTTGCCAGAGCCGAACCAACTCCAACAGCACAAGCGCCTGCCTTTTTCCAATCTGCAACATTATCAACTGATACACCACCAGAAGGCATCAGATCCACTTCAGGCACAGGGCCGTGAATATCCTTGATAAATCCAGGCCCCAACACGCCACCAGGGAAAAGCTTGATAATAGGACATCCCGCCTGACTAGCTGTGACAATCTCCGTTGCAGTTGCACAGCCTGGGAAGTAGAATACCTCAGCCTCTTGCGCCAAGTCTTGAATTTCTTTATCAAAATGAGGACTAACCAGAAAACTAGCACCTGCATCAATGGCTGCTTGTGCCAACTTAAGATTCATTACTGTTCCCGCCCCAATGACTACGGAAGAATCATCTGAGAACTCCTCTTGTAATTCTTTGATAACTGTCGCTGCATTTGGAGTCGAAAATGTAATTTCAATATTTCGAATACCTCCCAAAATCGCATGGCGAGCGATTTCTTTCGCATCTTCTTCATCTTTTCCTCGAATCACTGCGAAAAAGTAATTTTCTTTTAATTGCTTTAACATCTTGACCTCCAATTAGAAAGCGTTATCATTTTATAGTTATAGTATATAATTCATCAGATGATTTGTCAAGAAAAATGCAAAAAAATACCCAGAAAATTATTCTGGGCAGTCTATTTCGTATTTCTATTTATGATCGTTGAGACCATGCAAAGTCATATCTTTATCGAACCATTCGCTTAAAACAACCTGTCTTACTGATGTAATATGTGCTAACATGCTATCATATGCTGCAACAGGGTGACGTTGCTTGATAGCCATTAAGATATTCCTGTGGGCCTGTAAACTATCCGATTTCATCTGACGATTTGAATAATTTTCATTGATTAGATGAATAGATTGATTAATGACAGGCATGAGACTAGTCATTGCCAGATTCCCACTCATCTCCGCCAACATACAGTGAAATTGCACATCCAATTCCAGATGCTTCGAATCTCCAGCAGCTACCGCCTCTTCAATAGCAAAGACAATTTCTTCTAGTCGAGCAATGTCTTCATCCGAGGCAAATTGAGCGACACGCTCCGCAATTCTCGGTTCAAGCAAATACCGCACTTCAAACAAATCTGTCGTCAGTTTCACACGGTCTCTGACCAACGAAAAACCTAAAGGATCCTCTGAAACTCCTTTTTTGGAACTGATGTAAGTTCCCGACCCTTGCCGCACCTCCAGAATATTTCGAGTAGCCAAACTTCGAACAGCTTCACGAACAGTCGAACGTCCAACTTCTAAATCTTGGGCCAATTCATACTCATTTGGAAGCTTGTCACCAACTTCATATCCTCTTTCCAAAATCAATTCCAATAAGCGTTCTGATGCTTTTTCTACCAAGGGTTTCGCCATGTGCTTGGTCCTCCATTACAACTTTCTATTTGCTACTATTATAGCTCATTTCCTCTTATAATGGTAGTTTGGAATGGCAGTCCAACGTTTCTTGATTTCTCTTACAATTTGCTTGGGTTGTCTATTTCTTGAGAACAATCCTTTGTGATTTCCTTGAATACGAATGAGTCCAACCGTGGTTTCAAAATCCGCAAAATTCCAGACTTGCTCACCGATTAGATTAGGAATTGAATCAAAGACGCGATGGTTCATATCGTAGTAATCCACCTGAAATTCCTCTGTATAAGGAATATCCCACATTGAATGCAAACCTGGAAGAGTATCTGCACCATATTCCGTAATCAAAATTGGCTTGTCTGGATAAAGCCCTTGCCAGGTCTCTAATTCCTGTCTCAAGCCCTTTTCTGCTGCCTTCAAGTCACCATGTTCAACATACCAACCATAGTAACGATTGAGACAGACAACATCGACCAAATCCATAACCTCATCCTTATCAGGCGTTGCTGTCATAATATTGACCAAGGTCACAGGACGCTTAGAAGGATCTCTGTCCCTCATGCGCTGAATCAGAGGTTCAAAATAAGCACGTGCTCCCTTTTCATGCCCTGCCGGTTCATTGGCAACAACCCACATCACTACAGAAGGATGATTCTTATCACGAGCTATCAATTCATCAATCACCATCTCATGAGCCTCCTTGGTTTGCATAACTTCCCAAGTATTTTTTACTTCTTCAGAATCACCTGCCAAATTCAATGCTGCATTGAAAAGCTGGAACAGGCCAACTGCTGGCACTTCATCAAGGACGACAATCCCCAAACGATCTGCCAGCCGCATCATTTCCTCAGAATAGGGATAATGAGATGTCCTAAAGGAATTTGCTCCAATATCTTTAAGCAAATTCAAATCCATCAGATTGGCTGCTTCATTGAAACCACGACCATTAATAAAGGTATCTTCATGTTTACCAAATCCCTTGAAATAGAAAGGTTTTCCATTGATGAAAAATTGCCCATTTTCAACTGCTACACTACGAATACCAAATTGTTCTGAGTAGGTATCTAGCAAGTTTTCTCCGTCAAATAATTCAACTTTAGCAATATAGAGATAGGCATCCAAAACCTCCCAAAGGCGTGGATGTTCAATGACCATTTGTCCATTTTCAAGAACCCCCACTTCCTGTCCCTCTTGATCTAAAATATGAATACAAATTGAATCATAGTAACCAACTGCCTTCACATCAACATTTACTACCGCCTGAGTCAAATCTTGATTTATCTCTGTCCGAATAACAATATCTTCAATCCTATTTTTTGGACGTTTATAGAGATGAACCGTTCGCTGGATACCAGCATAGTTGAAAAAGTCAAAATTTTCCTTAACAGTCTTCACAATTTGGCCATTCTCATCCACTTCTTCACTATAATTCCCTACTGGGAGGGTTGTATAATTTAGTTCATTATTGGCACAAACCGTCAATCGGAATTGGTCAGCATCGTATAAGTTTGATGGAATCAAGCATTCAAAAGGGGTAAAACCACCCTTATGTTCCCCGATTAACTGACCATCTGCATAAACTTTTGCCTGATGTGTCACCGAACCAAAGCGTACAACTAACTCCTCATCATCAGCTACTACTGGAAGAGCTACCATCAGTTCATACCAATTATCACCGACAAAACGACGCTTTGCTTTATCGACAACAACATCATTGAAAGAACTCGGTACAACCATTACTTCATCTGTATCTAACAGAGTATGAACATCATTGTTCCCTTGTTTAAATTTCCATATTCCATTTAAGGAATAGACTGAGCGTGTTTTTGTTTGTATTGGATACAACATACTTTTTCCTTCTTTCTATCGTTTTATTTCACGTGACCCTTTTTTCAATAGCAAATCAATATCCGATTGACTGATGACATTAATGTCCCCTTCAATGGTATGTTTGAATTGAAAACTAGCCATCCCCAAGTCGACTATTTCTTGTGGCGTTTTTTCCTGCAAATAGCCCAAAATAATTCCTGCTGTAAAGGCATCCCCTGTCCCAACTCGGTCCAAAACTTGAATGGATTCTTTTTCCGTTTCATAAAGAATACCATCTTGATACAAGTATGCCTTCAACAAATATTCATTATTGTAGGTCATTTCCCTCTGGGTAAAAGCAAGACCCTGCAAAGAATAGTTCTCTGCTAAAACTTTAACAACCTTCAGCAAGGTATCCTTATCTTCATAAGGACGCTTCAACCCCAATTCATCCTTCACATCTTTTCCAGATTCATTGAAGAGTTGAATAGGCTCTAGGCCAAAGCAGATATCCGCCAATTGCACAAAGGGAGATAGTTTTTCCCTTGCTTCTTCAAAAGAAGACCACAAACTTTCTCGATAATTCAAGTCAAAGGAAACCTTAACACCCTGCTCCTTTGCCATTTCCATCAAACGAAAGGCCAGTCGATAAATATTTGGATTCAAAGCGACCGTTATACCACTGACATGAAACCAATCGACACCGTCAAACATGCCTTCCAAATCATAATCTTCTTCCTTGGATAAGCTAAAGGCAGAATAATCCCGATCATAGGTCACCTGGCTAGGTCTAAGAGAGAAGCCCTTTTGATAATAATAAAGCCCCAGCCTTCCTTTTTTTCGAATCAGATGCTTCTGTCCAATCTGCCGTGCAAAGAGAAAGTGTTCTGCCATTTTCCCAACTTCATTTTCCGAAAGTGCCGTCACCAACTCAACTGAATGCCCCAGCTGAGCCAAGCTGGCTAAAACATTCAACTCCGAACCACCAAACTGACAATCTAAACCGGTAGCCTGTGTTAAGGTCTGATAATGAGGAGGAGATAGCCGCAACAAAACTTCTCCAAATGCTAAGATTTTTTTCATACCGCCTCCTAGATGAAAGACCCAGCTGGACTCCTCCAGCTAGGTCGTTATTGTATTATTTATCGTCGTATTGGTCAACCTTATATTGAGTTACATCTACATAATCCATATCAGATAATGGAACATTTTTCGCAATTGCACGCACACGTTCCTCATCTTTTGCCGCTTTCATAACATGGATTTTCTCTTGAATACGAGCCATTTCTTCACGGTCTAGTTTGTAGAATTTCATCAAGAACAAGGATACGCTCAATACCGCTGCTGGAATCACTGTCAATAGGACAATCAGTGCCATTCTCAAATCTGTTGAGAATGCTGTTTCAACGGTTGGGTACTCTTTGCCAAAACCGATACCTGCTAATACAAATCCAACAACCATTGGGGCAAATGAAGAAGCAATTGAGTCTGTCAATGAGAAGATAGTCCCAATCATACCTGACAAGTAACGACCAGATACTGAAGTTTCATAGTCTGTAATATCCGCACCCATGGTCAATACCAAACCAGATGGAGCACTAGATGCGTAGCGAGCAATGATATAAACAACAAAGAAGCCGATTGTGTAAAGATTCCAATTTGTCAAATCCAACATACCTGGTTTAGCTAAAAAGAGCATCGCTGCCAAAGTCACAAGACCAGCAATCCCAAGTTGAAGCGCTGTAATATAGGCAAATCGTAAACCTTTACGACGAGCCAATTGCGCAGCACCAACTGTTACAAGAATACCTGGCAAAATCAACAGCATAGACATTTTTCCAGAAAGAGCATAGTCACCGAAGATAATACCATACAGCATAACCCCGATAACGGAATCTCCAAACAGTTGAGCAACAAATTTTACAAAAGCTGCAGAGATTGAAAGAACCTGCAAAGGTTTGTTTCCTTTGATAACTTTCCAGTAGTCTTTCAACTTCGTTTCTTGTGTCTTCTCACCAAGACCAAAGTATTTCTTATTGTCTTTCTCCCAAATACCGATAATAGCAAGAATACCCAGAACAGCTGAAATCACTACTACACCGAGGAACAATTCTTGGAAGAAACTTGGGGTGAAACCACCATGTTTCGGAACCAAGGTTCCTGATACAACAACCTGACTACCAGTCATCAACACAGTTGTCGCAATACCATCAATAATGTTAAAGATCGGACGTTGTTTTGGATCATTGGTAAGCGCAACTTGCCCTGCTTTAGTAATCGTTTGTTGCAACGAATAACCAATTTTATGAATAATTAAAACAACTAGGAACAATGGTAGACGCAAATTTTCGCTAATTCCACTTAAGCCTAACATCATAAAGAGTGAGGAAGCTGTGATAATATTCCCTAAAACCAAAATAGGACGATATTTACCAAACTTTGTATCCGTTTTATCAATGATAACTCCGATTGTAGGATCGATGAAACCATCAAAGATACGAATATAGCCCATCATCTGACTGACAAACAGGGCTGCTAAACCAAGTACCCCTGTCGATAAATAAGTCACAAAAGTGAAGGCAACTAAGTAGATATTGGTCGACGAATTATTCATTGCAAACAATATAATCTGCCATAATTTAGCCTTGTTATAAGTAACGTCTTCGACACGTTGCTCAACATGTTTTTCCATTGGAAATTCCTCCTAAATGTTTTCTACGACAAAGTCGTAAGCGTTTTCTTTAACTATATTCTAATATTCATCAGATGATTTGTCAACTGTTTTTGTAAAAATTTTAAAATTATGCACAAAAAAAGACGATTCTCTACGAAAATCATCTGATATATTTGATTTATCAAGAAGGAATTCATCTGATTATTTACTCATTCACCGTGATCTCACCACTATGGTAGTTGATACTGAGTCCACTCTGGACATTTGGCACAAAGACGTTGAATTCCAGGCTACCGTCTGACGATTTAGCCTCCAGGTGACTTCCTAGAGCAATCAGGTCATCATCATCCGCATAGATCAGTGTGACACGGTAGCGGACACGTTTGTTCTTGTCCAAGGCCCGGCGGACTTTTGTTTCATAGTAGTTTTGCCCAGTAGAATAATCCTCATAAGCCTGATTGGACCAGGCCGTTTGAGTGGCAATATTCTTGGGATTGCTGGTTGAGGCGTCAAATCCATCTAAGCCACCAATCAAGGCATAGCCCAGCAAGTGCCCACGGTCCACCGCATGGTCGTATTCTCCTGGCAAATCATGAACCTGATGCCAACCAGCCGGCGTCCAGGAGGTTCGCCCTTGGCCTGTCTGATCACGGTCCTTGTACTGACGCGTAGATTTAGCCATGAGGGCATTAGCGACAGTTGGAATCTCCTCGCCCTGCACCCGCTTGGTCTTATTATCCGCATAAGGCATACTGGAAACTGACGCATCCAAGTTGGTTTTATTATTATTAATAATGAAGGCACCGGCCCCATTCCATTGGATAGAGCCACCCAGTTGTTTCTTGGCCTCATCCGTCAATACACTGGACGCCAACTCCTTGTCGGGTGTTGATTGACTTGCACTGGACTGATTGACATAGTAGGACAAATCCTGACTTGTAGATGACGGCTGATTAAAAAAGTAACCTCCGCCGACCACCAAAATAGTCACCAGCAGGCTCAGCAAACTAGTCGCCTGTTTTTTCGTTTTATTATTCATCATTTCTCCAAAAAGAAAGTAGGCTACCCTACTTCCCTGTAAATTTATTAATCAATTCCTGCCATTTTTCAGGCGAAAGGACAGACCAAATATTGTCACCATCACCAATGACGCCATAGCCAATCATCAAGCCCACTGCAAACAGAAGGAACATGGCCAAGATGACCAGCAAGACAATCAATAATTGTTTTTTGATATACCCAAACTGTTCTTTATCCATTTTCTACTTCTCCACTCACGCGCTCAATATCTGCTCCCAATCTAGCTAATTTCTCATGGAAACGATAGTAGCCCCTGTCCAGATGACTGAGACGGCCAACAATAGTTTCACCTTCAGCAACAAGTCCAGCTAGAATCAGAGCAGCACTGGCCCGCAAATCAGTCGACATAACTTCAGCACCTTGAATTGGCTGACCACCAGTGATAATCGCTGTATCTCGCAAGATTTCTGAAACAACGTCCATCCGGCGCATTTCTTCCAGGTGCTGGAAACGATTTTCAAAAACAGTCTCAATCATGGTTGACTCACCTTTGGCAACGGCCATCAAAGCCGTAAATTGAGCCTGCATGTCCGTAGGAAATCCTGGATGTGGCATGGTTTTGACCGTCACAGGCTTGAGTTGTTCAATCTGCGAACGCACACGAATACCTGCATCCTCTTCTGTCACTTCCACACCCATTTCAAGCATTTTAGAAATAAGGGGTCGATTGTGCTCCCAGACGGCGTCTTTGACCAGGACATCACCACCAGTCATAGCAGCAGCCACCATAAAGGTACCTGCCTCAATACGGTCCTGAACAACAGGATGCTCTGCACCAGTCAATTCCTCCACACCGTGAATGGTCACCGTTTCCGTACCAGCTCCCTTGACCTTAGCCCCCATCTTATTGAGGAAGTTAGCCAAGTCAACGATTTCTGGCTCTCTCGCAGCATTTTCCAAGACAGTCGTTCCATTGGCTAGAGTAGCAGCCATCATCAGGTTTTGAGTAGCGCCGACACTTGGGAAATCAAGGTAAATCGTTGTCCCCTGCAAACGCTCAGCTGTCGCCTCGATATAACCAGCTCGTTGCTTGATTTTTGCGCCCATGGCCTGCAAACCCTTGAGATGCAAGTCAATCGGCCGGCTACCAATGGTGCAGCCACCAGGCATAGACACCTTAGCATAGCCATTTCGCGCTAAAATTGGGCCCAAAATAACAATCGAAGCCCGCATCTGACTGACGTATTTGTAAGGGGTTTCTGAGCTCAACTTACCGGTCGCATCAATATCGACCGTCTTAGTCTCCTCATCAAACTTAACACGAACACCGAGACCACGAACCACATTATTCATGGTATAAACATCAGACAAAATCGGTACCTGGGTAAAACGAGATTGACCATTTTTTGCTAAAACAGTAGCAGCCAAGAGTGGCAAGACTGCATTTTTAGCCCCTTCGATTTCAACCTGACCCTTGAGAGCAGCTTTCTGACCTCGAACAATAATTTTATCCATGAAATTCCTCTACTTTATGCAAAATTCGTACTGAAAGACCGACCTATGATTACTAACTCCAGGAAGAAGGTCGATACCAGGTAGCCCAGGGCAATTGCAAGAAATAAAATCAGCAAGTTAATTTTTGGCTGATTGTCTCCTGTCACCTTGAGCCAACGTGCCCAATCAACGGTTGTCACCAGAAGATGATGGGCCAAATAGATAAAAAGTATATGACTTAATAATTGTAAAATTGATGTCACCATGTTTCCATTATACCACGAAAAAAGGAAAGAGACCGAACTTAAGTCCAGTCTCCTAGTTATTATTAGTGTTTCCCTACACGGATACGGTTGATAGCCCGTTGGAGGGCAACGGTCGCCCGTTTCTCCAAGTCAGCATTTTGGGTCGTCTGCGCTTCTTGCAATTCACGCTCGGCCCGCAATTTAGCCCGTTCAGCCCGACTAATATCAATGTCCCGCTCCCGCTCAGCAGAATCCGAAACGACCGTAATCTGGTTTTTATTTACCTCGATAATACCACCGTTGACAGCAATCCAGTCAACGTGGTTTTCATCGTCAATACGACGAACCTTGATTTCATCAATTTCCAGTACAGCAATCAGTTCTTCGTGGCCAGGGTAGATACCCATTTCTCCTTCAGGAGTTTTAACCAGAATAAAAGCTGCATGGTGGTCATACTTGATACCATCAGGTGTCACGATTTGAACAGTCATTTGTTCCATAAGCCACCTCTAAAATCTCATTTTAGCAGCCTTGGCAACGACATCTTCAATGGAACCAACATTTCGGAAGGCGTCTTCTGGCAAATGGTCATGTTTACCATCCAAGATTTCCTTGAAGCCCTTGACAGTCTCCTCAACCGGTACATAAGAACCTGGCATACCAGTAAACTGCTCGGCAACGTTGAAGTTTTGTGATAGGAAGAATTGGATACGACGAGCGCGACCAACCAAGGTCTTCTCCTCATCTGACAATTCATCCATACCGAGAATGGCAATGATATCTTGCAATTCCTGGTAACGTTGTAGGACACGTTTGACTTCCATTGCTACCTGATAGTGCTCTTCTCCTACAACTTCAGGAGCCAGGGCACGAGATGACGATGCCAACGGATCAACGGCTGGATAGATACCCAATTGGGTCAATTTACGCTCCAAGTTAGTTGTCGAATCCAAGTGGGCAAAGGCTGTTGCTGGAGCCGGATCCGTATAGTCATCAGCTGGTACGTAAATCGCCTGGATAGAAGTAACCGAACCTTTCTTCGTTGACGTAATCCGTTCCTGCAATTGACCCATTTCTGTCGCCAAAGTTGGTTGGTAACCAACGGCAGACGGCATCCGACCGAGAAGGGCCGAAACTTCTGAACCTGCCTGCGTGAAACGGAAAATGTTGTCGATGAACAAGAGAACATCCTGACCTTCAACATCACGGAAGTATTCCGCAATAGTCAAACCAGTCAGAGCGACACGCATCCGTGCACCAGGTGGCTCATTCATCTGACCAAAGACCATGGCTGTTTTTTCAATAACGCCAGACTCTTTCATTTCCCAGTAAAGGTCATTTCCCTCACGGGTCCGTTCGCCAACTCCGGTAAATACAGAGATACCACCGTGTTCCTGGGCGATGTTGTGAATCAATTCTTGGATAAGAACTGTCTTACCAACCCCGGCACCACCGAAGAGACCGACCTTACCACCTTTCAAATAAGGGGCCAAGAGGTCAATAACCTTGATACCTGTCTCCAAGATTTCATTGGATGTAGACAATTCATCAAAGGTTGGTGCCTTCTTATGAATCGGTTCACGTTCTGCATCTTCTGCAAAAGGCTCATCCAAATCAATGGTATCACCAAGAACGTTGAAAACACGACCCAAGGTTTCCTTACCAACTGGCACAGAAATGGGACGCCCGGTGTCCAAGACTTCCATACCACGAGTCAAACCATCTGTCGACTCCATAGCGATAGTCCGAACAACACCATCCCCCAACTCCAAAGCAACTTCAAGCACAACTTTCTGTTTGGAGTCATCATTTTTATATACAACCAGTGCGTTGTTAATCTCAGGTAGCTTGTCCTCAGCTGCAAACGCAACGTCTACAACGGGTCCGACAACCTGAGTAATTTTGCCTGAACTCATCTTATTTCCTCTATTTCTATTCTTTACCCAAATCAATCAAACACAAACTAGGTTCCTATCTAGTCGTCTACTGAAATTTGATTTGTCCGAGTAAACTACTAAAGGGCTGATGCGCCTGCTACAATCTCTGTAATTTCTTGCGTGATTGCAGCCTGACGAGCCCTGTTGTATTGAATGGTCAAATCATTGATGACATTTTTTGCATTGTCTGTCGCAGTTTGCATAGCTGTCATACCAGCCGCATTCTCAGCCGTCTTAGCATCCAAAATAGCACCATAAATGGTTGATTCTGCATACTGGGTCAAGAGCTGTTCCAAAATCACTTCACGATTTGGCTCTAACTCAAAGGTAGCTGTGTAACCATCTGTTTCATGATAGTCCAAATCTTCTACTGGCAACATCTGCTGCACACGAACCTGACTGGTCAAACTATTGACATGGTGGTTGTAACAAACATACAATTCATCAAACAGTTCATTTTTGTACATTTCAACAGACTTGGAAATGATTTTTTGAACTTCTTCAAAGCTAGGATTATCAGCAATTCCCCGCAATTCAAAGACAGGATTGATACCACGCGCACGGAAAAAATCCGCACCCATACTGCCGATAGCAATAATGGCATACTCATCCGGTGAGTCATGGTCTTGATCAATCATGCCCATAACAGCCTTCAGGATACTAGAATTATAAGATCCTTTGAGGCCGCTATCGGATGTAATGACGATATAGCCTGATTTTTGAATCGGACGGCGGAGCAACATAGGATGGCTAGTATCAGATGCAACCAATTCACCATGCAACAAGTCCGTTGTAATCTGACGAACCTTGCTAGCGTAAATCTGGAAGGATTGGGCTAGTTGCTCTGACTTAGCTAATTTTGAGGCCGAAACCATCTGCATGGCACCTGTGATTTGACTGGTTTTCTTAGTTGATGTAATTTTTGACTTGATTTCATTGAGAGAACCTGCCATATTTCACTCCTTTACTTAAAGACAGACTGGTCTTTGAAGGCTTGAATGGCCGCATTCAACTCATCTGTATCTGGAAGATCCTTGGTTGACCGAATAACTTCCAAGAGGTTATCGTAATGCAAATCAAAATAAGCATACAATTCTTCTTCAAAGGTCAAAATATCATCAATCGGCACTGAATCCAAATAACCATTAGTCAAGGCGTACAAAATCAAGACTTGTTTTTCAACAGGTAATGGTTTGTGCAATGGTTGTTTGAGAACCTCGACTGTACGACGACCACGGTTGAGTTTAGCCTGCGTAGCCGCATCCAAATCTGAACCAAATTGCGTAAAGGCCTCTAATTCACGGTAAGAAGCAAGGTCGATACGGAGAGTACCAGCCACCTTCTTCATCGCCTTGATTTGAGCCGAACCGCCGACACGCGATACAGAAGAACCTGCATCAATGGCCGGACGAATACCTGAGTTGAACAAGTCATCCTTGAGGAAAATTTGTCCATCGGTAATAGAAATCACGTTGGTTGCGATATAGGCTGAAATGTCTCCTGCCTGTGTCTCGATAAATGGCAGAGCTGTAATCGATCCTCCACCCAACTCATCAGATACCTTAGCCGAGCGCTCTAGTAAGCGACTGTGCAAGTAGAATACATCCCCTGGATAGGCCTCACGACCTGGAGGACGACGGAGCAAGAGAGACAATTCACGGTAGGCTACCGCTTGTTTTGACAAATCATCATAGACAATCAAAACGTGCTTGCCTTCGTACATAAATTCTTCCGCCATAGCAACACCTGCATAAGGGGCCAAGAACAAGAGCGGAGAAGGTTGCGATGCAGAAGCTGTTACAACAATTGTGTAGTCCAAAGCACCGTACTGACGAAGGGTTTCTACCTGTGTACGAACCGTTGATTCCTTCTGACCAATGGCCACGTAGATACAAACCATATCTTGGCCTTTTTGGTTGAGAATGGCGTCAATGGCTACAGACGTTTTACCCGTCTGGCGGTCACCGATAATCAACTCCCGCTGGCCACGACCGATTGGTACCAAGGCATCAATGGCTTTCAAACCTGTTTGCAAAGGCTCTGTAACAGATTTACGTTGCATAACACCGGGAGCTGGGTATTCAACTGGACGTGTCTTTGTTGTACGGATTTCTCCTAAGCCATCAACTGGTTGACCGAGCGGATTGATAACCCGACCAATCAAGCCTGAACCAACTGGTACTTCCATGATTTTACCAGTCCGACGGACCACTGAGCCTTCACGGATGTCTGTAAAATCTCCGAGAATGATGATACCAACGTCATTGGTCTCCAAGTTTTGAGCCATACCAATAGTATCGTTTTCAAAAATCAGAAGCTCGCCACTCATGGCATTATCTAGACCCTGAGCACGAGCAATTCCGTCACCGATATAGGTCACTACACCTGTCTCAGTATAGTCAAAATCAGGCTGAAAGCCCTCTATTTGTTGTTTTAGTAAAGCGCTAATTTCTTGTGCATTAATCACCAAAAGAACACCACTTTCTATTTTCTAAAGTTTTTTCTTAACGTCATTCAACTGACTGCGTACACTGGCATCAATGACCTTGTGGTTGACCGTCACAATAAAGCCTCCCATCAAAGTCCTATTCAGCTCTTCAACAATACTACGAACACGAAGAGAAAAACGTGTTTCTATCAGTCGACGAAGACGCTCTTTTTGTTCTTCTGTCAGCGGATAAACTGAAACCACATGGGCCTCAAATTCATTTTTAAACTTACTAATTTGTAGCTGAGCACGTTCCAGTGTTTCCAAGAGCAAATCAGCATGCCCATCTCGAATCACATCTTCGATAAGGTCATTGATTTGCCAAAAACTGGACTGACGCACAGTCCGAACAAATTCAGCCTTCTCTTCTTTAGAAACAGTCGCTGACAACAAGAGACGATTGAGCTTACTATCATGAATAATGGAAATCAAGGCTGAAATTTGGTCATACATTTCCCAAATCTCTTCATGATCACTAACTTTTTCAGCAAATGATAGAGCATACTTTTGCACCAGGGCATTTTCTCTAGCGTTCATCTACTTGTCTCCTAGTTTATCCAAATAACGATCAATCAATTGACTATGGGCCTGCTGGTCCAAATCTTCCAAGATAATCTTTCCAGCCAAATCAACTGCCAACTCCGCTACCTGTACATGCAGGTTTTCTTGAGCTTCGCGTCTTTCTGCCTCGATTTCAAGCTGAGCCTTTTGTTTCAAACCTTGAATTTCAACATCAGCTTGTTCCAACAAGCGCTTCTTCTCTAATTTTGCACGTTCAACAGCATCTTGAATGATTTTTTGACCTTCGATACGGCCTTGAACCAACTCATCTTCTCTCTGTTGTACAAGCTTAGAAGCCTGCGTTAATTTTTCTTCCGCACTATCAATATCATTGGCAATCTTAGTAGCACGTTCTTCAAAAATTCCAGTAATCTTGTCCCACGCAAATAGGCGAATTAAGACGAGTAGGACAGCAAAAGATGCTGTTACCAGAATAAAGTTCCCCAAAACTGTACTTGATTGCATTGCAATAAGTGTTACCATCTTTTCATATTCCCTTTCTTACTCTGCCTCACCACTAATTTTCTTGTTCAAATACATAGACACCAGCATGACAAATACATAGGATTGCAAGCAGGAGATGAACACAGAAAAAGCTGTCCAAATGACGTTTAAGCCAAATGCGATAGGATAAACGAAGGCGCCTTTTTGAGATAATTGCAAGAGGAGAGAAACCAATACTTCCCCCGCATAGATATTCCCATATAAACGGAGTGCAAGAGAAGCCAGATTGGTCACTTCTTCCAAAATATTCATTGGAGTCATAGCCCATGGCGTTACAAATGCTTTCAAATACTCCTTAAATCCGCGACGACGAATACCTTCGACATGACAAAATACCGTTGCAATGGTAGCAAGACCAAAGTCGTAGGCCATATTGGCTGTTGGAGAGGTCCATAGATTGTGTCCTTGAGCGGTTTCAATCTTTGTCATCAAACCAAGGTTATTGGCAACCAAAAGAAATGTGAAGGCTGTAAAGAAGAAAAGTGCATAGCGTTTTGCATTTTCATCACCCAAATTTCCCTTAGTAAAATTGATAACTAGTTCATACACGTACTCCAAAACATTCTGTTTTCCTTTTGGCTTCAGTTCCATTCGACGACTGGCCCAAAAAACAAGTAAGAAAATAACGGAAATGGTTATAATAGAAACCAATACCATGGTCAGGTCAAAGGTTATGGGACCAAGGGTAAGGGTTGGACTTAAATGTTCTTCCAATGGAGGTTCCCCCCTTTTCTATTTCTCTATTTTCTACTATTTCAAGACAAACATCATAGCCAAGGTTACGAAGAACGTTCCCTCGATAAAGGCAACACCCAAGAATACACCAGCCATTAACTTGCTTTGCATTTCTGGTTGACGTGCAGTCGAACTAAGGTAAGAAGCTACCAACAGTCCCTCACCAATACTTACACCAAGACAGGCTAAACCTAAAGCCAATGCGCCTAAATTCATAACGAATTCTCCTTTTAAAATTTTAATACCATGTAAGGATACTCCTAAAACATCTATTTGTCAAGAAAATACCGTCATTGGAAGCGTTTAATTCGCTTTAATTAATCAAAAAGAAAAGACACTTTTGTCCTTTCTTCCTATTTAATTGACACTTCAAAATGATTTGTTTCCTCAATAAATCGCTGTGCCATTTTTTCACGATTGATTTGTTCAGTATCCAGGGTAATAGCATGGTCTGAAACCAAGTCCGTATCCGCAAAGAATTCGATATGATTGGCCAGATTGTATAAATGGACCGGAGCATCTCCACCAAACTCTCCATCTAGGTTGAGCAAGAGGCGACTGGAATTGTCCAAGTGCTTGATAGATAAGCTCCTGGTCTTGATATACTCGACCAAATTGCTATCTACATGCTTGCCACCGTCCAAGACCTGACGAATCAGATGTAGAATTTCAAAGAGATTGCCTGTTTTCACCATGAGTAGGGTAAAATTGCCGTCATCTAGCTTGGCATCCGGTACAATTTGCTCAAAGCCTCCGATAGAATTGGTCAGGGCCACAAAAATCATGGAGACAGACCCTTCAAAAATCCCCTTGTCATGTTGGACACGAACCGGTGTAAACTGGACCTGCGGCAATAACTCTGCCCCTTTGACCACATAGGCCAGGTAACCAAACATGGTCTTGAGCTGGCTAGGCACACTGTAAGTCAATTCAGTCAAGGTGCCCAGGGCAGCAATATTGATAAAGTAATGCTCCTGGGAATAGCCGTTCTTCACGTTCTTAGCCAGACCAATATCCATTAAAATGGTCTGATTTTTTCCAATCAACTTGGCTGCCTCAACTGGATTCCCCCGTGGAACCTTTAGGGCACGGGCATAGTCATTGGTCGTTCCCGTTGGAATAATCGCCATACGAGGTCGTTTTTCAAGCGGAGCAATGCCATTGACTACTTCGTTAATAGTGCCGTCACCACCAGCAGCAATGACCAAGTCAAATCCAGCCAGGGCTGCCCGTCTAGCCTCGTTTTTAGCTGAATCTTTTTCTGGAGTAGTCTGAAAGGCAGAGGTTTCATAACCAAATCCTTCCAAAACATTCAGCACTTCTGCTACATTTTTCTTCATGATTTCTTGTCCCGAGGTCGGGTTATAAATCAATCTTGCACGTTTTTGTTCTTCCATGATTTCCTTAGAGGCTCTCTAACCAGACCTCGTCTCTTATTTCAATTCCTAATTCTTGGGCCTTGGCCAACTTACTTCCAGCATCTGCGCCAGCGACGACTAGATTGGTTCTCTTGGAAACAGAGCCAGCTACATTAGCACCCAAAGCCTCCAGTTTGGCCTTTGCCTCACTGCGTTTCATCCGCTCCAACTTACCTGTCAAGACAACCGTCATGCCAGATAAAGCTGCATCCGTCGCTACTTGTTGACCTAAATAGGCTAGATTGACACCGGCTTCTTTCAGTTCGCTCAGCAATTTCTGCGCACCTTCGCTAGAGAAATAAGTTACCAGCGATTGGGCGATGACCTGTCCCAAACCTTCTAGGCCAGAAATAGTTTCTAAGTCAGCCTGTGCCAGATTTTCCAAATCACCCAAGGCCGTCAGCAAAATCTTACTAGCCTTGCTACCAACGTGGCGAATACCCAAGCCGAACAGCAAGCGCTCCGCTGAATTGTCTTTCGATGCCTGAATAGCTTGATAGAGTTTTTCAGCTGATTTTTCTTTGAAACCTTCCAAGGTCAGCAAATCTTCAACTGTCAGCTTGTAGATGTCTGCCACATCATGTACCAGACCAGACTGGTAGAGTTTTTCTACAATCGAAGTCCCCAAGCCGGCAATATTCATGGCATCTCGGCTGGCAAAATGCTCTAGCTTGCTCATGAGCTGGCTTGGGCAAAGGGGATTGATACAGCGTAGGGCCACCTCGTCCTCATAATGCTGCAGGTCACCTGAACAGCTTGGACAAGCAGTTGGTATTGGCATCGGTTCTTGGTCATTTCGGTATTTGTCCACGACTTTGAGGACTGCTGGAATGATGTCACCAGCCTTGTAGACGATAACCGTATCGCCGATTCTGATATCTTTTTCAGCAATATAGTCGACATTGTGGAGTGTGGCGCGGCTAACAGTGGTTCCTGCCAATTGAACTGGGCTGAGGTTGGCTGTCGGTGTTACCACACCAGTCCGGCCGACTGTCCAGTCGACAGACAGGATTTCCGCCTCTTTTTCCTCTGCTGGGAACTTATAAGCCACCGCCCATCGGGGCGCTTTGACAGTGAAGCCCAATTCTTCCTGGACAGCTAGTTCATTAACTTTGATAACGATACCGTCTATCTCATAGGGCAAACTGTCTCGCTGCTCTGCCATTTTTTCAATAAAAGCCCAAACAGCGTCCATATCAGCCGCCAACTGATAGTCGTGGTTGGTCACAAAGCCAAGTCTGTCCAGCTTGTCAAGGACCTCCGACTGGCTGGTCGCCTCTGTCGGACTGGCCTCCTGGTAGAGGAAAGTCGCGAGTCTACGCTGGGCAACGACACCTGTATCCAGCTGGCGGAGAGTTCCTGCAGCAGCATTGCGAGGATTGGCAAACTCAGCCTCACCATCCTCCTGCCTCTGGGCATTGACCCGTTCAAAGGAAGTCTTAGGCATGTAGCACTCGCCCCGAACAGTCATGTCGATAGGCTCTGGCAGGGTCAGCGGAATATCCGCCACACGCTTGAGGTTTTCCGTGATATTTTCACCGACACTGCCGTCTCCACGGGTAGCACCGACCACCAGCTGGCCAGCCTCGTAGGTCAGGGAAATGGATAGACCATCAATTTTCAACTCACAAATATAGCTGGCACCTGGAAATTCCTTGCGGACACGCTGGTCAAAGGCGTCCAACTCCTCACGAGAAAAAGCATCCTGCAAGCTAAAAAGGGGATAAACGTGGCTGTATTTTTCAAAACCGTCCAGGATTTTTCCGCCGACACGGTGGGTCGGACTGTCTGGCAAGACCAGTTCTGGGCGGGAACTTTCTAATTCCACCAATTCACGATAAAGCTTGTCATATTCAGCATCGGACACGCTTGGTTTATCAAGTTGATAATATTCTTTGGCATACTGATTGAGTAGACCCACTAATTCTGTCATTCTTGTCTTCATAAGACCTATTATACCATGAACTAGGATTTACATTGTAGAAAAAAGGCCGATTTAAACCGACCTCAAGTACTATTTATATCCCTCTGCTTTCGACAAAGTCTTTGAACAATTTTACCGCCTCAACAGTTCTGTGATCCATAAATAAACTTGTATCAGTGTCCATTTCCTGAATGGATGCTATGTCGTCTTCTGTCAAGGCAAAATCGAAAATGGCGAAGTTTTCTGCCATGCGTTCTTTTTTGACAGACTTGCAGTTTGAAGCAATTCCTCTTTGAAATAGCCATCGAAGAATGACCTGAGCAACTGATTTTTGATATTTTTGACCAGTCCCTCTCTGACTTGCCTACTCTGCCGTTTTCTAGAGAGGAGCTAGCCATAGCTGTACCAAAAGTTATGAACTAGCCAAGCGGTCAGCAGTAACTTTCGTGGAGATAAATGGCTACAATTTCCTGCTCAAGACCAATCTGGGCTTTTGGAGACAACTTTGCTATGACAAGATGCCCCAGTCTAAATTTTTCGTCCAGGAAAATGACTTTGCCTTTCAGAAGCTTGTCACCAATTCTTCCCTACCCCACTTCACGACCAACCTGGTGAAAACCGATAAGGAACGGTGGTCATTCCTCTTACTGACGACGAGGCGGGCGTCACCTACCACTTTTATTGCCAAAATCCAGACCTTTACCAGTCATTAAAGTAAGCTCTGAATCAGGATGACTATTCATTATTTTGATATTTTTTGGTAAAAAAAGTATAATGAGGACAAAGTCGTTCAGTTTGCTTTTAGTATTTGCTTCAATAGTCCTGTGAGCTGTACAAGGTTTGAAATAAGACTTGCGACAGCATGTATTATTCGCAGAATACGGCAAGATGACTTAATGACGCAAAAGAAGATAAAATGAGCGACAAAAAGATGGAGGTGCCGTATGGCCATAACATACAAACGACAAGATGATTTGGATAAGATGCTGGAAGAATTTGCATCCTTTGATCAGCTGGAAAAAGTCGAATTCCCAGAGCCTGAAACTGATTCCGAAGAAGAAAATAATAAGAAAAAGTGAATTTTCTGACAATTTATGCTATAATGTACTTTATACTGAACAGATTGGAAATTATCTATGTCATCACACGTATTATTTACTATTTTTGGTGCAAGTGGCGACCTCGCCAAACGCAAACTCTATCCATCACTTTTCCGCCTCTACAAGGCTGGACACTTGGCTGAAAATTTCGCCGTTATCGGCACTGCTCGCCGTCCTTGGACCAAGGAATATTTTGAATCAATTGTCATCGAATCCTTGGAAGATTTACCAGATACACCACGTCAAGCTCACGAATTTGCCAGCCATTTCTACTATCAAAGCCATGATGTCAACGATACGGAGCATTATGTTGCCCTGCGCAAATTGCAGGAAGATTTGGGTCAGCAATACGACACTCAGGATAACAAGGTCTTTTTTCTATCTATGGCGCCAGAATTTTTCGGAACCATTGCTAAACATCTTAAATCTGAGCAAATTATCAACGGTAAAGGTTTTGAGCGCTTGATTATCGAAAAACCATTCGGTACCAGCCTTGAAACAGCAACCAAGCTCAATGAAGAACTGGCTGATGCCTTCGACGAAGACCAGATTTACCGCATCGACCACTATCTAGGCAAGGAAATGGTGCAAAATATCTTTGCCGTGCGCTTTGCCAATATTATTTTTGAGCATGTCTGGAACCGCCGACACATTGACAATGTGCAGATTACTTTTGCAGAATCTATCGGCGTTGAAGACCGTGGGGGCTACTACGACCATTCAGGTGCCTTGAAAGATATGGTTCAAAACCATGTTCTTCAAGTTCTTTCCTTGCTAGCAATGGACAAACCCGCTAGTTTTAAGGAACAAGACGTTCGTACTGAGAAAATCAAGGTTTTCCAAAACTTGCGTCAGCAAACGGACGAAGAACTCAAACGCAACTTCATTCGCGGACAATATACTGCGGGTAGCATCGACGGTAAGGACTACATTTCTTATCTCGACGAGCCAAATATTGCTGAAAACTCGCAAACTGAAACCTTTGCAGGCGGTGTGTTCTTTGTTGATACAGACCGTTTCCGCGACGTGCCATTCTTCTTCCGCACAGGGAAACGCCTGACTGAAAAAGGCACCCGTGTGACCATTACCTTCAAGCATACGGAAGATATTTTCGGCGAGCCATCTGAGGCCAATGTATTGACCATCTACATCCAGCCGACCGAAGGATTTGCCTTAACCATCAATGGTAAGGAAGTTGGCTCAAGCTTTGCGCTTACACCTGCCAAACTCAATTTCCGCCACAATGCGACAGCGCTGGGCAATTCGCCAGAGGCCTACGAAAAACTCTTCTTTGATGTCTTGAATGGCGATTCGACCAACTTCAGCCACTGGAAAGAAGTCAAGGCCAGCTGGACTTTGATTGACCGTGTGGTCGAACTTTGGAAAACCAACCAAGTTCCCCTTCACACCTATTCTGCCGGTTCTATGGGACCTGATGCTGCTTTCGACTTGCTCGACAGCTACAGCAGAAAATGGGTCTGGACACCGGATGTTTGGTATCGTGAGCGTGGCTTGTTGTAAGATAAGAAAAACTGGAGCAATCCAGTTTTTTTAGGAGATGTTATGAACACAATTATTCAAGAAATTTTAGAAAAGTTAGAAGACTCTAGCCACGCTGGGACCCTCAAGCGCTATGCTAAAACTCAGGAAATCCAGCCCTACTACGGCGTTCCCATGGGTGCCATTTCTGGTATTGCTAAGAATTACAAAAATCAACTCGAACTCTTTACTTCCCTCTGGCAGACAAAGGTTTTGGAGGCCCAATATTTAGCCATTCAGATTGCCAAGACTAAGCCAAATCAATTGGAAACAGCAGGGCTTGAAACCTGTTTGGATGCAGCTGTTTCTGTCAATGTACTGGATAAATTGGCCTCTATTATCTTGAGCAAACGGAAAGACAGCGAGGTATGGGAAGAATTATTGTTGAACAAGGAAGAGCCTGTTTTTCAACGTCTAGGCTGGTTTTTACGGGCCAAATATTTTGCAAGTAAGTCAGCTGAAAAAGCTGAAATCGAAGAAACATTGGACTACATTCAAACACATTTGCAAACTGCACCTGAGCTAGTTCAATGGACCATGAATCAGTGTTTGGTGGAAATCGCAGTTGCCTATCCTGATTATCTGAAACAAAGTCTTGCAATCGGTCAGGAATTGGCAGTCTATGCGGATATGAAGGTACCAAAAGGCTGTACTTCTGCCTATGCACCAGACTGGATTGAGGCATTATTGAGGAGGAAATGAGATGCAACATAAAGGAACTCAGGTATTAGAAACCCAACGCCTAGTCTTACGCCCTTTTCAAGCAAGCGATGTTGAGCCTGTTTTCCAAAACTGGACTTCAGATGAAAAGGTTACCACCTATCTGACCTGGCCAACTCATCAGACACTCCAAGATACTGAAGACTACATCCAGTTCTGTATCCAATCCTATTCACAGGAAAAAACATACAGATGGGCTATTGAACACAAAGAAAGTCAGCAACCCATTGGAGATATTTCCGTCGTCAGTCTAGATGAACGAGTACAGGCTGCTGAATTGGGCTGGGTGTTAGGCAGTAAATGGTGGGGACAAAATTATATGCCAGAAGCCCTTGAAGCAGTCACTCGCTTTCTGCTGGAAGAAGTTGGTTGTTTACGGATTACAGCTGTTCACGATAATGAAAATCGTCCTTCTGGTCGTGTCATGGAAAAAGTCGGCATGACCTACGAAGGCACTCTCCGACAAGCCGCTCGAAACAATCGTGGTATTGTGGATATTGCCATTTACTCCCTACTGCATACCGATAGAAAAAGTCGCTAGTTTTTCAACTAACGACTTTTTTCAATATTACACCAATCCTCCTAAGAGTCCACGCATGAACTCTTCAGACTTGAATTCTCCGATGTCATCGATTTTTTCACCGAAACCAATCAATTTCACTGGAATATCTAGTTCCTGACGGATAGCAAGGACCACACCACCTTTGGCTGTTCCGTCCAACTTGGTCAATACTAGACCGGTTAGCGGTGTGATTTTTGAAAACTCCTTGGCTTGACTGAGGGCATTCTGCCCTGTTGAGGCGTCTAGTGCCAAGAGGGTCTCATGCGGTGCATCCGGCAAACTGCGCTTGATAATGCGACCAATTTTTTCCAACTCGGCCATGAGGTTTTCTTTATTTTGCAAGCGACCTGCTGTGTCAATCATGAGAATATCCACGCCTTCTGCCACGGCACGTTTTACCCCATCAAAAACAACGCTGGCTGGGTCTGACTTTTCAGGACCAGTGACCACAGGCACATCCACCCGACGTCCCCATTCGACCAGCTGGGCCACCGCACCCGCACGGAAGGTATCCGCCGCAACCAGCATAACCTTCTTGCCAGCCTGCTTGTACTTGTAGGCCAACTTACCGATAGACGTCGTCTTCCCAACACCGTTGACACCGACAAAGAGCATGACCGTTAGGTCGTCTTGGATGTTGATTTGCTCGCTGAACTGGCCATCTTTTTCGTAAATATCCACCAATTTTTCAATGATGACCCGACGGAGTTCTTCCGTCTTTTTAGCCTTCTGTAGCTTGGCTTCATAGCGGAGCTCCTCTGTCAGTGTAGAAGCAACTTGTACACCTACATCTGACAAAATCAGCATTTCTTCTAACTCTTCGAAAAATTCTTCGTCTACCGAACGGAAATTGGCAAAGAATTCGTTAAGCCTTGCACCAAAGCCTGTACGAGTTTTTTTCAAGGTCCGTTGGTACTTATCCTGCTCACTTTCTTGCTCTACTGGAGCAACTTCCTCAACAGGCTCTTCCTTGGCCTTGGTTTGAATAGCAGGGTCAAAACCTTGTTCCTGCGCTTCCTTAACACGAGCCGCAGCAGCTTTCTTGGCAGCATAATACTGAGCCATCATGTCTAAGGTCCGTTGTTTCTGAGCTGCTTGCTCTGCTGAGAGGTCTGCATTCTCCGCAGGAGCCTCTGCAACAGCAGTTTCTTGTGCAACTGATTCAGTTTCAGATACTTCAGTGTCCTTTTCAGAAACCAACTGCTCTACTTCAAGTTCTTCAACAACTTCTTCTCTAGGCTCCTCTTGTTTTTCTTGTCCAAATAATCGATCAAATAATCCCATACTAGTCCTCATTCAATACATAGTGCTCGATGGCCCAAGCAACGCCATCTTCATCATTGGTTTTTGGTAAAACGACATTTGCTGCTGATTTGATTTCTTCAGTTGCATTTGCCATGGCAACCCCTAAACCAGCCCATTCAATCATAGATAAGTCATTCCCTTCATCACCACAGGCCATGACTTCTGATTGATGAATTCCCAAATGACCAATCAACTTAGCCAAGCCATTTGCCTTGTGAACCCCTTTAGGACTCCACTCAAGTAAGATATCGCGTGATTTGAAAATCTCGAAACAATCGTACAATTCCGCAGGAATTTTTGGAATTTGACCATCTAGAAATGCTGCATCTACTGCCGACACAGCCTTATTGTAAACGAAGTCCTCTGGCAATTCGTCATCAGTCACAGGGATTTTATTCAAAAGTGGATTGGCAGTCAGATAGAGAGATTCATTGGCTGCCGGAAGAGAATAGACATCCCCACCATAGAGAACATCCAAAGGCAGGTCCAACTGATTTGTCACCTGACGAATGGCACGAACATCGTCGATGCTAAAGCCTGTTTTATCCAAAATGCGGCCTGTATTTTCCTGTACCAAACCACCGTTGAAGGTAATGGAGTACTGACCTTCGCCCAGCAAATCCAACTCCTCCAAAAACGTTCCTATGGCTTGCAGGGGGCGCCCTGTTGTCAGAACGACGTACACACCCTTGTCACGCGCTGCTCGCAGGGCTTTTTTATTTACCTCTGAAATCCTCTTATCAGACGTCAACAAGGTTCCGTCTAAATCGAGTGCAACTAACTTAATTGCCATATACTACCTCCTCCAAATAGGTCAAAACTGCATCGTCATTGCAGTGACCGATAATCTTATCTGCGACTGCCTTGACTTCAGGGCGAGCATTCTCCGTCGCAATGGCCAGGCCAGCAAATTCCAGCATTTCCAGGTCATTTTGATTGTCCCCGAAAGCTGTTACATCCTCTGCCGTCAATCTAAGATGCTGACAAAGATGACCGAGACCGACCGCCTTATGCACACCTGATAGGATAATGTCAATAGAGGTAAATCCTGTCGTTACCGCTGAAAGATTGCCAAAATGCTGGTTGATCCAATCCTGGGCCTGCTGGCGTTTTTCCTCCGCAACATAGATGTTGAGCTTGATGACCTCTTCCGTCACCTGTTCAAAAGAAGCTATCAGACGAATATCTTGATAATAGCCCGACAAATCACGCAAAAGATCGTCCTCAACAGCTTCCAGCATATAAGAACCCGACAAACTAGACAGGGTGACATGGTGAGCTTCCACAATGCCACTGGCCACCAGCTCCTCAATCAGCCTCAAATAAACCGAGCTCGGAATGGGATTATCCATAAAAATCAGCTCATCCTGATAGGACACAACCGCCCCATTTTCCGCCACAAAGGCGATACGATGTTCAAATCCTGCAAAAACTTGCTTCAAGCTGGGGTAGGACCGACCGCTAGCAGCCACAAAAAGATAATCCCTATCCTCAAAAGCATCCAATAGCCGGCCAAACCGCTCCTTATCAAAGCTATGGTCCTCTCGCAAAAAAGTCCCATCCATATCACTGGCAAATACTTTCTTTATCATAGTTTCTCCACATCTTTCAATTTGACAGACACAATCTTGGACACGCCCGACTCCTGCATGGTCACACCATACATGGCATCCGCCGCCGCCATGGTCCCCTTACGGTGGGTCACGACGATAAACTGACTCTCCTTATCAAAGCGATTGAGATAATCCCCGAAACGCTTGACATTGGCCTCATCCAAAGCCGCTTCTACCTCGTCCAGAATAACAAACGGGATGGTCTTGACACGGATAATGGAAAATAGCAGAGCGAGAGCCGAGAGGGCCTTTTCGCCACCAGACATAAGGTTGAGCGACTGGATTTTCTTCCCCGGAGGCTGGACAGAAATTTCCACCCCCGCAGTCAAAATATCATTGTCCGTCAGTATCAAATCCGCAGAACCTCCGCCAAACATCTGTCTGAAAGTCTGCTTGAAACTACCGCGAATTGCCTCAAAGGTAGCCTTAAAGCGTTCCTTGACCTCGTCATCCATCTCATGAATGGTCTCCAGCAGTAAATCACGCGCCGACAAAATATCTGCCCGTTGCTCATTAAGGAAAATCAAGCGACTGTTGACTTCATCATACTGCTCAATAGCATCCAGATTGATAGGTCCTAGCGCTCGAATAGCTCGTTCCAAATCCTTGAGCACCTGCTCAGCCAGTGGCAAATCTTCAACAAGTCTTGCCTGAGACTGGGCCGCCTCAAAGGTCAGTTTGAATTGCTCGGTCAGATTGGTCAATAAATGACGCAATCTGTCACCGACTTGCTCCACATCGGCCTCCAACTTGGCCTGCTTGCGAATGAGGTCGTCATTCTTGGTACGCGCCTGTTGCAAACGCCCTTCCAAATCCTCAAATTGCCCCTCAATATCTTCTAATTCAAACTTGAGGCGGATGAGAATCTGATTGGTATCAGTCTGCTTGGTCGTCGCGGCCTGCAATTGTTCCTCCAGAACATCCAGACTGGTATCTTCCAGTGCAACCAATTTTTGGTCAATGACACCCTGCAACATCAGGATTTCCTTTTCAATCGCCACTTGTTCGTCCTGCAAACGGCGGAGATCCGTCTGTTCAAAGCGCAGTTGACTGGTCCATTCCGTCTGTTCCAAGGTCAACTGACTCTTCTGATTGCGCAGGCGCTCCAAACTTTCTTGGATGCTGTCGCGATCGTCCCGCACCTGTTGGATTTGCTCTTCTAATTGTGCTTTTTTCTGGTTTAAACTATCAACCAGTGTAATTTCCTTGTCCGCCTGCTCCTGCAATTCTGAGAGGATTTCTGGACTGACTTGGCTGATTTGCAAGTCATAGCGCGCTCTTACCTGCCCCAAGTGTTGCTCGGCTTGTTCCAGATGAATCTGAGCAGATTGTTGAGCCAGACGCGCCTCCTCACCTTGAGATTTAATTTCTTCAAGCGTTGATCTTGTCTGGTTCAATTCTTCTTTTCGGCTGGCAACCAGGCTTTCCTGCTCCTTCTGCTTACGAGACAGCTCTGCTATTTCGCCCACAAGGGCATCCAATTCCGGCTTGATAAAGGTCGTATTGTTGTTGCGGTTGCTACCTCCGGCAAAGGCACCACCGGGACGGATTTCAGAACCATCCATAGTGACTATCCGCACCTGAAACTTTGTCGCTCGCGCCGCTTGATTGGCTTGGTCAATGGTCTCAAAAATGGCAATGGTGCCCAGTAGATTTTGGAAAATATTTTCCAAATGCGCTTGGTAGGTCACCAAATCACTGGCCATGCCCAAAAAACCGGGTATCGCCTGCAAGATTGCCAACTGCTGATTCGCCAAACTACGAGGCTTAATGGTCGTCAAGGGCAGGAAGGTCGCCCGACCCTGACGCTTGTCTTTCAGATAAGCAATCGCCCGCTTGGCAGTCGACTCATCCGCTACAATGACGTTCTGGCCGGCACCACCCAAGGCGATTTCCAGTGCCGTCTGATAGCGTGTATCAAAGGTCAATTGCTCGCTGACCGCACCAATAATGCCACCGATAGTCGGCGCTGCCTGCAAGACCGCCTTGACACCTGCATAAAAGTTCGTATGATTTTTTAAAATGGCCTCTAAACTTGACTGGCGCGCCTGCTTAGACTTAATTGCATCCAAGAGGTCGAACATAGCCGACTGTTGCTCCTTGTAAGCTTGCTCCGCTTGGCTCACCTGCATTTCTGCCTGACGGTAATCAGTCAAGAGGTCTCGCAAATGCTGTTCTGTCTCGGCTAATCTGGTCTGACCGGCTGCCTGCTCTTTCTCTGCTGTCTCTTTTTCAGCCTGCAAGCGGGTCAATTCCTCCGACTTACTTTCTGATAGGCTGATTTGATTGGCAATGTCCTGCTGCAATTTGGTCAAGCGGTTGGACGCCTCCGCCTCCGCCTGCATGAGGGCTACATATTGCTCCCGCAGATGGTCCAAGACTTGGTCTGGATCTTCTGAATAATAAGAAATTTCCTTGTCCACGGCCGCAATCTCTGCCTTTAAGGCAGACAATTTTTCTTCCAACTCTATCATGGCCGCGGTCTTTTTCGCCACTTCTTCTCTTACCGTAGCCAATTTGTCCTGCATGCTCTGCAGGCGGACTTCTGCCTCTTGGCGACTGATTTCATTCTGGCTGGACTCCAACTTATGGACTTCGATTTTTCGTTCCAAATCACTGATTAACTTGGTTAAGTCCAAGAGGACAGCCTGTTCCCGCTCCATTTGCTGGGTCAAAGCATGACGGTGCGATTTCAGGCGCTGATTTTCCTCTTCCAGCTGGTCGCGCTGTTGGTAATAGGTGGTCAAATCCGCCTTGACCTGTACCAATTCTGCTTCCTTAGCGGTTAATCTTTCCTTGCTCCCTTTGAGCTGGGCCACCAAGACATCCAAATAGAGCTCCTTGCGCTCTGCATCCAATTCCAAAAATTTCTTGGCCGTCTGCGCTTGTTTTTCCAAAGGCTTGACCTGATTGTCCAACTCATAGATAATATCGTCCAAACGATCCAAATTTCCCTGAGCCTGGGCTAACTTGCTCTCGGTTTCTTTCTTTCTGGTCTTGTACTTGAGGACGCCAGCTGCCTCCTCAAAAATAGCTCTGCGTTCTTCCGGCTTGGAATTAAAAATCGCCTCAACCCGACCTTGGGAAATAATCGAAAATGAATCCCGTCCCAGACCAGTATCCATGAAAAGGTCATGCACATCCCGCAGGCGAACTTTTTTCCCGTCAATCAGATACTCGCTGTCGCCCGACCGATAAATCTGGCGCTCCACCTTGATTTCTTTTTCCTTCCCAGCAATAAAGCCAGAAGAATTATCCAGCGTCACCGTCACCGATGCGTAATTGAGCGGCTTCCGATTTTCTGTCCCTGCAAATATGACATCCGGCATCTTGCCACCGCGTAGGCTCTTGGCAGATGACTCACCCAGTGCCCAACGCAGACTTTCTGTAATATTGGACTTGCCTGAGCCATTGGGACCGACAACGGCCGTCACTCCACGGTCAAAAACCACCTTGGTCTTATCCGCAAAGGACTTAAAGCCCTGCATTTCAATTGATTTCAGATACATACTTATCCTCTAGCCTCCACAGCATTTTTTGCGGCGGCTTGTTCAGCTAATTTCTTGGATCGACCAGCACCACGACCGACGACACGACCGTCTGCTGATACTTCGACTTCAAAGGTCTTGTCATGAGCAGGTCCAGACTCCGCAACGACTTGGTAGGAAATCACAATCTCTCCGTTGACCTGCAAGAGTTCTTGCAAGGTTGTCTTGTAGTCTGTCACCCGCTCGAAATTCCCCACTTCTAGGCGCGGTATCATCACCTTGTGCAGAAATTCCTCTACGGTCTTTTCGCCCTTATCCAATAGCAGAGCTCCTAAGAAAGCCTCGAAAGCATCCCCAAGAATGGTGTCACGATTGCGTCCACCAGACTTTTCTTCCCCCTTGCCCAATCGTAGAAATTTATCAAAGCCACAGGCCCGTGAAAATCCTGCCAAAGACTCTTCCCGAACAAAGGTCGAACGCATCTTGGACATCTCGCCCTCCGGACAATCTGGATATTTCTTGTACAAATACTTAGAAATAATGAGTTGAAGAACAGCGTCTCCTAAAAATTCCAGGCGTTCATTGTGTGAAATTTTTAGAAGACGATGCTCATTGGCATAAGATGTGTGGGTAAATGCTGTTTCCAAGAGGCTCAAATCTGAAAAATCAATCTCGTAATCTGCCAGTAATGTTGCGTGTAACTCTCGCATGATGTGCTCCTTTCCGGCCTCCTGACCACAGAAAGCCTATTCTATATTATACCATAGATTCCACATGTAGCGGGAAAGCAACCTTGGAACCAAGGAATAAAAAGACCTTGTACTCTCTCAGTACAAAGTCCTACTAAATACCCGTTGTGCTAGTTAATTCTAGCCAAATAAAAAAACTTTGCGTATCATAAACTCAAAACAACCACGAAATGAGGGAATGATATGCAAAGCCAACATTATTATCTCGCAAATCCCAATTAAACACATGTTATTTTTTCAAAAATCTTTACCCAAGTTCTCGCTTTATATGAGCGATTTGTTCCCCAGGAGGTTCGAAATCGGCGAAACATCCACCTACAAAAACAGTCTGATGTCGTTATTATCGCTAATTATCTTTGGGCAATTCAAGAGGGCTGCCGGACGGCAAGTGCTATTTACCGTGCGATTCGTCATAATCTCTTCCCTGACAAGTTCCCAGAATACTCTCGATTTTTCCGTATCTGTCAAAATCTTGCTCAAAGTATTCAACGTATGCGCTATTTTATGGTCTTAGATCTTTGTCAAACCTGCTCGTTCGGCTTGATTGACAGCTTTCCTTGTGCCCTATGTCACCCCATTCACAACATGAGAGCTACATTGTTGTCAGAGGTGGCAGACATTGGCCATAATGCAACTAAGAAAATCCATTATTATGGCTTGAAATTTTCAGTTCTTGTCAGCAATAGTGGGTTTCCTATTGATTATGTTGTCACACCCGCATCTATTTATGATGGCGATGTTGCTTTGGAGCTACTTGAAAATAGCCCATTTCCAATCGTTTATGGAGATAAAGGATATGTGGATAGACAGACAAAGGCAGCGTTAGCAGACTGTGATATCCAGTTAATTTCTCAACTCAGAAAAAACATGATGGATTATTCATGGCTAGAAAATTACAAAATAAGTCGATTGAGGAAACCAGTGGAGACCGTATTTTCTAGCTTAGAGCAGTTTGGAATGGAGGCTTTACGTTGCCGAAACATTCAGGCGCTCAAAGTTAAGACAGAAGCTATATTACTTGTGTACTGACCCAAAATAGTTGGACAAATAATTATTGAAAGGATTTAGTTCTGTATTGGACAGGACTAAGTCCTTTTAATTTTGCTTTGATTCGTTTGTTGTTGTAGTAAAAAATATAATCTGTAATAGCTTCCTCAAGCTCGTCAAGTGATTGATAAGATGTCTCGAGTCCATAAAACATTTCAGATTTGAGAATGCCAAAGAAAGACTCCATCATCCCATTATCTGGGCTATTCCCTTTGTGGGACATGGATGGTCGAATGCCTTTGGTTTCCAAAAAGTAATGGTAAGACTGGTGCTGGTATTGCCAACCTTGATCGCTGTGGAGAATAGTCCCACTGTATAAATCTGCTGGAAAAGCCTTCGCAAGCATGGTTTGAACCTGTTTCAAGTCAGGTGACCGAGACAGGGTAAAATCAATAATCTCACTATTATAGCCGTCAAGAACAGGCGATAAGTAGAGTTTCCCTTCAGGCAAAGCAAACTCCGTCACATCGGTATAACATTTTTCATAAGGCTTAGATCCCTCAAACTGACGTTTAATCAGATTATCAGCCTTCTTACCCACCTCACCTTTGTAAGAAGCATACTTGCGCTTACGACGAATACGAGCCGCTAAGCCCATGACTGTCATCAAGCGCTGCACCTTTTTGTGGTTGATGAAGAAACCTCGATTTCTGAGTTCTAAATAAATCCGACGATAGCCGTAATTCCCTTTATGGTCATCATAAATGGCTTGAATTTCAGCCTTAATTGCTTTGTTCTTGTCGGGTTTATCCAGTTGCTTGACTTGATAATAATAAGTTGAGCGAGGCATTTTAGCTGTCGCAAGTAGGAGGTCTAGTCGGAATCCTCCTTGGACCATATCTCTAATTGTTTCTGCTGTTCGCGCACTAGTGCTTCGTCCCTCAAGCGAAGTTCTCTCAACTTTTTTAGGAAGGCCACCTCAGTTCGAAGACGTTCATTTTCCTCTTGAAGGCGCTCTAATTCCGTCATCTCTTCCCAGGTTTTCTTGCGTTTGCGTCCCATCTTGCTCGGTCTCCCTCTTGGTTTTTCAAGAATAGTATACCCGTTTTTCTTGTATTGTGCTATCCAATTGGGAAGCATTCCTCGATTTGGCAAGGCATAATCAAGGGAAACCGAGAGTTGAGAACACCCATGAATCAAGACCTTATCCATTATTTCTTGCTTTAATTCAGGTGAATAGTACCTATTTTTACCTTTTTCAACGATTTCCACGCCATATCGATCCATGAGTTTTATCATGTATGTGAGATTGGCAATAGTGACTTTGTATATCTGGCTAAGGTTGACCCACGACACGCCACTCTTTCTAAGCTCATATATTTCTAGTTTATCTTCATAACTTAATTTCATAAGAAAAACACCCCAATCGTTAGATTTTGTGTCTAACTTTTGGGGTGCAGTTCACTTATCTATTCTCTTTTGCTTAAAAGCAGTCATACTGAATTTGGTATTAGCTTAAAATATTCCCTTGCTTACGCTTGATTAACTAGCACAACGGGTATATATACTCTATTTTGCATACTTATTGATTGGACAAGTCAATTGTTTTTGAGCAAGGCTAGTCCCCCTTAAAAAAGAAAAAGAAAACGAACAAATCATCGGCTCTTGTAATTCCAGATGTTTGTCCGTTTCTGATACTAATTCTTAAGCAAAATCCATTCCGCTTTATTCAGCTTTTTTGCGACCAATCCAGAAACTAAAGCCTAGGGAGGCAAGTAAGAATCCTAAAAGACTTAGATTGTTTCTCTCCCCTGTTTCAGGTAAACGATTGGAAGTTGACATGTTTGAATTGCTACTTGTCAAGGTGGCACTTAACTGGCCTGCCTGCTTCTTAGATACAGCTACCAACGGTAACACAGCTGGCTTGGTCTCCGTATTTTTCTGCCGTTGCTGTAACAATGAGACGGCTGGCATTGCCGGAGTATAAACTTCACTTCTTGTTACTGTTAGAGGCAAGGTACCACTTGGAATAAAATGAGTAACCCCCTTGCCTTTTGCAGTCACCAACGGTTCTAAAATGCCTTCCGGTAATTCATGACGAACTCCACCTCCATTTGCCGTTTCAAGTGGTGGAAGAATACCGACTGGCAATTCATGACGAACTCCACCTCCATTTGCTGTTTCAAGAGGTGGGAGAATTCCGACCGGCAATTCATGAGTAACTCCCTTGCCTTTGGCAGTAACCAACGGTTCTAAAACACCTGCTGGCAATTCATGACGAACTCCACCTCCATTTGACGTTTCAAGAGGTGGGAGAATTCCGACTGGCAATTCATGGGTAACTCCCTTGCCTTTGGCAGTAACCAACGGTTCTAAAACACCTTCTGGCAAGCTATGTTTGACAACTTCTCCATTTTTTATTGTGAGAATATGAAGGGGAACTACAAGCTCTTCATGGCTGAGGTCATCATAGACCACACGAACAGTCATGGAGTGGTCGCCACTAGACTGTGGAAGTGGAGTGACTACTACAACATCAAATTGACCTACTTCTGCTGGTAGACTGATTTGCTTCACAATTTCATCTGTTGTTTCCTCACTATTGCTTGCCGGTAGGACACGGGCTTCCCCATTAACGTGTGGCTGGTAGCGATCCGCTTTAGGAAGAACTCCTGCTGGCAAGCTGTGTTTGACAACTTCTCCATTTTCTATTGTGAGAATATGAAGAGGTATTACAAGCTCTTCTACGCTGCGATCATCATAGACCACACGAATAGTCATAGAGTGGTCGCCACTAGACTGTGGAATTGGAGTGACTACTATAACATCAAATCGACCTACTTCAGCTGGTAGACTGATTTGCTTCAAAATTTCAGCTGTTGTTTCCTCACTACTGCTTGCCGGTAGGACACGGGCTTCTCCATTAACGTGAGGCTGGTAGCGACTTGCTTTTGATAGAACCAAGACTACTGGAATCTCAATCGTTTTACTACTAGTGATAGCTGTCAACGCTGTTCTGTCAAAGTTTGGATCCAACTGATAGGTTCCCTCTGTCGCACTAGGCAACTCGTTCTCCACACCAGTAATGGACTGCCCATTATCAACTTGCACCTGCTTCTCTTTTACCAACTTACCTGACTGTGTGAAGTGCAAAGTTACTGTATGAGTTTGAACAGGCTGTTTTAGCTCTACCAAGCGATAAACAATTTCATCTTTAACCAGGCCAAAACGATTATAGCCTTTCTCCAAGGTAATACGAGCTGTAGGAGATAACAGTCCCTCAACCCTTACATATTCCTTGTCTATATTCTTGGTCAGATCTTGTTCAAAGCCTCTGACAAGAACTTGAACATTATCTTGAATATCTCCTGTTACCTGCAAGCTAGAGCTAACTGGGATAATCAGTTTTCCATCTCCAATCAGTTCACCGACTTCAAGATTCTGATTCATAGCCAGATTGAGAAGGCTATCTGTTCCCAACTCAAGTCGTGTGGTGATGCTAGAAACCTTATCAGACAGGGTAATATCTGCACGTTCACTCAGAGTCAATTCCTGAACATCCACTAATTCTACTCCAAATATACGAGCCGCCTTCAGAGTAACATGGTTGTCTGAACTATTTGTCGCCACAACCTTCTTGATATTGCTAGAACTACTCTCCAAGGTAACCCGATCAATAGTTGGAGATCCATCTACACCACCTAAGTCAATCCCTTGATCAACCATGGCAAATTCTGAGTCTATGATAATCTCAACCGGAATCAAACTAGTCCCTTGGGCATGGCCCGCAAAAATTTTCTGGAAGCGAGTGTCTGAGGAACCACCAATAATCGAGATCCGAGAATGGCTTCCTGAAGGGGTGTCAGTTGGAGAACCTGCAATCAAGGTAGGACGAAGATCGACTTGGGCCTGACTGATGGTCGTTGACACGTTATTAAAGGTCAGATGGTTACCATCCGCATAAATCTTCGGTTGCTGACCACCATCAGGGATCATCTCGAGCTTGAGATTACTTAGGGTCACATCTTTTGTCGTTAGCAAATTAAGACCACGAAGATTTAATTTATACCCACGACCATCAATTGTCACCGCCTTATCAATGACAAAATTCGTTGAAAAATTTTGTCCATCACGATGGATGATATCACTAACCAATTTAATAGTATCACCATCTTTAGCTTGGGAAATAGCATAGGACAAACTTTGATATGGATGAGTTTCTGTTCCCTGTCCCTCTTTAGATGTTTCAGCACCTTTGGTGACATAGAGCTCACGCGCCTTCGGTTGACTGTAAATACTTGTACGGAAGTCATCTGTATCCTTCAAATAAGCCTGGAAGATGCTCTTTTTCAATTCTTGAACAGCTGAAACTCTAGTTGACAAGGCTACCCTGTTGGTTGCATTACGTTTCATCTGTTGCAAATCTTTGACAATGGCCGCATCCATCAAACTCTGAATAGCAGCGAAATCGCTGGCTACACTAGTGGATTTTAGCTCAGTAACCTTGGCGATGCGACGGTCAAACATAGCCTTCTTAAAGGTTGCTAGGTCTCCTCCATATTCTGGCATAATGGCATTCAAAGCTGCCTGATCATTGGCATATTGGCCAGAAACATAGGCTACCATTCCTTTTTCATAACCATATTCTCCCAGAATATCATAGGCATTTCTTCTAAAGCTAATGTCACCTACTGTTCCTGCATTGTTTTGCAGACCTGCATAGATAGGCTCAAAGAGAGGAATGGTGTAGTAAGAATTGGTCCGAGCTGTTCCTGTGGTATTGAGACCGTCAAACTTGTAGCGACCTGAAATCAATTGCTTATCTACAAAATCATGGACAGATTGCAAACCTGCTGCTAAATCTCTCGAAATTGGTTGAGCTTGATCTGTCTGACCACCATTAGCACTTGCGACAAGGCTCAGCTGATTAAGTAGGACTGCCCTATCTTCAGGTATCTGACCCAAGATAGACTGAGCTTCTGCGTAGTCTAAAGTGTACAAGACGTCCAAAATACCCTGCATATAGGTCTTAAGGTCATCACTTGTTTGGAAACGGTCTGGACTAGCATTTTGTGTCCGATTGTCCCCCATACGATAGGCTGTATTGATAATAAAGCTTGGGTCTTGATAGGGTGTTTTAGCAACATCCATAGACTCAAACATTCCTCTGGCAAAAACTTCTTGTAACTGGCCAGATCGTCTATCATAGCCATTTAACCAAACGTTCTTATCCAGCATATGGGTCAATTCATGGGTATAAACAGACTGACCAGCCTCAGACAGGGATTTTTTCAAGAAGAGGTTTATGGAAGTATTTCCATTGGCCTGACCATCAGCTTGTAAAAAGTTGGCATAAAGGTTGAGCGGTCTGATAAATTTCTCGACCCCTTCTAAAACTCCTGAACTATATTTTGGTGAATAAAGTTCTTGAACGCGCTGAGTAGCTGTCCCTAGTTTCTGCGGACTATCAACCACAATAATGGCTTCATGATTGGCTAGAATATCCCTGTTCTGACTGATGCGATGCCAGAATTTCAAAAAGCTTTCCTGGTCATCAGCATAGGATTGTAAGTTAGCTTTAAATGTTGCCAAACCGGTCTGGTCACCTGGTCGGACATAGGATTCCGTTAAACCGTAGTTGACTGTGTTTGAAGTGCTAATGACATATACGAGATCACTAGGTAGGGTCAGGAGAGGAATGAAATGGTTGTTCAGACGTGCATTGCTCTTTAATTTCTGATAGAGCGAGGAATTTCCATAAGGAGATTGGGACTCTGCCAGATGAGCCTTGCTAGTCTCCTTAAACCATTGCTCCCCTGTTTTGCCTGGCTCAAAAAGGCTAACGCCCTTCTCCACAAAGGAGAAAATATCAGCTCGATTTGTAATTGGAGCTAGTTTGGCTTGGTAAGTAGTCGCTGACTGTCCTAAGCCCAAATCACGATAGGTCAAGGTATTCAAGATAGTAAGAGTTCCAAGGGGACTCCCGCCACCACCAAAAACCTGAGGGTGATACAAGATCAGATCCTGAGCCTGATGGGGACCAAATTCAAAGGAATATTGACGATCCAGATAGGAAAGACCTGCTAAAATCTTCTCCTTATTACGACGGATATCCTCTACATTGACCTGACTTGATTTCTCAAAAATACCTGTCAGAGTCGTTTCAATCTTAGCTTTTACTCGCTCAAAACTCTCTCTCATATCCAGCATATCCATATAGGCTATCTGCTTGAGAGACTGTAGCTGGTCAGCTGACAGAGCATTTCCCCCATTTTCCTTCCGAATGGCTGTCTCTAGAGCAGTTTTTTCAAGAAAACTTTCCTGATGAGATAAGTGTGGATAGAGCGATTCGTAGGTCACAGCCGCAAAGTCATCTTTCAGCGAAGCGACCTGTTGAGCAACTATTTCACTGGTCTGGCTTGTAATTGGCTGAGTCGTCGCAGGGACTATCTGACTACTACCATCCGAATAAACCACTTGAAACTGCTGAACTGTTTTTCCATTGACAGAGGTCATAAGCTCCCCTTGGTCATCTAGTGGCAATTTAGCAACTTCATTGGCAGCTACACTACGAGCCATGGGCACTGAACGAAGGACAGGTTGAACTACTCGTTCTTCTGCTGCTTGGGCAGTCTGAGCAGATTCTACTGCTGCTGTTTCTGCTACCAGATCTGTTGTAGCTGGCTCTACTGGGGTTTCAACAACTGTTTGAGGACTTTTTGTCCCTACACTAGGTTCACTTGCATTCTCTTCCGACAGGGATTGAACTGAGTTTGACTTTTCTTGATTGAGTGTTGTTGGTTGATTTTCTTGGATAACTGGGGTCTGTGAGACGATTGAATCAGTTTGAGTAGGTTGTACTACTGGAGACAAAGTCTCTGTGAGAACTGGTTCTGTCAACTGAGTTCCCACCATCTCTGAAACCTGATTACTTGTTTGCTCATGACCTGGCTCATCTGTTACTGCCTGACTCATTTGCTGGCTACTAACAGGAGTTTGGCTTACCTCTTGGGCAGCCGCAACCTGCCCTCCAGCAACACTAAAGCTAATTGCTAAGGCAACAGATACGACACCGATGGAAAACTTACGGATTCCAAAATGGTGCTTTTTTTGTAAAAAATGTAAATTCATTAAAATATAGTCTCCTTTTTGAGCCAAATAAAAAATCCACTATAATTATATAAGTAAAAAGTATGAAATGCAAAGAATACGCCGTCAATTTTATCGCACAAAAAAAATTTCCCAACAATAGGCGTTAGGAAACTTATAAAAATAATTTTATTGTAGTAAACAGTTCGAACTTCATTCCCTCACCGTCTCCACCGTCCATTCTTTCCAACCTCGGAAGCGGATTGCCCCTTGCTGATTGGTGCGATACCAAACAAATTTTAAGTGAATTAAAATGGTTCTAGTGAAAATTTTTGTTTTTTCACTGTCCACTATAAGGGGAGTATATCACCTTGATATGCATAGGGTTGGGGAGGTTTTTGTCGTTTCAAACTGCAAAAGATGGGATTATACCATAGATTCCACATGGAGCGGGAAAGCAACCTTGGAACCAAGGCATAAAAAGACCTTGTACTCTCTCAGTACAAAGTCCTACTAACTATAATTCAAAATCACTCTTCAGCTTGTCTATCATCTGCCGCAGCAAATCTTGATTGACACTGTATTTGACATCGCTATTTTTTGTATTGAAGAGAAGCAGGTCACCGTTAATTAGCTTTTGGGTGTGGAAGGATACGGCTGCTCCTGTGATATTGAGGCGTTCTGCGATATCCTTGCTCTTAGCATGAGGTTTGGTCAGCTCCACCAAGACCTGATAGCGCGTGCTATCGCTGATGACTTTAAGAGCCCTTGTCAAATCATCCAGATCCAGCTCGTCATTTGACAGCATCATCTGATCAATTCGACAGGATGCTAAAAGAGCGACTTTCATATAGTCAAATTGTTCATTGCCATAATAAGCAAACCAATAATTCCAGGGACTGAGAACGAAGAATTGAGCATTTTCAACACCCAGAGTATCTAAGCTGGTCATGGCTAACTGCTTGGATTCTCTGTAGAGTTTTTCAATGTCAAAATCTCTAGCAAAGGCTTCCCGCTCTGCTCTTGCCCCTTCAAAATATGGCTGATAGATTGGGAGTAGCTTGTTCAGGAGATGGACAGACCGCTCAACTGTTTCTAAAGGATTGCGAAGGGCCAGTGACCAGTACCACTTATCTGCCGGCTTTTTATCCGTTTTTTCCAAAAGTTCCATGAGGCTGAGGTTCTTCTCACGATGTCCGTCATTTTCAGACGCTAGCATGGTCCGCATGGCATCTTCTATTTCTTCTTGAGATAGCTTTAAAATCAATTGACAAGCTTCCTCAACGGTCTTTGGATCCTGCCCATCATTCAAGAGATAGAAATAAAGACTATGCAAAATGTTAAAAATATGTCCCCAGATAAAGACTTGATTGACTTCCTGACGAAAATCTGCCAACTTTTCTTCAATCTCATCACGAATGTCCAAGGCATCTTTGAGAATGTCTTTTTCCTTCTGTGACAAATCCGCCTCAAACGGTTCCTCACGTTCTCTAACAATTAAAGGAATAAAGAATTTTTCAACAATTTCGCTTCTATAATCTCGGTAATCTAATTTCATACGCATACTTTCTAAGCTTGAACTACTTCGTTATTTGATTTACGACCTGTAAGAATAGTATAGCTTACTAGTCCCACAGAAAGCAAGAGGAAGATGAGAGAAATACTTGTCGCAGAAAGCACCGTCACCATTAGGGCGACCAAGGCTTGACCACCTACCATACCAATCTGGCAGAAACTGTCAATCCCACCACCGACAGTCGCCAATTTATCTTCTGGCAATTCATTGACAACCAAGGCATTCATTTTGGGATTGAAAATGCCCAAAGTAACTGCCGTTACAAAGATCACTGCCAGTACCACATAGATGTTGTGAAGAAAGAAACCTGAGAAAAGTAAAACAGGCATCAATGTAGAGAACTTGAGGAGGTTTATTAGACTGACATTTTTAAAGAATGCCATACCCAGACTAGAGCCCAAAATGCTACCGACTGAGAAGAGAATAGAAACCAAAGCAACGGTTGTTCCTGCATTGACAATCACAAAGTCTGAGAACTCCTTCATATTGAGAATAACTAATGGTGAAAGTGCGGTAAAAATGGCATTCAGGCTGGCAATAGTAATAATTGACGCTTTGAGAACAGGAATATTCTGCACGGCTTGGTAGGAATCTTTGATACTCTGTCCAATTCCTTTGACAATACCAGCTTCAGTTTCCACTTGCTCAGCTTGCTGGATAGGATTTTCCTTCAGTAGCTTGGCAAGAGCTGGACGGAGGGTTGCCATGATGGCAAGACTGACCAAGAAGGTTCCTGCATTGAAGAAGGCGAGATTCTGGTAAGACATAAAGCCGATGAGAATGGCACCGCTAGCTTGGAAGGCGATTTGCAGAAGTGATCTCACTGTCATCTTGAAGGCCATTGCGGTTTCGCGGTCTTCCGCTGCCACAACCCGCAAGCTGACAGGCAGATACAGACCATTTTCATACTGCCCAACCAAGTCAGATAGGAAATTGATGACGCAGACCACCGCTACAACCCAGAGGGCTGGTACAAATCCCATCAAGAAGCCAACAAAGGCATAGAGAACGACACGAACCAGCAGGGTTGCAAGAATGGTATCCAGTTTATTTTTAGTCTTGTCCGCCCAAATCCCGATAAAGAGACCAGCCAAAATCGGCAAGGTTTCAGATGCGGTAATCATAGCCAAGGCAAACTTGGTATCTGGTAGAAGCAAGACATAGTTCATCAGGGCTAGGTAGTAGAGTGTGTCACCAAAGTTGGAAATCAAATCCGCTACAAAGCTGGACAGGAACAATTTATTGTTGACTAGTTTTTTCATAAACATCTCCTTAAACAGATATTAAACATTTGTTTAATATTATTTTACACTTTATTTGAATAAAGTCAATACTTAATTTTGTAAAAATTAAATATTCTTTAAGCGATTGTTTAATTTTTCTTCTATCCGACTTTTTCTTGACAAGATGAGCACAGTTTGTTATAGTATTGTTCGGGCACCTCTTTTGAGAGGTCGGAGAAAAGGCTCCCTAGTTTTAGGGAGCTATTTTTGTTTTTCCCAGAGAACATTACACATTTGGAGGACTAATTGGATGAAGAACATCGCATTTGATTCAAATAAGTATTTGAACCTACAACGTGATCATATTTTAGATCGTATTGCCCAGTTTGAAGGCAAGCTCTATATGGAATTTGGCGGAAAAATGTTGGAAGATTTCCACGCAGCCCGTGTTTTACCAGGCTATGAACCAGATAATAAAATCAAACTCCTCCAAGAGTTGAAAGACCAAGTAGAAATTGTCATTGCCATCAATGCCAGCAATATCGAACATTCTAAGGCACGTGGCGACTTGGGTATCTCTTATGACCAAGAAGTCTTCCGTTTGATTGATACTTTCAATGATATTGATATTTATGTCGGTTCTGTCGTCATTACCCAATACCGCAACCAGCCAGCCGCAGACGCCTTCCGCAAGCAGTTGGAAAAACATGGTATCAAGTCCTATCTTCACTACCCAATCAAGGGCTACCCGTCTGATATTGACCACATCATCTCACCAGAAGGCATGGGCAAAAATGACTATATCGAAACTAGTCGCAATCTCGTCGTTGTCACCGCACCTGGACCTGGTTCAGGTAAATTGGCGACTTGTATCTCCCAACTTTACCACGACCAACTGCATGGCGTAACATCTGGCTATGCTAAGTTTGAAACCTTCCCAGTGTGGAACTTGCCACTCCACCACCCAGTCAACTTGGCATATGAAGCAGCAACTGCTGACCTGGATGACCTCAACATGATTGACCCTTTCCACTTACAAACCTATGGAAAAACAGCCGTCAATTACAACCGTGACATCGAGGTCTTCCCTGTCCTCAACCGTACCTTTGAACGTATTTTGAACAAATCACCATACGCCTCACCAACGGACATGGGCGTTAACATGGTGGGCTATTCCATCGTGGACGAAGAAGCTGCGATCGAAGCATCCAAGCAAGAAATCATCCGCCGCTACTACCAGACCTTGGTTGATTTCAAAGCTGAGCGGGTTGGTGAACAAGCAGTCAAAAAGATTGAGCTCCTCATGAATGAAGTTGGCGTGACACCTGCTGACCGTAAGGTTGTTATCGCTGCGCGCGAAAAAGCAGAGCTGACAGCCAGCCCTGCCCTAGCTATTCAGTTGCCAACTGGAGAGATTGTAACAGGTAAGACATCCGACCTCCTCAAGCCAACTGCAACTGTCCTTCTAAATGCCATCAAGCAAATTGCTAAAATCGATGATGAAACACTTCTCATCGAACCAAACTACATCCGACCAATCCAAGAATTGAAGGCAGATTATCTGGATAAAACCAATACACGACTCGATGCAAGTGAGATTCTTAACGCCCTTGCCATCACTGCACAAGACAGCCCTGTCGCTACACAAGCAATGAAAGAATTGGGCCAATTAAATGGTAGCGAAGCCCACTCAACCGTTATCCTATCTGATGAAGACAAGAGTGTTCTCCGCAAATTAGGCATCAATCTTACCTTTGATCCTATCTATCAGCACAATAAGTTTTATCAGAAAAACTAAAGACAAAAATAGACTTGCCCCGGCAAGTCTATTTTTGTTATAGAAAAAACAAGAATAATTCTACCCTTGTTTTCTCATCTTATCTATTAGTTGAAATCAACATACTCTTTTTGAAGTTCAAGAACTTCTTCTGCCGTTGCACATTCTGTCAAGGCACGGTGAGCATATTCTTCCATCTTAGCTGTGTCAAGTGTCTTCATGAGGCTACGTGTGCGAAGTACAGAAGTTGCGCTCATAGAGAACTCATCCAAGCCCATTCCGACAAGAAGTGGAACAGCTTGTTGGTCACCAGCCATCTCACCACACATACCAGCCCATTTGCCTTCTGCGTGCGCAGCCTTGATAACGTTGTTGATCAAGCGAAGGATAGATGGGTTGTAAGGTTGGTAAAGGTATGAAACTTGCTCGTTCATACGGTCTGCTGCCATTGTGTATTGGATAAGGTCGTTAGTACCGATAGAGAAGAAATCAACTTCTTTCGCAAATTGGTCCGCAAGCATAGCCGCAGCTGGGATTTCAATCATGATACCCACTTGAATATCATCTGCAACTGCAATGCCTTCCGCAAGCAATTTCGCTTTTTCTTCTTCAAGAATAGCTTTTGCAGCACGGAATTCTGTTACCAAGGCAACCATCGGGAACATGATACGAAGTTTACCATGAACAGATGAACGAAGAAGGGCGCGCAACTGAGTACGGAACATTTGGTTACCAGTCTCAGAAATTGAGATACGAAGGGCACGGAAACCAAGGAATGGGTTCATTTCGTGTGGAAGGTCGAAGTAAGGGAGTTCCTTATCACCACCGATGTCCATTGTACGAACCACAACTGGCTTGCCATTCATGCCTTCAAGAACAGCCTTGTAAGCTTCGTATTGCTCATCTTCTGTTGGGAAGTCTTGTGAGTCCATGTACAAGAATTCTGTACGATAAAGACCAACTGCTTCAGCACCGTTATCGTTTACACCTTCAACGTCTTTTGGTGTACCGATGTTTGCGGCCAATTCAAAGTGTTTGCCATCTGCTGTCACTGTTTGAGCATCTTTCAAGAGAGCCCACTCAGCTTTTTGTTTAGCATAGGCTTCACCAGCCGCTTTAAATGCTAGAATCACTTCCTCAGATGGGTTGATAACAACTTCACCTGTGATACCGTTAACAGCGAGGACATCGCCATCTTTCACGATTTCAGTAATATTATTTGTACCCAATACAGCTGCAATTTCAAGTGTACGAGCCATGATAGCTGAGTGACTTGTACGTCCACCGATGTTTGTAACGAAAGCTTTAACGAACTGTTTGTTCAATTGAGCCGTATCAGAAGGTGTCAAGTCATGAGCAATCACAATAGACTCTTCATCAATTGTTGCTGGGTTTGGCAAACGAACACCGAGCAAGTGTGCCAAGACACGTTTTGCAACGTCGCGGATATCTGCTGCACGCTCTTGCATGTATGGGTTATCTTCCATACCTTCAAAGATAGCGATGAACATATCCGTTACTTCTTTCAAACCTGTTTCAGCATTTGTTTTCTTAGCACGGATTGTTTCCTTAATCTGACCAATCATTTCTGGGTCAGCAAGTACCATCAAGTGTGCATCAAATACGGCTGCGGCTTCTTCACCTAGGCTAGCTACTGCATTCTCACGAATAACAGAAAGCTCGTTTTGAGACGCTTCAAGAGCTGCATCCAAACGAGCTTCTTCTGCATTTGTATCTTCAACTGTAACAGTTTCAAAAGATAAATCGGGTTGAACCAGTAGATATGCCTTAGCAACGGCAACACCATCAGATGCTGCAATTCCTTTAAGCATTTCTGTCATGTTCTTATGCCAATCCTTCTTTTTCCATTGTTTCTGTGATTGCTGCGATTGCGTCGTCAGCATCTGCACCTTCAGCAGAGATTGTTACGTCAGCACCTTGGCCAACACCAAGAGACATAACACCCATGATGGACTTAAGGTTTACAGATTTTTCTTTGTAATTCAAAGTGATGTCTGAAGCGAATTTGCTAGCTGTTTGAACGAGCAAAGTTGCTGGACGTGCGTGGATACCTGTTTCTGCCACGATGTGGAAGTCTTTTGAAGCCATATTTGGATTCTCCTTTTTGTTTTACAAAATTTGGGCTATTATGATAACCCTTACAAGGAGGATTATACCACTTTTTGAAATCATTTTCAAGATTTTTTTGCATTTCTTTCATTTTTCTAAGAAAAAGACCTGCCTGGTCGCAAGTCCTTTCTATCTTAAAAATATTGAATAAGAGCCGTAACAAATTGACTAGTAGATAGGGGTTCTACTCCCAAATCCTTTGCAAAGTCAACAGTTACCTGTTTATTTTCAAAAGCTTTTTCGAGTCCAGAAACAATAATCTCTGCTGCTTCTTTCCAATTCATATAATCCAACATCATACAAGCAGACAATAGAACGGAACTTGGATTAGCCTTGTTTTGGCCAGCAATATCTGGCGCTGTTCCATGAGTAGCTTCAAAAATGGCATGTCCTGTTTGGTAATTGATATTTGCACCTGGTGAGATGCCGATTCCACCAACCTGGGCCGCTAGAGCATCTGAAGCGTAGTCTCCGTTGAGATTGGTGAGGGCCACCACATCGAACTTTTCTGGAGCAAGTAAGATTTGCTGAAGGAAATTGTCCGCAATAATATCGTTGACTACCAAATCACCCGACTCAAGAAGATCCGCATATTCTTGTTGAGCCAGTTCATAGCCCCATTTACGGAAACCACCTTCCGTGAACTTTTGAATGTTGCCCTTGTGGACCAGGGTTACATTTTTTAGGCCATTTTCCAAGGCGTAATCAATAGCAGAGCGAACCAAGCGCTTGCTGCCTTCCTCAGAAATCGGCTTGATACCGATACTCGATGTCTCAGGGAAACGAATTTTACTAACTCCCATCTGGTCCTTCAAGAAAGCAAGCACCTGTGCTACTTCAGCAGTTCCAGCATCCCATTCGATACCTGCATAAATATCTTCTGTATTTTCACGGAAAATCGTAATATTGGTTTTTTCAGGCTCTTTGAGTGGACTAGGCACTCCCTTAAAATAGCGGACTGGCCGCACACAGGCAAAGAGGTCCAGTTCCTGGCGCAAGGCCACATTCAGTGATCGATGGCCCTTACCAACAGGCGTTCCCAGCGGTCCTTTAATAGCCACGAGGTGGTCCTTAATGGTGGCTAAGGTCTCGTCTGGTAAGGAAGTTCCTGTTGTTTCATAGGCCTTTTCACCGGCCAATACTTCCTTCCAGACAATCTGACGCTGGCCATCATAAGCCTTTTCAACTGCCGCATCAATCGCAGACTGAGCCGCTGACCAAATATCCTTACCGACACCGTCCCCCTCGATATAGGGAATAATGGGTTGGTCAGGAACCAGCAACTTTCCATTTTCAAATCTAATTTTTTCTGCCATACTTATCTCTTTCCGATTGGGATATAGGTCAAATTCCGTCCACCTAGATAGGACGAACGAGGACGGATGAGCTTATTGTTCTTGCGTTGTTCCTGTACATGGGCAATCCAGCCGGCCATACGGCTCATGGCAAAAATCAAGGTGAAAATATCACTGTCAATGCCCAAAACATGGTATACCGTCGCCGAATAGAAATCCACATTGGGAATCAAGCCTTTTTTGTGCTTGATAAAGTCCTCTACTTCTTCGGACAAGCGATAGAAGGCCTCATCATCCGTTCCCATTGTCAAATCACGCGCCATTTCCTTCAAATATTCTTGACGAGGATCCACCGTTTGATAAACCCGGTGACCAAAGCCCATAATTTTTTCTTTTGAGTCCAATTTTTGCTGCAAGTAACCTTCTGTATCACCAGATTCACGGATTGCCAGCAACATATCGAAAACCCGCTCATTAGCTCCGCCATGTAGAGAACCCTTGAGCGTTCCAATAGCTGTCGTCACGCAAGAATAAATATCTGTCAGGGTGGAGGCGGTCACGCGCGCCGCAAAGGTCGAGGCGTTGAGTTCATGGTCAGCATGGAGGACCAGTGCCTTGCTAAAGGCCTTGACTTGCAAATCTGTCGGCTCCTTCCCATTGAGCATATAGAGGAAATTAGCCGCAAAGCCCAGATCCTCACGAGGCTCAATCGGCACCAAGCCCTTCCGCAGACGAGCAAAGGTTGCAATGATTGTCGGAACCTTAGCCATAATCTGAATCGACTGGTCATAGAGGGCCTCCAGCGAACTTTCCTCAGCCCGAACATTGTAAACACCTAAGAGTGACACCGTTGACCGCAAGACACTCATCGGGTGCAGGTGTCTGCGTGACTGGATGAGAATGCACTGCTCCACCGCATCAGAAATGGCATACTCAGCCCGCAAGGCTTTTTCAAAATAATTGAGCTCAATCTGCGTCGGGAGGTGCAAGTTCCAAAGCAGGTAAATGACCTCTTCAAAAGACGCATTATTGTCCATTAACTCTGAAATATCATAACCAGCATAGGAAAGGCGGTCATTTTCAATCGCACTAATGCGCGTATCGCAGGCAATGGCATCTTTCAATCCATTTGTTTCTGTCATAGTTGACCTCCTAGTTTCTTTCTCACCACCATTGGCAAAATGCCTCCGTGACGGTAATAACGAATATCAGCCTCCGCATCAAAGCGAGCCAGAGCCTGAAATTCCTTGGTTTCATTTTCCGAAATAGCCCGAACAGCTACCATCTGACCGACCGTCACATCCTCCGGCAAATCGATAGAGTAGGTTTCCAAACCAGTCAAGCCCAGACTGTCTGCTGTCTGCCCCTCAAGGAATTGCAAGGGTAGGACACCCATCATGACTAGATTAGAGCGGTGAATGCGTTCAAAGGATTCTGCCAATACAGCCTTGACACCCAAAAGATTGGCCCCCTTGGCTGCCCAGTCACGACTAGAACCCATCCCATAGTCCTTACCAGCAATTACCAGGCTACCAATTCCAGCCTCCTGATACTTCATAGCAACATCATAAATCGGCAGAATTTCGCCATCATACTTGGTAAAACCACCAATTTTTCCATCTGCCAACTCATTTTTAATCCGGATATTGGCAAATGTTCCTCGCATCATGACCTGGTGGTTCCCACGGCGACTACCATAGGAGTTGAAGTCAAAGTATGAAATCCCATTATCCTCTAGGTAGCGAGCAGCGGGACTGAGTCGCGCAATGTTCCCCGCTGGTGAAATGTGGTCGGTAGTGACAGAGTCTCCAAATTTGGCCAGGACTGCTAGATTGTCCAAAGGCTTGATAGATAAATCTGCCTGCATATTATCAAAATATGGCGGGTTTTGAATGTAGGTTGACTTGTCATTCCAGGCATAATTTTTATCCGACGTCGTTTCAATGGCATTCCAAGCTTGACTATCTGTAAAGACCTGTTGGTATTCTTCCTTATAAAGGTCACGGGTCACATACTGCTCGATATAGGCATCTACTTCCTCACGACTTGGCATGATGTCTGAGAGATAGACAGGTTGACCATTTTGGTCTTGACCAAGCGGCTCTGTCGTCAAGTCAACATTCATGTTTCCTGCAATGGCATAGGCCACTACAAGGGGCGGACTTGCAAGGAAATTAGCTTTGACGAGCGGATTGATACGGCCCTCAAAGTTGCGGTTTCCAGATAAGACTGCCGAAACCAGCAAATCTTCTTCCTTAATGGCTTCTGCAACTTCTACTGGCAAATCACCGGAATTCCCGATACAAGTGGTACAACCATAGCCGACCAAGTTAAATCCAAGCGCATCCAGATAGGTTTGGAGGCCTGAATTTTTCAAGTAACCTGTAACAACTTTTGAACCAGGTGCCAGAGAAGTCTTGACCGTTTTATTGACTGTCAGGCCTTTTTCAACCGCATTCTTAGCCAGTAATCCTGCCGCTAAAAGTACGTAGGGGTTAGATGTATTTGTACAAGAGGTAATAGCTGCAATGGCTACATGACCTGTCTGAATCGTCTCATCTCCGTCCGCATAATGCACCGTCGCTGTCTTCTCTAGCTCTGCCTTGTCCAAACCAAAACCACGAACACCAACTTCACGAGTGATGCTGGCAGCAAATTCCTCCTTGGCATCGGTCAATTCAATCAAATCTTGCGGCCGTTTTGGTCCAGAAATAGACGGCACCACCGTTGACAAATCCAACTCCAAAACCTTGGTGTAGGTTGGGAAATTGACCTCATCGTAGAACAGATGATTGACCTTGGCATAAGCCTCCGTCAAGGCGATATGGTCCTCTGAACGGTTGGTCAGGCGCATGTAGTTTAAGGTCTCAGCATCGATCGGGAAGTAACCACAAGTCGCGCCATACTCAGGTGCCATGTTGGAAACCGTCGCCCGGTCAGCCAGTGCCAATGAAGACAGACCCGGTCCAAAAAATTCAACAAACTTGCCGACAACATTTTCCTGGCGGAGCAATTGTGTCACCCGTAGAGCCAAATCTGTCGCTGTCGCAACCTTGGGCAGACTGCCTGTCAAATGAACACCAATCACTTCTGGAATTGGGAAATAAGACGCCTCTCCCAACATAGCTGCCTCGGCCTCAATACCTCCGACACCCCAGCCCAGAACACCGATACCGTTGATCATGGTCGTATGGCTGTCCGTACCGAACATAGAATCTGGATAAAGTAGGCCATCCTGCTCGATGACAACATCACTGAGGAACTCAATATTGACCTGGTGGATAATCCCTGTTGCAGGTGGCACAGCCCGATAATTCTCAAAAGAGTTTTCCGCCCATTTTAAGAATTCATAACGCTCGTTATTGCGCTCAAATTCTAGCTCAATATTTTTTTCCAGAGCCTGGTCCGTACCGAAGTAATCGACCTGCACAGAGTGGTCAACCACCAAATCAACTGGAATTTCGGGGTTAATCAAATCAGGACTGCCACCCGCCTTAACCACCGCATCACGCATGGATGCAAGGTCAACCACAACTGGAACCCCTGTAAAATCCTGCAAAATAACACGACTAGGCTTAAAAGGAACCTCACCCTGTGGAGCTGCAGCCTGGTAGGTCACCAAATCTTTAATGTGACTTTTGGTCACATCTACACCATCTTCCTTACGAAGTAAGCTTTCTAACAGAATACGAATCGTATAAGGGAGTGCCTGAATATTCACACCATGTTCTTGGGCAACCTCTCCCAAATCATAGTAAGAGAATAATTGTTGTTTGTGTTCAAAATTCGATTTGTTCTTTTGAGTCATGTCTGCTACCTCTATGTATTCATTATGTATATTATACTGGAAGTTGCTTTTTTTATTCAAACACAACTTAACCATGAATGTCATATTTTGTGACATATGGTGATTTCGCATAGAAAACAGCTCTACTACGGCTTAAACAAAGCTTGTAGACCTCATTTTCAGAAAACACTACATGTAGTATTTTCTTGTTCGTTATTCGTCTATATTTTGTGATTTGTTTAAGCTAACCCCTTGACTTTAACCCCAAAATCTTGTATTCTAGATTGGTAAATTTGAAGGGAATTATGCAATTTCCTTGTAAACAAAGGAGAAATCGAATGGTTACTATCTATTCAAAAAATGATTGTGTACAGTGCAAGATGTCTAAGAAATTCCTAGACCAACACGGTGTGGAATACAAGGAAATCAACCTGGATGAGCAGCCAGAATTTATTGACCACGTCAAAGGACTTGGTTTCTCAGCAGCGCCAGTGATCGAAACCGAAAACGACGTTTTCTCTGGTTTCCAACCTGCAAAATTAAAAGCCTTAGTATAAGAACCCTGTTATAGAAAGAGATTGCGACTATGAGTTTGAAAGATTTGGGCGATGTGTCCTACTTCCGTTTAAATAACGAAATCAACCGTCCTGTCAATGGACAAATCCCCCTCCACAAGGATCAGGAGGCCCTTAAAGCCTTTTTCAAGGAAAACGTTATCCCTAACAGCAAGCAATTCGATAGTATTTTGGATAAAATCAACTATCTTGTCGAGGAAAATTATTTAGAAAAAGAATTTTTGGAGCAGTACAGCCCAGAATTTCTCATTAAAATTGACCAATTTTTGAAAGACCAGAACTTCCAATTTAAGTCTTTCATGGCAGCCTACAAGTTTTATAACCAGTACGCCCTCAAGACAAACGACGGTGCTTACTATCTGGAAAGCATGGAGGACCGCGTCCTCTTCAACGCCCTCTATTTTGCGGAAGGTGACGAAGAATTGGCCTTGGATTTGGCAAACGAGATGATCCACCTGCGTTACCAGCCTGCAACTCCTTCCTTCCTCAATGCTGGTCGTGCTCGCCGTGGTGAATTGGTATCCTGTTTCTTGCTTCAAGTAACAGACGACATGAACTCTATCGGTCGTTCTATCAACTCTGCTCTGCAATTGTCCCGTATCGGTGGTGGTGTCGGTATTTCCCTTAGCAACTTACGTGAGGCAGGCGCACCAATCAAGGGCTACGAGGGGGCTGCTTCTGGGGTTGTTCCTGTTATGAAACTTTTCGAAGACAGCTTCTCCTATTCTAACCAACTTGGGCAACGCCAAGGAGCTGGGGTAGTCTATCTGGATGTTTTCCACCCAGATATTATCGCCTTCCTTTCGACTAAGAAGGAAAATGCGGATGAGAAAGTTCGTGTAAAAACCCTTTCTCTCGGTATCACTGTTCCTGATAAGTTCTACGAATTGGCTCGTAAAAATGAGGACATGTACCTCTTCAGCCCTTACTCTGTTGAGCTAGAATACGGCGTGCCATTCAGCTATTTGGACATTACAGCTAAATATGACGAGTTGGTGGCCAACCCTCGCATTCGTAAGACAAAAATCAAGGCCCGCGATTTGGAGACAGAAATTTCAAAACTCCAACAAGAATCAGGCTATCCGTATGTCATCAACATTGACACGGCCAACCGCAGCAATCCAGTTGACGGCAAAATCATCATGTCCAACCTTTGCTCAGAAATCCTGCAAATCCAGACACCAAGCGTCATCAACGATTCGCAAGAATATTTGACAATGGGTACTGACGTTTCATGTAACTTGGGTTCAACCAACATTGTTAACCTCATGAAATCACCTGATTTTGGCCGTTCTGTTCGTGCTATGACACGTGCCTTGACCTATGTTACTGACCATTCGCACATTTCTGCTGTGCCTTCGATTGAGGCAGGTAATGAGCGTGCACATTCGATTGGTTTGGGTGCCATGGGACTTCATTCTTACTTGGCGCAAAACTTGGTGGACTACGGTTCAAAAACAGCCGTTGAATTTACCAATATCTACTTCATGCTCCTCAACTACTGGACTTTGGTAGAATCAAACAACATTGCACGAGAACGCAAGGCGACTTTTGATAACTTTGAAAACTCAAAATATGCAGACGGCACATATTTCGATAAGTATGTGACAGGCAACTACCAACCACAATCTGACCGTGTTAAAGAATTATTCCAAGGTATTTTTATTCCAAGCGGACAAGATTGGGCTGACCTGCGTGATAAGGTGATGGTAGACGGTCTCTACCACCAAAACCGCTTGGCAGTTGCACCAAACGGCTCTATTTCCTATATCAATGATGTCTCTGCTTCCATCCACCCAATCACTCAACGGATTGAAGAACGTCAAGAGAAGAAAATCGGTAAAATCTACTATCCAGCAGCAGGCTTGGCAACGGAAACTATTCCGTTCTACAAATCAGCCTACGACATGGATATGCGCAAGGTGATTGATGTCTACGCTGCTGCTACTGAGCACGTCGACCAAGGTTTGTCACTGACCCTCTTCCTCCGCAGCGAATTGCCAAAAGAGCTTTACGAGTGGAAAAATGAGAACAAGCAGACAACCCGTGACCTCTCTATCCTGCGCAACTACGCCTTCAACAAAGGTATCAAGTCTATCTACTACATCCGCACCTTCACCGACGACGGAGAAGAAATCGGATCAAACCAATGTGAAAGTTGTGTGATTTAAGACACTAACATTCATTGATGCTAAAGCATCTAATGAATGAACGGTACTGACTATATGGTCAGTACCTAAGTGGCTTACTACCTCGAAAAGTCGTTAAGTTCGAACGACTTTTCTCAGGTCGTAACTTGCAAGGGATTAGCTGTTGGCAAGCCAACTACCTAATCTACGCCAACCGCTATGAGCGGATTAGCTAGTTACCATACGTCAATTTGTGCTGCTTGCGAACAAAGCAATCTAATGAACGTCCTTGGGGCGTTTTTTAGCAAAAAATATGATACAATAGTGTAGATATTTCTAGAAAAGAAAGAGAGAAATATGGAAACCTACTACAAAGCCATAAACTGGAATGCCATTGAAGATGTCATTGACAAATCGACCTGGGAAAAATTGACCGAGCAATTTTGGCTCGACACGCGTATCCCTTTGTCCAATGACTTGGATGACTGGCGTAAATTGACTGCCGAAGAGAAAGACCTGGTTGGCAAGGTCTTTGGTGGTCTGACACTCTTGGATACCCTTCAATCTGAAACAGGTGTTCAAGCCCTCCGCCAAGATGTGCGGACACCACACGAAGAGGCTGTTTACAACAACATCCAATTCATGGAGTCTGTTCACGCCAAGTCCTACTCTTCTATCTTCTCCACTCTTAACACCAAGTCAGAGATTGAAGAAATTTTTGAATGGACCAACAGCAATGAATACCTGCAACGCAAGGCTAAAATCATCAACGAAATTTATGAAAATGGCACAGCGCTCGAGAAGAAAGTAGCCAGCGTATTTTTAGAGACCTTCCTTTTCTATTCTGGTTTCTTCACTCCGCTCTACTATCTTGGAAATAACAAGCTGGCCAACGTTGCTGAAATTATCAAGTTGATTATCCGTGACGAATCTGTCCACGGTACCTATATCGGCTACAAATTCCAGCTCGGTTTCAATGAATTGACCGAAGAGGAGCAAGACAAGCTCCGCGACTGGATGTACGACCTACTCTATCAGCTTTATGAAAATGAAGAAGGCTACACTCGTTCGCTCTATGATAGCGTTGGCTGGACTGAGGAAGTTTTGACCTTCCTACGCTACAATGCCAACAAAGCCCTAATGAACATGGGACAGGACCCACTCTTCCCAGATTCAGCGGATGATGTCAATCCAATCATCATGAACGGTATTTCGACCGGTACATCCAACCACGACTTCTTCTCTCAAGTTGGTAACGGCTACCTGCTTGGTGAAGTAGAGGCCATGCAGGATGATGATTACCTTTATGGTTTGTAAAATAGATAAATAAAAAAAAGCAGTCGACCACTGCTTTTTTTCTATACCCCAACCAATATCATGCCGTAGGCAATCAGGTTGTTGACTAAATGGAGCGCCATTGAATAGCGGATATCTCGTTTGAGCAAGAAAATCCATCCCAGATTGACTCCCATTGTAAAGTAAATCAAGAACTGAGGAATGGTTGCTGGTCCGTGTGGTAGGCTGAACAAAAGCCCTGACACAATCAAGTAAATCCCCACTGTTTTCATGCTCTGCATTTTCGGGAAGAAATAGGTGGCCAGAAAACCACGGAAAATCAATTCTTCCAGGATAGGGGCAAATACCACTACGGAGAAAAAGGCAAGAATGGGGTAAGCAGAAACAAACTGCACCACTATCATCTGGTTTTGGCTTTCCTCTACAGGAATGAGAAACTGAATGACAAAATAGACCAGGTAGACCAGAATAGGCCAGTGTAGCTTGTGGAACCAGCTACTTTCGACGGTGTAGGCAATGGTCTTGCGTGGATAGACGACCTTCCAGAGGACCACAGCGAGGATTGTGGTCAGCACGATGCCGATAATGCCGCTAATCCAGACTGCTTGTTCCACAATTGGAGCTGGTAGCTCTGCTGCTAGTTGGTCCTTGAAGATGCCCAGCGAGATAAAGCTGCTGGTGACCTGGCTTGCTAGGAAATAAAGCACTATCAAGCCTAAGTGTTTGATAAATTTTAACATAGATAACCCCTAATCTACTTTTCTAAATTCAGCAATAGCATCCAGTCTGACCAAGCGAGTCGTGGTCTTACCGGCCTTGCCTGTCTGACTGAGCTTGACCCAATCCTCATCGCAGGCCCCAATCGTAAAATCCTGTCCAATCCCATCTTCAAAGACTACATGAACTGTAGCACCAACCAATTCTTCCACCATTTTTGACATGACATTTCCTCCATTTATCTGTTTTTTGAGTTTCTTGATCTGTTTTGCCAATTTCTTGACTTTTCCATCGTAGGAAAAATAGGATACAAACAGGAAACCAACCGCTGCAAGGGCAATATACTCCATACTTTCACCTCCGACTTATCCTAATGAACCATTCATGAGCATTTGCATCAAAAGCATGAGCAAAAATCCGATGATATTGTTGATGAAATGCACCAGCATGCTGTACTCCAAGCGTTTGCCTAGGCGGTAAATGAGACCTAGCACCAGCCCCATGCCCCCATACATAATCCAAGAACCAAGCCCTGTCGGAGCGTGCATGAGACCAAAGAGTAGGCTGGATAAGATGAGACCGAAGATAGATTCCTTGCCAAAGATTTTACCCATGATAAAGCCTCGGAAGACGATTTCCTCGACAATAGGAGCAAAAATAGATGTCAATAAAAACAAGATAATCGGAGGAAATCCCATATCTTCAATGGCTTGCTGATTGACTGTGTTGAGCCCTTCACCCGACAATTGCATGACAATGCCTGCTATGATTTTAACAGTAAAAACTGCGATAAATCCAAGACCTACATAGGCCAACATCTTGAGAAAACCGTCCTGCCAAAATTTTGAGAGTAACTTCGCTTTACCTGCTAAGAAGATTTCCAAACCTGTCACTACCAGCAAGGCAGCGCTTGCCCAAACTAGATTGAGCCCTTGGTAATTGTCCAACCGAACTAAAACAAAGGTCGCTCCTATATTTAATGCAAAAGCCAAGAGAAACCATAAAATATAGGGCCAATTTTTCACCATATTCCATTCTTTAATTTTCATCGCAATCTCCTTTTTTCTATATTATTTATAATAATTTTTTGCCATTTTTAACTGCATGACCATAATATAGATATGAATACCTCCTGCAATCAATAGGCCTGTCAATTCTACTTCTCCTTGAATAGCTGAAAGAGCAAAACAAAATAGATAAATCCCCGGTAAAATCATACTGCTCAAGTTCATCACGATTTCAAAAGACATTTTGTAGTTTGCCTGCAATTCTGCCTCATCCAACCCTAAAACGTTAGCCTTTACTTCTTTCAAGGTTGGCACAAGAGGCGCCTTAATACCTTTTATCTTATTGTGCCGTTTCATCAGCAACATTTGCATAACAGTGGTGTAAACCAAGACAACAAATGGCCAAATTGAAAAGAATATAAATAACCCATTAGAAGAAATATCCAATTTCAAATTGAGCATCAAACTGACCATTCCCAAAACTGACATAAGACCTGTAAATGTCACTGCGTACGAGTAGTCTAAACTCAGTACTCGATATAGTTCATCAATGCGCTCATCGTCATCAGCTAAATCCTTATATATTTTATAGTTCTTTTCTGCTTTTATAAAATAATAAAGCTGTGCCAATAAGGAAACAAGTGTCATGAACAAGAGTACTCCGCTAGCTATATCAAGGATAGTTTGGAAGGGTAGTTGCAAAGGATGATCTAATAAGCCAAAAAATCCAATTAAAAAACCTATAGGCGCACCAATTAAAACACCAATACCCAGTTGTTTACCCAATCTGAGAAGACTATTTTTTGATTTTTCTTTCTTCATCCCTCTACCTCCACTAATTGAAAGACATTCTCCATATTTTCGTTAAAAATCTGTGCTATACGCATGGCAATGACCACCGAGGGCGTGTATTCTCCCCGCTCAATCAAGCTAATGGTCTGCCGTGATACTTCTGCTAATTTTGCCAACTCAGTTTGGTTGAGGCTATCCCGTGCCCGCAACTCCTTGAGCCGATTTTTTAAGACATATTCCATGATGTTTCCTTTCTAGGCTTGGTAGATAATCAAGCCTTTTTCTGTTACAGCTACTTCTACCACCACTTTTTTGAATTTTGCCATCAGTAAATAGGTATAATAGAAATCCCCAATACAAGCTGCTGCATGCATGGTTGCTAGAACCTGATAAGCCCCTTTGTCAATCCAACCAAACATTGCAGATGCTGTCAACCCCAAACTAATCAGAACGAAGGGGGCAAGGGCAATTACAACTATTTGAAAACGATTATAAAGGGAGTTGGGACTGATTGCATAAGCCATCCCGCTTTTCCATTTAATTCCATATTTGACAGGATTTTTGGGACAAAAAATTTTAAAAAACAGTCCATGAATCCATTCATGAATGATAGTAAGCATTAGTAAAACAAATAGTGCTTCAATGAATTGCATCTCATTCGTAACATTTTGAAGCTCAACTTTAGAAGCTATAAATCCAAATAGCCAAAAAAACGGAAACACTAATAAAACTGTAGTTGCATACAACCTTACTGCCAACTTTTTATCGCTTCTAACATCTACTTCATATAATTTCTTTTTATTTTCCATTTTTCTTCTCCTTCTATTTCACCTAGCTCAAACTCAATAATCTTAGAGCAACTCCAATCAGTAAGCCGAATATAGTTGCCCCTGTAATCATAATCGCTGCCATATCTGCTGAAATGTATCGTTTCATAAAGTTCCTCCTATCTTTTCCTAGTTTTTTTCACTATTTTTCTTTTTGTTAAATTGCAGAACTAACACCAGTGTCGCCAGCAAAGGAGGAAAGAGGTAACTCAGTTCCGTCAAACTAAGGTCAAATCCTAGTAAGGCTAGAACTTTGAAGACCAAAATATTTATCAAGAATAAGCTGAGGAAAAGTACCAACACTTTCATTCCATTTTTAACTGTCTTGTTCATTTTTCTTATCCTTTTTGTTGCTGAGAGTATCGTCTAAAATAAGGAGAGAACTCATCATCATCAAGAGTATCATGGTATCTATCTCTTGACCAAATACAAAGAGTTGAACGAAACTATAAATCAAATATAGTGCAACTAGAACCTGCACTCCACGCACAACGCTTGTTCCTGTAATCAAAATTCCTTTTTTATTGCTATTGTTTTTCATAACGACCTCCAAGATCAATCAATACGCTTTTCTGTTTTCAATTCCTTATCCTAGAACCAGGCCGTCAAAGCCTGTCCAAACTCCAATCCAATGTGATAGAGAGTAAATATAATCTCTTTAATATCAATCAACGTAATAATAAGTAGAGTTAGAAGAACTTTCTCACGTTTGGTCCAATTATTGAAATTCACTTCAGATTTTGTAGGTGACATATTTTTACTCATGATGATTTCCCGCTTTCTTTATTTTTACTTACTTTATTCTTTTCCCGTTTTTCTCTTTTCTGCCAGCTAGTTTCCACAAGTTCTCATCTGTCACTACGATGGCACAAATGGCAAGAACGACATGAGTATTATCCAACTGCTGCCACTTCATGATGTCAGCTAGCAGGACAAAAACTAGATAGGCAATTGCCAGTACTTGTACGAAGCGCGCAATGTGAAGATTGTTTAACTTTTTCATAATAGTTTCCTACTTTCTTTTTATATGATGATTTCGCTTTCATCTCTTATCTTGATATCATTGTAACACTTCTTTTTCTTTTTGACAAGTATCTTTGTCAAAAAAACAATAAAAATTGTCAAAAAGTTTATAATGATAGTCAAAATGTAGCTGATAATGGGCAATTAGACAAGCAAAAAAGCCCAAATGGGCTCGAATTTATAATTCTGATAAATACTTTCTTAAATCCTCATAGGTTGATGAAGGCAGGTGTACGCCGGGGTTGGCCACAATATAACTGGTGACACGATTGGCAAAGTCGAGCAACTGGTCCAAGGATTTTCCACTAGCTAATCCTGCCAATAGAGCGCCAACATGACTATCCCCCGCTCCCACCGCGTCTACCACTTGCGCTGGATAAGACCTTTGCTCATGCCATTGTCCATCGTAGGCCAAAGCTCCAGCCTCTCCTCTGGTTACCACCAGCGCTTGACCGGTGCGTTCATTTAAGGTCTGCACAGCCTGCCTGATGTCAGTTTGACCTGATAATGTCAAAGCCTCTTGCTCATTAACATGGAGGATAGGAGACAAATCCAAGACTTGCTCCATACGCTGCTTAACTATCAGATGTCCTCGCGGTCCCGGCGCAAAAATGAGCTGGGCAGGAATAGTTTCCAAACTGTCCACTAATGCCTGACCTGTTTCTTCCTCCACTTCTAAACCACAAACGTAAACATAGTCGTACTCCGATAAATCCAACTGGTCCAGCCAAGTAGGGTCAAAATGGTATTCCACACCATGGTCGGACAGAAAGGTCCGTTCTCCGTCGCTTTCGATAAAGCAGTAACAACAGCCGTTGGCTCTTTCCACTAAAACCCGTGGTTCAATTCCAATTTTTTCCAGCTCATTCCTGACAAAATGACCGTAAATGCCCGTCCCTACAGGTGAAATGAAATCATAGTCCACACCCATGTGGTGCAGGATATTGACCACATTGAAAGCACAACCGCCCAGAGACAGGACCTGTTTGTCAATATGCGCATCGCCTTGCCGCCCCGGCAACTGATCCAGATAAATCATCACATCACAAACGGTCGAACCGATTACCAAACATTTTCCCATAGCAAAACCTCCGCTTTAAAGATAGTATAGCACAAAAACTCCCCTATCCAGAGATAAGAGAGTTTGGGAATGTTACAAATTTTCAGCGACAGCCTTCAACAAATCTGCAATCTTAGACGCATCGCTACCACCTGCCATGGCCATATCTGGCTTACCACCACCACGACCTGCTACGATTGGAGCAAGGACTTTGATAAGATTACCAGCATGCACATTACTTGATTTGCTGGCTACAAGGACATTGACCTTGTCACCGATAGAAGCAACCAACACCAAGACATCCGAGTAGTCTTTCTGCTTCCAGTTGTCAGCGAAGGTACGGAGAGCACCCGCATCTGAAACTTGGACCTGGCTAGCGATGTAGCGGACACCGTTTGTCTCTTTGACATCTTTGAAGACATCTCCAGCAGCTGCTGCCGCTGCCTTTTCTTTCAGACTAGCGTTTTCTTTTTGCAAATCGCGGAGCTCCGCAGCCAGTGCCTCCACTTTTGTCGGCACTTGGTCGATTTGTGGCACCTTAAGAGTCTGCGCAATAGCTTTGAGAGCATCCTCGCGGTCACGAAGAGCTAGGAAAGCTTCCTTGCCTGTCACCGCTAAAATACGACGGGTACCTGAACCGATACCTTCTTCTTTGACAATCTTGAAGAGGCCGATTTCAGCTGTATTGCCAACGTGGGTACCACCACAAAGCTCGATAGAATAGTCACCGATTGTAACCACACGGACCACTTTGCCATACTTCTCACCAAAGAGGGCCATGGCACCCATTTCTTTAGCCGTATCCACATCCGTTTCAACTGTGACAATATCCAAGGCTTCCCAGATTTTTTCATTGACTTCATTTTCAATACGACGAAGTTCATCAGCTGTCACTGCTTCAAAGTGTGTGAAGTCAAAGCGGAGGAATCCTTCCTCGTTCAAAGAACCAGCCTGGGTTGCATGCTCACCGATAACATTGTGAAGGGCAGCATGGAGCAAGTGAGTTGCTGTGTGGTTTTTCTCAACGCCACGACGACGGTTTGTGTCGATTTCAAGTGTGTAGGTTTGACCTAGTGAAATGCTAGCAGATAGTTCTACGGTGTGCAATGGCTGACCATTCGGTGCTTTTTGCACATCCACAACTGTTGCAACGACATCACCTGAAGCATTTTTAATCACACCACGGTCGGCAACCTGACCACCCATTTCAGCGTAGAATGGTGTTTGGTCAAAGACAAGAAGGGCTTGACCTTCTGACACAGCTTCTGTCCGCTCATTGTCCGCGATAATCACTGCCAACTTGGCATCTAAGCTAGTTTGACCATAGACAAAAGTTGAGCTTTCGGTAATACCTGCTAGGGTTTCATTTTGCATACCCATTGAGCCACCTTTAACAACGGCCGCACGGGCACGGTCCTGCTGTTCTTTCATGGCAACCTTGAAGCCTTCATGGTCAATCTTATAACCCGCATCTTCAGCCAATTCCTCGGTCAATTCCACAGGGAAACCATAGGTATCGTAGAGCTTGAAGATATCCTTACCTTCAAGAGTATCCTTACCAGCTGCTTTCAAGTCAGCCAAAAGTTCTTCCAAGTGACCGCTACCAGCATCAATGGTGCGAGCAAAGGTTTCTTCCTCACGTTTAACGATTTTCTCAATAAAGTCACGTTTTTCAAGCACTTCTGGGTAGTAGCTTTCCATGATATTGCCAACCGTTTCCACCAATTTGTACAAGAATGGCTCGGTGATGCCCAAACGGCGACCGTGCATGACCGCACGACGAAGCAGACGACGGAGGACATAACCACGGCCTTCGTTACCTGGAAGGGCACCATCACCGATAGCAAATGACAAAGCACGGATGTGGTCTGCGATGACCTTGAAGCTCATGTTATCGCCGTCTGGATCGTAAGTCTTACCAGAAATCTTTTCTACTTCACGAATGATTGGCAAGAAGAGGTCGGTTTCAAAGTTAGTCTTAGCCCCTTGGAAAATAGCTGCCAAACGCTCCAAACCTGCACCCGTATCGATGTTTTTATTTGGCAATTCCTTGTACTCTGAACGCGGAACTGCTGGGTCAGCGTTGAATTGTGAAAGAACGATGTTCCAAATCTCGATGTAACGGTCGTTTTCAATGTCTTCTTCCAGCAAACGAATGCCAATGTTTTCAGGGTCAAAATCTGTACCACGGTCGAAGAAAATTTCCGTATCTGGTCCAGAAGGTCCCGCACCGATTTCCCAGAAGTTATCCTCAAGCGGAATCAAGTGACTTGGCTCAACACCGAGAGCAATCCAGCGGTTGTAAGAATCCATATCGTCTGGATAGTAGGTCATGTAGAGCTTGTCTTTTGGAAAGGCAAACCATTCTGGACTTGTCAAAAGCTCAAAGCCCCACTCAATCGCTTCATCACGGAAATAATCTCCGATAGAGAAGTTCCCAAGCATTTCAAACATGGTGTGGTGGCGGGCTGTCTTACCAACGTTTTCAATGTCGTTGGTACGTATTGATTTTTGAGCGTTGGTAATCCGTGGATTTTCAGGAATGACAGATCCATCGAAATATTTTTTAAGCGTTGCTACACCAGAGTTAATCCACAAAAGAGTTGGATCGTTTACTGGGACAAGGTTTGCGGAAGGCTCAACAGAGTGGCCTTTTGATTTCCAGAAATCCAACCACATTTGACGAATTTGAGCAGAAGATAAATTTTTCATAATTAAGATACCAAGCCCGATTAGAAGGCGACTGAAAAATAGGAAACTGGCAGGAAATCCTTACTTCCTAGACAGTTTACTTTTTTTCCGAACCTTCCGGGCGGGTTCAGTTAGACTGATTAACTGAACCATTCCTTTCGTTTTTTGTTTGTTTAATGATGTTTAGCTTGATGCAGATTCCAGCATCTCCACATAGTCAATGGCGATGACTAGGGAAATAACTAAATCAGCATAGTCGTCGTGGTAAACTTTAACCGAATAATGAGAAGTTAGGTGAAAAAGTTCTTTGGAGATTTCAGCTACCAGCTGACCGTCGACCGTCCGCAGTCGAAAATCCAAATCCCAGATATTGCCCTCAAGAGCTAGCCCCAGATTTTCCACCGAGTATTTATCTCTAAAGAAAGTCAATTTCTGTTTCAGATAAAAGGAATGCCCGCTGGCCATGTCAATGGTAAATTGAGGTAGCCAGGTCAGAAATTTCTTGGTAATCTGACTGATTTCCTGTCCTTGGCTGTTTACAATAGTGAACCGCTTGGGAATTTCCAGGAAGGAACCCTGAACCTGATAGGCTAGATTGCCCTGACTATCCTGAATATCGAATTTTTCTCCACCAAAGGTGAACCGCTGTTTCACAAGAAATTCTTTCATGATAACCTCCAAAAAAATGACAAGAAACCAAACGAAGGGCGAAAAACCGCGGTACCACCTTCATTCAATGACTTGTCATTCTTCATTCAGAATCTGTATTCACAGGTAAGCCAACCTCGACTTAGGTACTAAGGTACTGAGCTCTGGATACAGGTTCTCACTATTCAATTGTGCTAACGAGTAGCAAGATGATTTACTCAGATGGCTCGCAGCGACCGCCAATTTTCTGAACTGAGTGGATAACCATCCATTCTCGATAGATTATTTGTTTTCATCTTTCTTTTCTCCAGAGCTTGATGAAGCATCTGTCGAAGACGAAGCGTCTGTTGAAGATGAATTAACTTCAGATGGAATATACTGAGAAAGAATGTTTTGGAAGGCTGGGTCTTTAACCTTAACGTTAGCTGCTTTCAACTCTTCTGAAACAACAGTCGAAATGAAGGCTGCATCGTTTTGCTTAGCTGTAAGAATGACTTCTTTCAACTTGTCTTTGTATTCTTTCCAATCTTTTGCTTTTTCAGTTTTGCTTTCCAATTTTACAACATAGTAACTTGTTGTATAAGTTGTCGGGTCAACCACAGGGACGATAGACGCACCAACTTGGCCATTGTCAAGTGCAAAGACTGCTTGTTGAACTTCTTTTGGCACTTCTGTTGAAGTAGAGTCAAACTTGACTTCTCCCCCCTTGTCCTTAGCCTTGCTGTCTGCTGAATTATCCTTAGCCAATTGGGCGAAATCAGCACCGTCTTCCTGAGCTTTTGCCAAGATTTCTTTCGCCTTAGCTTCGTCTGTCAATTGGATGACACGCGCAGTTACTTCTGGCGTATAGTTTTCATAGGCAGCCTTATAGTTGTCATCTGTCAACTCTTTTTCTGCTGCTTGTTTAACAGCATACTCAACCAATTTATTGGTACGGATTTGTTGCTTATAGCTCTCTGTATTCAAGCCAGCTGATGCCAGGGCCTGCTGGAATGAATCACCATACTGCTCTGCCATTTTATCAAAGGCCTCAGTGACTTCCTTGTCTGATACCTTGTCTCCGTAATTTTCTTCAAATACTTCTGTAATCAGCATAGACAAGAGAACCTGCTGAGCATTTGGATTGTTTTTTACTTCGTCATAGAATTCCGAAACAGTAATGGTTTGCCCTTTTAAGCTGACAATATCCTTATCAGTTGATGAAGTACAAGCTGCTAGGGTAACTGCTGCTAACAATGTTACCGCACCAGCAATAATTTTTCTTGATTTCATTCGAAAATTAACACTCCTTCTTTCTTTAACCCATCCATTATACCATAAAATCTTATAAAATTCTTAAATATCATCTAGATTCAGCTCAACATTTTCCAAATTTTTACGGAGCATCAGGAGCCCATCACTGAGTGAAACAAGACTGGCTGTCAAATCTGGATTATCCAAGGTCGCATTGAAGAGTTTCTGTAAACCCTTGTAAATGGTCCGCTGACCACGACGCACTTCCATGATGTCCTTAGCCACATCGCCTCCCTGGAAAATATCATCGATGACAATGATACCACCCAGCTTAACCTTCTTCAGAACTTCAGGCAAGAAAACGATATATTTGGACTTGGCAGAATCCATGAAAACAAAGTCATACTGGTCATCGACCAGAGTTGGAAGTAACTCCATGGCCTCCCCTTCCAGCAAGGAAATCTGCTTGCGACTATCATATTTGGCAAAATTTTCTTTGGCTAGACCAATCATTTCCTCGTTGCGATCAATAGTCGTAATCTGAGCATATGGACTATTTTCAGCCATCAAAAGGGCCGAAAAGCCGATTGCTGTACCAATTTCAAGAATATTCTGCGGTTGCAGGGTCTGCAAGAGCAGGCGGAAAAAGGCTACCGTCTCATGTGGGATGACCGGAATATTTTCCTTCTGAGCAAAGACTTCGAGCTCTTTCAAAAATCCTCTATTCTGCGCCTGACGTGTCCGCATAAAGTCCACAATTTCTTCCTTGACAACAGGCCGGCGCATATTGTGGTTTGCGTTTTCTGAGTATGATTGTACCATGTTTCCAAGTATATCACACGCCCGAAATTCGGTCAAGAATAGCTATTTCACAAGAAAAAGACAGGCTAGAGCCCATCTTTCCATGCTTGTGATATTTTCAGAATGCGTGCTATTTGTTCAGCTGTTCTTTCCAGGTTCACTTCCGCTAAAGCCAGCGACTCCTCTAAGCTCGCTAGTTTAGAGATAATGGGAAATGCGGCGCAGATATTTTCAAAAGGAAAATCAGGCAAATCGTCCGCAAGACTACCACATATCGCAACAACAGGTACTCCCTGCTTGACCCGGCGGGCAACACCAATCGGAGTCTTACCAGAAAGACTCTGTCGATCCAGACGGCCTTCACCAACTATCACCAGATTAGCCTGGCTAGAACGTTGTTCAAAATCCAGCTGATCCAGCACAAACTCAATACCCGAATGAATTGTAGCGCCGGCAAAGGCACAAAGCCCTGCAGCCATACCGCCGCCCGCACCAGCTCCTTCCTTTTCAATCAAATCAGGATTAACGAGCTGATAAAAATCGTGCATCTCCTTATCAACTTGGGCAAATCTTTCCGGTGCCAATCCTTTTTGAGCTGCAAATACATAGGTCGCCCCATTCTGCCCGCACAAGGGATTGGTCACATCAGTGATTAAATCAATCTGAATAGCAGCGCTATCAAATCCTGTATCGGATTTGGAATAGCTGACCACCTTGCCCAAATTGGCCCCTATCGGCTCCAACTCCTGACCATCCTTATCGAAGAATTGAAATCCCAAGCCAGCCGCCATGCCCATTCCACCATCATGACTAGCGGAACCACCCACTCCAATCATAATTCGCTCCATACCGGCCTCAACCAGATGGACAATGAGCTCCCCAAGTCCTCTGGTCTGAATCTGTAATGGAGCCCGACTTTCTATTGGAATAGAAGCCAGGCCCACAAGCTCAGCCATTTCAAACATGGCCAAACTTCCTTTTACCGCATATTGAACCTGAATGTTCTCACCAAAAGGACCGGTAACCTGGGTTGATTGCCTGTTTAATCCCAAACTATGCACCAGGCTATCCAGTGTCCCCTCTCCTCCATCTCCAAGCGGCATCAAATCGTAGGAGGCCTCTGGAAATACCTTTGAAAATCCATTTTTTATAACCCTAGCCACATCTGGAGCAGCCAAGGATTCCTTAAAAGAATCAGGCGCAATCAAAACATGCATCTAGCTGTCCTCCGAGCATCTACTCATTTTCGACTTGGAATTGAATCAAGTAATTCTTCTTATCCAGCTGACCGGTAAAGTTATCGCCGACTTTGATAAATGGTAACCTGTCTGTACTGTCTTCCGTCGCCTTAACCTTATAAATCTTGCCTTCCGACTGGATATAGTAGACCGTTGAGCCAGCAATCATCTGACTACCCAAGGCCTCGATTTTACCAGAGACAGTCTCGAGCTCTTCTGCCCCTTGTCCATCTGCTGTGCTTGCCAGACCTGACAAGCTAGAGGCATCTGCCCCGGATACCTGAGAAATCAAGGTTGCCACGTCATTGTTAACTGTCACCTGCTGGTAATCTTCGGCATCGACCAGGGCATAGGATTTTACTAGACCGGCGTCGTCCTTGAGAGAAACCAGGTAGTAGGCGGTGTCGGCTAGCTTGACCAGACTTGGTGCCGTTGCTTGGTAGCCTTTTTCTTGAACTTCTCCTTCAGCCGATTCTTGGGCGGCTGTCTCGGTTGCTGATGCCAGCTTGTAGTTGGTTATATCACGGGTCCGCATATTGACTAGAATAAAGCCCAGGTTAGATGAATCTGCTGTAGCTGAAGTAATCCCTGTGTAGAGATAGATATCCGAACCGATTGAAATATAGTTGTAGCTGTCAGTCGTATTTTTAACGCCGGTTTGGCTAAAGACCGTATTCCAGAAACCATTTTGATAAGTATAATGGTCATCAACACGGCTGATGACATTTTCGGCAGAGTAGACACGGTCCACCCATTCTGGAATGTCAGCTAAGCTATACCGCTTGCTTTCTCCTGTAACGGCATCTAGTACGATAGCACCTGTTGGGTCATTGGATGACAGACCGAATTTCGGTTGATAGATCGTAGCAATATAGTAGGGATTGCCCTGGTCGTCAACTTCAAAGGAGGGATTGCCAAAAATCGTGGTCGGATATTGAATTCGCAGATGACGCTTGGTATCATTGAACCAATATTCTGAATCGGAGAAATGCATGGCCTGTGCCAACTTGGCAAGCTCTGCTTTTCCTGTCGTCTGGTTGACCTTGACATAGTAGCCAATCCCGTCTTGATGGTTGCTCAGCCATTTCCAAAAAGACTTATATTCCAAAGGCGACACGCGAAAAGGTTGCTGGCCAATGGTAATCTGGCGGTAATCATCCGAAATACCGAACTGAGAAACCTTGTCTATGGTGCCTAGATAGGTATCTCCAATCTTCTCAGCTGATGCCCGATCCAGGAGAGCCAGTCTAGAAATATCTGTCTCTGGGAAATCCGCCTTGAAATCCGCATCCTGAACTGTGATGACACCAGCATAGTCCTTGGCACGGAAAATGCGAGTATTGAGAGCAGCGAGCAGGGTTAAGACAAGGACAATCCCCAGCAGCAGGCGACTAAACCAACGCAGATAGCTAGGTAGCCCGTTGGGCTTGAGCTGATAGGTGTCGACAGAACGATTGCGTCCAGAGATTTTTGTCACCTTCTGGACCATACCTCCTGCGGACGAGAAGACCAGTATCAACCAGACCAGCCCCAGTGATTGGAGCAAGAAGAACCAAAAACCCAGGCTCCAAATGTTGAGGGCTGGTAGATTGTACCAGTAGTATATAGCCATTTCTAGCACAAGAGCCAGCCAGGCTAATCCAATCAATTGTCTTTTCATAGAAATCTCCTCCATATCAATTCTAGTTATATTATAGCATATTTTCCCACTTGTGAAAGCGAAAACAATATTTTATTTCAGTTTTTCTCAGTCGCATCCATAGGGGAATTTTGATATAATGGAGCGATAGAAAAAGTGAAAAGGATAGAATATGAAACTCATCTCATGGAACATTGACTCCCTAAACGCGGCCCTGACTGCGGAATCGCCACGCGCCCTACTCTCGCGCGCTGTCATTGACACCTTAGTCGCTGAGGATGCAGACATCATCGCCATTCAGGAGACCAAGCTGTCTGACAAGGGACCGACCAAAAAGCATTTGGAAATTCTAGAAGGCTACTTCCCAGGCTATGCCAATACCTGGCGTTCTTCTGTAGAGCCTGCTCGTAAGGGCTACGCTGGCACCCTCTTCCTCTACAAAAACCACCTGACTCCTACCATTAGCTTCCCAGCAATCGGTGCTCCTACCACTATGGACTCTGAAGGGCGCATCATTACCCTGGAATTTGACGATTTCTACGTGACCCAGGTCTATACGCCAAATGCTGGCGATGGCTTGAAGAGATTGGCTGACCGCCAAATCTGGGACGTTCAGTATGCCGAATACCTATCACAGCTTGACAGCCAAAAGCCCGTCTTAGCAACAGGCGACTACAACGTTGCCCACAAAGAAATCGACCTGGCCAACCCAGCCAGCAACCGCCAGTCACCAGGATTTACCGATGAAGAGCGTGAGGGCTTTACAAACCTGCTTGCCAAAGGCTTCACCGACACCTTCCGTTACCTGCATGGTGACGTCCTCAACGCCTATACCTGGTGGGCGCAACGCAGCCGTACCAGCAAAATCAACAACACAGGCTGGAGAATCGACTACTGGTTGGTTAGTGACCGTATCGCTGACAAGGTGACCAAGTCGGCTATGATTGACTCAGGTGCTCGCCAAGACCACACACCAATTGTGATGGAAATAAGCATTTAATTTTTAGTTTATTAGATAATTCAAACCCGGCAAATGCTGGGTTTTTAAATGTATCTGATTTGAAAACGATTACTTTTTGTGGTATAATAAATATATAGATATCATTAAAGGAGGAAACATGAATAACAAGAAAATCGAACGAAAATCACTCACTGTATCAGCTATCGTCAACGGACTTAGCGGAACCGCTGGAGTGGCAGTCTATATCATCACTGGCATGAATGCCCTGCTCCTGGATGGCGTATTCTCACTGATTGCTTTCATATCATCTCTAGTCGCATTCTATATTTCAAAAAATAGCCACAAGAAAACAGCAACTTTTCCGCAGGGACTTTACTTTTTAGAACCTCTCTACGCCATTATGAAATCACTGGCGACCCTGCTCTTACTATTGTTTGCTGTCCTCGAAACCAGTGCAACAGCCTTTGCCTATTTTGTCAATGGCATTGGAAATCAGATGACCACAGGGCCTGTTATCCCTTATTCAGTTACGATGTTTTTCGTCTGTATTGCCCTTTATCTCTACAATCTCCACATGAGCTCCAAACTCAACCACATGTCAACGATCATTTTGGCAGAGGCAAAAGGAAATTTGGTCGACGGGCTCATCTCAGGGGCCATTGGCTTGGCAATCCTACTGCTATTCTTTGTCCCAATCAATGGACCGCTTGGATTTCTCCACTACACCGGTGACTTTTTCCTGACTGTGGCCTTGGCCTTGATTTCCTTTAAGGAGCCTTGGAATGGTCTCCTAACTGCCTTCAAGGAACTGGCCAACGGAACAACCCATGTGCCTGAAATCCATGAATCTATCTATCAAATTCTTGGTTCTTATCTTGACGAAGATGCTCAAGATATAGATATTCACATCTTCAAACAAGGTATGAACATCCGGGTAAAAATCAATCTGCACGATGTGGAACACCAGTTAGTGCAACAATTGCTGGCTGAAAAACCACAGATGCTCTATCTCCTGCAAAAACAGCATGAGTACATCTCAGTTGAATATGCTTTATAAGAAAAAATCTCGGCCTAGAAACCGAGATTTTCGTATGGTGTCTTGTAACCAATCTGAAGAATTTTCCCATCCTGAATGAGCAAGGGGCGCTTAATCAACATACCATCATTGGCCAACAAATCCAAGGCCTCATCAACCGTCAAGTCTGCAAACTTGTCTTTCAAACCCAATTCGCGATAGCTGTTGCCCGATGTATTGAAATACTTTTTCAACTCCAATCCAGTCGCATCCATCCACTCTTTCAATTGAGCAGCCTTGGGCGGTGTTGTCTTGATGTCGATAGCTTCAAATTCTAGACCCAGTTTTTTGAGCTCAGCCTTAGCTGCCCGACAGGTTGAACATTTTGGATATTCGTAAAATAAAATCATTTCCTCACCTCAAAATACGGATTTTCATGTTGCAGGAGCCAAATTTTTCTATCCAAGCCCCCAGCATAGCCAGTCAACTTCATGTCACTTGACAGAACACGGTGACAGGGAATGATGATAGACAAGGGATTTCTTCCCACTGCTCCACCGATTGCCTGACCTGATTGGATGTCCAAGGCCTTGGCAATCTGACCATAGCTTGTCATCTGACCTACAGGAATTTCTTGTAAAATTCGCCAGACCTTCATTTGAAAATCCGTCCCTCGTAAATCCAGTGGTAATTGGCTAAAGTCAGGGAATTTTCCAACAAAATACTCTGCCAATAAGCGTGCTGCCTGGTCCAAATGAGGACGAGGAGCGAGAGAAATTTCCTCTGCCACTCCCCTCTCAAAATACTTCTGACCATGAAACCAAGCCCCTACCAAGCCCTGGTCACTCGCAATCAAAGAAATGGGGCCTAGGGGACTAGTGTAGATTTGTTTGTATAGCATTATTTATGTTTAATGACACGAACCTTGATAATAGCATCCAGGTCTTCAAACTTAGCCACCAGGCTGTCAATTTTAGACTTATCTGACTCGTCTAAATCCAGCAAGGTATAGGCATAGTCACCCTTAGAACGGTTGATGATATTGTCGATGTTAATCCCTAGCTCAGACACAGCTGTCGTGATTGTCGCCACGATATTTGGCACATTTTTGTTGATCAAGGTAATGCGATACGGTGCATCGAGGAATTGCTTAACATTCGGGAAGTTGACAGAGTTAATAATCTCACCCGTCTCCATAAATTGACGAATGGTCTGACCAGCCGCAATGGCACAGTTGAGCTCCGCCTCCTCGGTCGATCCACCAACGTGCGGAAAGACTGTAATGTGCGGTTTGTTGAGGACCTCTTCTGTACCAAAGTCCGTCACATAGTTTTTAACAACACCTGCATCAATCGCCTCAAACAAATCAGCGTTGTTGACCAATTCACCACGGGCAAAATTGACCAAGGTAACCCCTTTTTTCATGAGAGCAAAGCTGTCTGCATTGAAGAGCTCACGAGTCTTGTCAGTCAATGGCACATGAACGGTGATGTAGTCTGACTGGGTAAAGATTTCCTTCAAATCATCCACGCGCTTGACGTGGCTAGAAATGGTCCATGCTGTCTCAACAGACACATACGGGTCGTAACCAAGGACATTCATACCTAGACGACGAGCATCATTTGCAATACGAGCACCGATAGCACCCAGACCGATGACACCGAGTGTCTTGCCAGAAATCTCTGTCCCAGCAAACTGCTTTTTACCTGCCTCGACCTGCTTTGGCACATCGTCGCCAGACAGGGTATTGGTCCAGGTAGTCGCACCGATATAATCACGAGCAGACAGGAGAATAGAGGCGATAACCGCTTCTTTTACCGCATTGGCATTGGCACCTGGGGTATTGAAGACCACAATCCCTTTTTCAGTTGCCACATCAATTGGAATATTGTTTGTACCAGCACCAGCACGGGCAATAGCCTTGAGATTTTCTGGAAAATCAAAGCCATGCAGGTTTTCAGAACGGATGATAAAGGCATCAGGATTGACTGCCTGATCCCCATCTATCTGGAAACGATTGCCCAGTTCCTTGAGACCAACCTGGTTGATATTATTAAAAGTTCTAACGCTAAATACCATTTTTTTACCAAAAAGGCGGATTAGCTTCCGCCCTACTTTCATTTTTTAATTTGAGTTTAGGAGCCAACGGTCATCTTCATTCACCTCTTGATATAGACTGCGTTCACTCTTGTGTTTGATTTTTTGATAGGCCAGGCGTTCCCCGTCAATGGGAACCTTGCCACAATAGACATAGCCCAACTTCAGCAAGATATGTTGCATAGCCTTATTTTGCTCGTGGGTATCACAACGGAAGTCTGGTCCCTTCTGGCCTTCAATCAAGCCCTGCAAGAAAGTCTGACAAAACTTTTGACCACGAACACTGGCTGACACTGCCACACGATGAAAGGTCGTATAGACTGGATTATTGTGCTGCCATTTTCCATCATAGATTGCTTCATAGGCCTCTTCCTGACCACGATGAACCGCTGCATAAGCCACAATCTTGCCATCTACCAAGCCCACATAACCCTTACCAGATAAGATATCCTCGATTGCCTCACTCGCGCTTGGATACTCTCCCTGCCATTGGTCAATGCCAGAGGCCGCTAAGTAAGCTCGTGCCTCTTGAAAGATTGCTTCGATGGCCCTGACTTCATTGGGATGTGCCAGACGGATTTCCATTAGGCATTCTCCGCAGCAAATTTCTTCATGAAGTCAATCAAGTCTACAACGCCTTGACGTGGGAAGGCATTATACAAGGAAGCACGCATGCCGCCAACGGAACGGTGACCCTTGATATTCTTAAAGCCTGCTGCAGTCGCTTCTTTAACAAACTTAGCATCCAATTCTTCGCTTGGTGATACAAATGGAATGTTGGCCACTGAGCGCTGTTCCTTGATGCGAACAGGGTTGGTGTAGAAAGCAGACTGGTCAATGTAATCGTAGAGCAGACCAGCTTTTTCGCGGTTGATTTTTTCCATTTCATCAACGCCACCGATTTCTTTGACCCATTCAAAGACAAGTTTTGAAATGTAGATAGAGTAAGCTGGCGGTGTATTGTAAAGTGACTCATTGTCTGCTTGGATACGGTAGTCCAGCATGCTTGAAAGTACTGGCTCGTCGTTGAGGAAATCTTCACGGACGATAACCACTGTCACACCTGCAGGGCCTATATTTTTCTGAGCACCTGCATAAATCATGGCAAAATCTTCCACATTATAGCGAGCCGCCAAGATGTTTGACGACATGTCACCAATCACAGGCACACCGTTGGTATCTGGAATGTCATAAACTGCTGTTCCTTCAATTGTATTGTTGGTAGTCAAATGCACATAGGCTGCATTTGGGTCGATGTCATTTTTGTCAAATGTAGGCAATTCTGCATAGGTAATTTCCTCAGAAGAACCCAGCAAAATTGGCTCAAAGTCAATAGTTTTAGACAGCTTGACAGCCTCAGTATAGGCTTTTTTGCCCCATGAACCACCAGCCAAATAGTAGGCTTTCTTGCCCTTGGCAAAATTGAGCGGAATCATGGTAAATTCAAGGGATGCACCACCCTGCAAGAAAATAACCTTATAGTTATCTGGAATAGCCATCAGCTCGCGCAGGGTCGCCTCAGCACCTTTAATAATATCGTCGAAATCCTTGGAGCGATGGGACATCTCCAACACACTCATTCCCGAACCATTGTAATCCAAAAATTCAGCTTGTGCCTTTTCCAGCACTGGTTTTGGCAAGACTGCAGGACCTGCAGAAAAGTTGTAGATTGTCATAAAATCCCTCCAAATTAAGATGAGCCTATTATACCACATGAAAATGAAATTTCACCATTATTTTCCATTTTTAGTGACTAAATATTCGGTTTATCATCAAATTTTTCCGAAAAATTTCATATATTATTCTGAAATAAACTTGTTTTTATACATTTTTCTAAAATTATATTATAAAAAGACCAGCCTAAGCCAGTCCATGATAGAGGTCATATACTTCTTGTTTTTTTAGTTGATAGCGTTTGGCAACTTCTTTAATAGCTTGATTTGGTTTGCGACCTACTGCGATTTCTGCCTCAACTTCCGCTACCAAATCGACCTGGTCTACGGAAGGAATTTCCTCATCGCTAGCTCCAGCTACAATAATCAAGCATTCGCCTTTGAGGGGATTATCTGCTAGAAAATCCAATAATTCTGAAATGGTCCCACGTTGGTATTCTTCGTAAAGCTTGGTCAATTCACGAACGATCGTCACCTGACGATCTCCGTAGACAGCGAGCATATTTTCCAAGGTATCAGCCACACGATAGGGAGATTCGTAGAAAATCTGTGTTTCTGGATACTGTAGCTTTTGCTGGAAAAATTCCTTTTGCTGACCTGATTTTCTAGGCAAAAAGCCGTAGAAAATATGCGGTTGCGGAGCCAAGCCGGAGGCAATCAGGGCTGTAATTCCTGCGGACGCCCCAGGCAATGCCACAACAGGAATATTTTCTGCAATAGCTGCCTTTACTAAGTCATGACCAGGATCCGAGATAGAAGGCATGCCTGCATCAGACACCTGGGCCAAGGATTGACCTGATTTAAGCAAGTTTATCAGCCCAGGAATTTTTTCATGGGCATTATACTCGTGAAAGGAGGTCTGCTTGGTTTCAATTTCGAACTGCTTTAGGAGAAGTCCTGTATTGCGCGTGTCCTCAGCTGCAATCAGATCAACATTTTTCAGCGTGTCAATAGCCCGCAAGGTCATATCTTGCAGGTTACCAATCGGTGTCGGTACCAGGTAAAGACTGCCGTAAGCTGTTTGTCCCTTAAATGATTTTTGTAGTTTCATCTTAATCTCGATTCAATATGACATCACAGAACATACATGGTTCATCATTGTCCCGACGTTGACCGTAGAAGTCGTTGCAAATATGGAAACCATCCAAATAAATAGCCTCCAGATTGCCTAGACTTGAATGCGTCGCCCTATTTTCAGTAGCAATCTCTTTCTTCAAACGTTCACGAATCTTGGCATTTTCCAATCGCAAAGCTGTATTTTCATCAATCACAGCCTGGAGATTTTTCTTAATCGATTCTACCTCAGCAAGAGTCTCAAATAAATTCTGCGAGAACCCATCCAAGGCATGAAAAATATCTTTTTTATCCATCTTATACTTTCTATTCTAACTAAGAGTGAGGTATTCTAGACAATTTTGCAGACTAACATTAGACTGCCACATTTTCTTCACCGTCAGCAATGTATCCAGCCTATCACGCGCATCCGCTTTATCCAGATTCTCCGCCAAAAGGATAGCCAGTAAATCCAGCAATTGACCCTGCTCCATTTTTTCAGGCACAAGCCCCACCAGGGTTCCCACCTGTAAATAAGCCAGATTGGGCTGCTCCTGCAGGAGGTCAATGAACTTTCTCGCTTGGACCAAGGCCTCCAAAAAGGACTTGTTTTTAGCTAGCTTTTGAGCTTCATCTTGACTGGAAACCAGCTGAGCCAATAAACTAACCTGGGTCTTTAGCAAACCAGATTCTTCTAAGCTACGTTCCAAAAGCGCCAGATTCTTTGGAAATTGGACAATCTGTGTCCGACTTTTGATGGTTGGCAACACTGCTTCCAATTGATTGGTCAACAGAAAAATGTAGATTTCTGACTGGGGTTCTTCTATGACCTTCAAGAGCGAATTGGCTGCATTGACGTGCATCTTCTCCGCATCCTTGATAATAAAGACCTGTTTCGATGATTCAAAACCAGATTGAGAAAAATTCTTCACGATTTCGCGGACCGCATCCGTCTTTATGGTATTACCCTGGGGTGATAATATGGTCACGTCCGAAAATTCCTGGCTCTCAATCAAACGGCAGGTCCGACACATTTCGCAGGGAAGGGAGTCTGTCTTTTCCGTACAGAAAATAGCCTTGGTTAAAAACAGGGCCATTTCAAAATTCCCAAAATCACCAGAAAACAGATAGGCATGTGCCAGATGGCTCCCTTGTAAAATATAAACGAAATCTTCAATCAGTTTCGGCTGCAAGTTGCTTAAATTCTTATAATTCATTTGCTTTCAATAGTCGCTCTTGGATGATACCGAGCGCGTCCTGGACAACAGCCTCTAGGGGCTGGCTGGAATCAATTTTGACAAACCGCTCTGGTTCTTTTTCTAAAATGGCCAAATAGCCTTGTCGGACCCGTCTGTGCATGTCCGCTTTTTCCATATCCAACCGGTCCACATCGCGTTCAGCATTGCGGGCGATTCTTGCCAGCCCTTCTTCGGCATCTATGTCGAAATAGAGGGTCAAATCGGGCTTGACCCCATCCGTCGCATAGTGATTGAGCCAGTCAATATCGGCAATATCTAGACCACGACCATATCCCTGATAGGCCACTGAAGAGTCAATAAAGCGGTCAATAATGACCATCTTCCCTTCTTGGAGTGGTGGTAAGACTTTCTCAACCAAATGCTGTCTCCTAGCAGCAATGAACAACAGGAGTTCCGTTTTATGATCCATGGCTGTATTGGCCGGATCAAGAATGATTTTCCGGATGTCTTCTGCGATGGTAACTCCACCCGGTTCTCTAGTAGTAATCACTTCCAGACCAAGTACCTGTAATTTAGGCAAGAGCTCTTGCAAAACCGTTGTCTTTCCAGCCCCATCTGGTCCCTCAAATGTAATAAAATGACCTTTTTCCATGATTACCACCTTTTTCATTGTTCTCATTATTGTAACAAATTTCAGCAGAAAAAGCACTTACAAATTGACTTGTATTTCAATAATAAATGACGTACAATATTAGTATATATAAACTCACATAGCTGAAAATTTTGTCGTGCCTAAGGAGAGACTATGCTACGTATTCGAAATATTTTGGCCATCATTATTGGCAGTGCCTTGTTTGCCTTTTCTTTGAACTATCTGGTCATGCCCAATCACCTATTTGAAGGCGGAGTGACTGGACTGACGCTCATTCTCTACTACTTGTTCAACATCCAGCCCTGGTTGATGAACATTCTCGTTAATATTCCACTATTCGTCATCGGCTGGAAATTGCTAGGCAAAAAAGTTCTTTATTTAAGTATTCTGGGAACCTTTAGCGTTACGGTTTGGCTGGCAATTTTTGAAAAATTCCCCCTGGCTATCAATCTGGAACATGACTTATTTTTGGTCAGCACCTTTAGTGGAATTTTGATGGGAATTGGACTGGGTTTGATTTTTAAAGCTGGGGGAACTACTGGCGGTAGTGATATTATCGCCCGTATCGGTCATAAGTATCTGCCCTATTCAATCGGTCAAATCATTTTAGCTGTCGATATCATCATCCTGACCTTTATCGTCCTTGTTTTTAAAGACTTGAGACTGGTCCTCTATACCCTGATGATGGTGGCCATTGCTACTCGTGTCATTGATTTCATTTCAGATGGTGGCTATGGCAGCAAGGGCCTGATGATTATTTCCCAGAAATCGCAGGAAATTGCTACTGCTATTGATACGGAGATAGAGCGCGGTGTTACCTTTATCAAGGCCGAAGGATTTTACAGTAAAACGCCAGTAAATATGGTTTATTCGGTCATTTATAAGAGCCAACTCCAGGAAACCAAGGAACTGATTCACCGCATCGACCCTCATGCCTTCATCACCATTACCGACGCCCACGAGGTCTTAGGGGAAGGTTTTACACTGGACAAAAATAAACAACCGCTTGAAAAACATTGAACCCTGGCCTCCCATATTCAGTCCATATAAAAAGTCCTTATTGAAACTTGTAAGGACTTTTTCATCTTGTTTTCCAAGCTATTCTACTTCAATATCATAGACTTGATAGGCTCAAATGTCCGACGGTGAATGGGGGTCACACCATGTTTTGTTAGGCCTTGTAAATGCTCTACAGTACCATAACCAGCATTTTTGGCAAAGCCATAACCCGGAAATTGACGGTCGTAGTCTGCCATCATCTGGTCCCGCGTCACCTTGGCAACAATAGAAGCTGCTGCGATGGACAAACTGTTGGCATCACCCTTGATGATGGAAGTCTGCTGGATGGTAGTGTCTAATGTCATGGCGTCAATCAAAAGGTGCTGCGGTTGCTGGTCCAGCTTTCCCAAGGACTCCAACATGGCTAATTTAGTCGCCTCGTAGATATTGACTTGGTCGATGATGTGATTATCCATCACACCAATTCCCACTGCTACTGCCCGCTCCATAACCTCCTCATATATGGCTTGGTGCTTGGCTTTGGGTATTTTCTTGGAATCGTTGAGGTGACGAATTTTGCAGCCCTTGGGCAAGATAACAGCTGCTGCCACCACGGGACCTGCTAGAGGGCCACGCCCGACCTCGTCAATCCCAGCCACAAACTCAAGCCCAATCTCATACAGAGCCTTCTCGTAGGCCAGCATGGTCTCCAAGCGTTCATCTTCTTGGATTTCTTTAAGAATGGCAGAGCGACGCTGCTTGATCGCAATCTGGACACCCGCTCGCTCATCCGCTTCAAATTCTGCCCAGCGAGGATCCGTCAAATCGGAAAATTGGGCCAACTGCGCCTTGATGTCTTTAATCGTTGCCATCGAAATCACTCACCTTGTCCAATGTGTAGACGCCCAACTTACCATCACGCACTTCCTTGACAAAGAGATTGTAGAAGCGGTCATAGTCGTCGCGGAAACCGAGTTTGCGGGTCCAGTCCATAATGAGTTCAGGCGTTTCCTGCTCCAAATCCATGCCCTTGAACCGCTCCTGCAGGCGGTCAGGATAATTGGCTTTGAAGTAATCTAATCCGAAAATCGTCACTTCGTCCATGGGCAAGAGCTGGTCTTTGATAGCCCCTGTCAATGCCAACTTGAGCCCGACTTCTTGGTCCTCAAATTTCGGCCAGAGAATACCTGGCGTATCGAGAATTTCCAAATCCTTATTAGACTTGAGCCACTGCTGTCCCTTGGTGACGCCGGGCTTGTTTCCTACGACAGCAATTTTCTTGCCTGCCAGACGGTTCATGAGCGTTGACTTGCCTGCATTTGGAATACCGATAATCATGGTCCGTAGGGTTTCGTTTTGAATACCACGTTCGCGGAGATGCTCTAGCTTATCCTTCATTAGTCTTTTGGCTGCGTCGGTCACTTTTTTGACTGTGGACTGCTCTTTTGAATTGATGGCCAAGGTTTTCACCCCTTGACTTTCATAGTAGCTCTGCCATTCTTTAGTACGGACAGGATCCGCCAAATCAACCTTATTTAAAATCATGAGTTTGGGTTTGTCGCCGACAATTTTGGTCAGCATGGGGTTCTGACTGGATAGCGGCAAGCGCGCATCGACCAAAATGGTCACGAAGTCCACGTGCTTAATATTTTCCTGAACCTGACGGCGCGCCTTGGACATGTGCCCCGGAAACCATTGAATAATTGCCATGGGATTAAAACTCCTTTACTTTAGGCTTTTGTGAGCCTAACTTGATATTATTTATAAGAAATGGGTAGTTATTGGGCAAAATCAAGCTTTTTAAAATAGATAGCTAACTCATCTATTCTACCATTTTTTTTATTTTCGTCTTCATTGTTTTATTTTCTTTTTGTCCTTATATCTCAGAAATTCTTCAAATCGGTCAATTTGAACAAAAAATGTTTTATGTGATGGATTAATAACTGCATCTCGAAATTTTTTACTCTTCTTCATTTCACGTAGCCATCTGTCCAAAGTGTGTATAGACAACCCAGACCAAATTTTTAAAATGGTTTTCTTATTACCCCAGCCACTTTCGATACCAAAATTCATATCCGATACTTACTATTTTTTGAATTCATAAATTGATCCACTTTCTTAACTCAAAAATAGTATGCCACAATTGCAGTGAAATTTAGACAAAAAATAACAGTAAGTCTTTTTCTGATGAAAAAAAGTTACATAGAAGTGATTAAATAAAGATTGTACAACGAAGAATAAGTTGATAACAACAATAGGCGAGGGTACTTCTCATGATTCGTTGTTACTACATCTTATTGACGACCATGAGACCTCACGGGATAAGTCGTACATTTTTCCTCGTTTACACAAGATATGAGGACCTTAGTCCGAGTTCAATTACACTCGTGAATTACGCATTTAGGTTACGACTACCTTTTTGTATTTTAGTTTTCTGAGCCACCTTGTACGCTATATACGCCTTCGTATCACGTTTCTGTTCGTAGTTCCACAATTTCACTATCCCTTCCTCTGACGATCTTGGTTTCTAGCGTCAGAATTAAAACGGTCTCTCCCCAGACCGTTTTAATCCGCTACCTCACGATAGTCAGGCTTGGGAGTCGCTATTGGGTTCACCTGTAGCGGGTGCCAACGGAGGACTTCCACCTCAGATGTACGACATGCCCGTCGTACACAGAAAAAGACAAACAGGCTCTATGAGACTGTAGTGGGTAAATCCACTGTAGAGATTATGGAGCCTTTTAGAGTGTAGAAAAAAGCCCCATATGACCTATAATGAAAAGCGAAAAAACTATCATTTAGAGAGACTCATATGGAACAATTCAATTTTATCACACAACTACTCGGAATTAAAGACCCTAATATCATTATTTTGGAGATTGTGGATGCCAGGAGCCGCAAAGAGGTCATCGCTAAGCTGGATTACCCTGCTCCCAAATGCCAACATTGCCAAGGGCAGATGGCCAAGTACGACTTCTAAAAACCATCCAAAATACCCTAAAACCGGGACCAATTGGTCAGCAAGAGCAGCCGCTCGGTCATTCAAGAGTATATCATCTCGCATGGCTCTTCCCCCACATTCTTATTTGACATATTTTCTCACATTTTCATGCAATTTTCAAGATTTCAATTGGCTTGTAGGCAAGAATTTCTATAAGTAACGAAGGAGGGAGAAAATAACTGCCAAGGTCACAAGGAAAATGATAGTCAGGTAAAAATAATTCCGTCTCTGCTTGTTTTTCTTAGGCTCAACATAGCGAGCTTCCTTAATTTGTTTCTCAATCGCTTCATCCAATAAAGGATTGCGTTTCTCTGTCATTTAGCGCTCCTCCTTCCCAAGTAACTGTTGGTATCCAGTAACAGATTCATTGCTAGTTTCTTCACGCTGCAAGGCTACCATCTGTGGATAAGATGCTGCAAAGCCTGCCAAGGCCATCACCATGTCAGTTGGCTGGCTGGCATCAAAGCGGTGGGCAGCTGGAATCAAATCACGGTTATGAATGGTTTGCTCAAAGGCCAAAATCACCATATTTTGCTCAAAGGCCTTGCGAACCGCATCCATTACTTCTCCACTATGATTGATATCGAGGTAGATATCGCATTCTTGGAACAACCGTTGTAGCTGTTTCTGTGAAATATTTGGATAGAGGGTAATATTTGACTTTGCTTCAAAAGCCATCAATCGTTGAGACATTTCTGTCAATGCGCCAATATGGAAGTGGAAGTCTGGTAGTGCTTGAGTTAGCTCCTCTAATTTCTCAATTTGATCTGAGTTAGTAAGGATAAGGATTTCCTTTCGTCCAGCGTTCTCACGCAAACTTGGATAGATATAACCTAGGTAAGCAATCTTGGCCTTTTGTTCCTCCGGCAAAATATCCATCATCTTCTGATAAACCTGACGCTGCTGCACCAAAACACGTTGTGTACGAACGTTGGAAGAATTCAACATGACTTTCATGTTTCCTGGAATGTCCTCCTGGATACCTTCCTGCCAAAAGAGGATATCTTGACCTGCTTCTGGACTGTTGTAGGAGAGGAAAAAAGGAGTCGATAAAGAGTTGTACCAAATCTCTGACAATTCCCAGCCCATTTCCGCAAAATAATGGCGGAACAATTCCACACGATTGTCAAAGAAATACACTTTTCCCTGCCAGTTTAACTGAATGTCACCCGTCATGAAATTCTCAACCAAGACCTCTTGTTTGGCCTGATTGAAATAAATACGGCTAGTCACCTTCTGCTCAGCATTAAAATAGGTTCGTGCAAACAACCAACCAAAGCGATTGTAGTGGTCTGTAAAACGTACCTTTTCATTTGGTCCAAACCAGTCAACATTTTTGATGCGACGAAGGTGCTTGGGTTCGGCATAAAAAATCTTTGCCTTCCGTTGGCTGTAATCCCAGACTTCCCCATCACCATTGGTCCCTGTAATTTCCCAAAAAGGAGGGACTTGGAGTTGGTTGAAATAAAGCGAGCGCCCCTGACCTGTCTCCATTTGGCAATAGTATGAATAGGCAGAGGTCACTCCCTCTGGTAGAAAACCATCATCATTAATGACAACGACAGGACCTTGAAAACCTGCCTGAGTCAGTGAATAATACAGATCCTTACTGGCCTGATGGAAGCTATCATATAATTGAATCATTTTAAACCTCCTCAATAAAGCGCAACCACGCTTTTTCCAATTCGACCGTCAGAAATTCCTTGGCACGGTCATAGGATGCCGCCTGCCAGTCTTCCAGCTGACCTGATTGGAATAGGTCCAGCAGTTTTTCGGCAAAGAGTCGGCCATAGACAGTCGGATCATCAATGTCCAAACGACTGATTAAGCTACCATTTCGTCCATCCTGCACAAAGGTTTGGTTGCCATAAGGAACATCCAAGCCAATAATCGGCAGTCCAGAACCAATGGCTTCCATCAAGGTCAAGCCAAAACCTTCTGAGGTCGAACCTGCCAAGTAGGCTTGGTAGTGTTTATAAACCTCTGTTAAATCATGGTGCCCCATCAAGCGAATAAAAGAGGACGCATCGTGTTCTTTGATCATGGCTTCCAAGCGACTACGTTGCCCACCCTCACCATAAATATCAAACTGAAGGTCTGGCAAGTGTTTTTGGGCCTGAATCACCGCATCCACCAGCCAATCAATGTGTTTCTCACTAGCCAGTCGCGAACAGGTCACCAAAGAGAAAGGACGACGGTCCAATTCGGGCTGGCGCAATTCATCCAAACTACCAACTGGTAAAGTAAAAATTTTCGGGCGGAAAGGCGTATAGGTCTCAAATTGGGCCGCCAGCGTTTCCGCTTGCGCCTTGGTTGAGGTAATAAAGGCATCAATCTTATCCGCATTCGAAAACTGATATTCGTAATAGTTATTCCAAAGAATGGTTTCTTCCGTCACAGAATTCATATTGTAATGCTCTGCATGAATCACGACCGCCACACGGGCCTCCCCTCGGTGGCGCAGAATCGCCTGACCTGTCCCAGTAGCACGATCAATCAAGATAATGTCCTCTTTTGTCAGAGTCAATCGGTCCAACATGCGACCAATCAACTCCTCTTTTGTACAAAGGATAGCATCAGGAAAACGGAAGATACTCTGGTCACCAGAACAGTTTTCTTCATAGGCGATAGAACCATCTTCGTTGAAAAATACCCGCACATTTAAAACAGGTGCATTATCCACTGGAGCATAGTATTCCGAAAACATCTTGGTATAGCTATAGTAGTCCTTGCGAATCAGCTTCCCTTTGGAAAGAAACTCTACCTTTTGCACATAGTCTGGATGATTTTTCCGTGTAAACACCAAGATGACCAAGTCCTTGTCTTTATGCTGGTATTTGACAGATTCGGGGCTCTGTGAAACCTTGGTAAAATCAGAATCTAGACTAGCTTCAAACTCCGTCAAAGGATAGGTTGTCGCTGCAATCTTGACATCGGTAAAAAAGCCATAGAGCCAGATAATTTCCTGGTCTTCAAAGCCAATATTGGCTGTAAAATGAGCCAGGTTTTCTCCTTGAAACATGTCTGTAAAAATAAATTTACTATCTTGGCCAATCTTTCTAAAAATGCTGGCCCGATAGGCTTGGGCATACTCTACTCCGCTGCTGGCCCAACCAATTCCACGGTTGACATTATAAATGGTCATCTTCTGTTCCTTTTCTTACACAAAATAAATAGAATGTTTTCCATCTTTCGATTGCTCTATGGTACTGAGCATAACATTTCGAGCGATTTTCTGTTTGACAAAATCAGACATCTGTTTGTAGGAACGCAGGGATTCTTGGTAGTATTCGGACATCCCATCCCTCTGGGCTGTAGATCGTGTTGTGACAACCCCCTTCAATTGTTGGAGACTGTCAACTTCTTCGACCCAGCACTCATCAATTGCCTTCAAAACAGACAAACGATAGAACTCTGACAAAGCTTCTTCTGACTGCAAAAGCGTCCCTTTTTTATCCACTTCTTCTTCCACCAATTTTAACAAATAGTTCTTAACGTCCTGGTCATCATCCAAGTCTAAAGCTCTTGGGAAATACCTGAAAGCATAGCTATAGTTGTCCAAGATATAGCGGCGTAGCTGATGGCGTGTTCGCTCCTTATTCTCGGCCAAATAGGAATCAATTACTTCTTCCATGATCTGGCGGACATTTCCCGCCAAGTTCTCATCATCAAGAATCAAGCGGTCCCGCAAGCCATAAATCTTCTGGCGCTGGACCCGCAGGCTTTCATCAAAGCGAATAGTTGATTGACGAGCGCTGACAGCGTTATCCTCACTCTTTTCTTGAGCTTGATGAATGGCCGCATGGAAGCGGCGACCTGTCAAAGCTCGACCATAATTTCTGCGATCTTCACGATTATGCTTTTTAAAGTATTTTTTGACCCATTCCGGACCATAGTTGGTCAACAATTCATCTTCCAAGGAGACAAAGAACTGAGACATGCCTGGTTCACCTTGACGGCCTGCTCGACCGCGCAACTGCCAGTCCATCCGACTATTGGCCATCCTCTCGGTTCCAACAACTGCCAAACCACCCAATTGTTCCACACCTGGTCCCAACTTAATATCAGTCCCACGGCCGGCCATAATAGTCGCACAAGTCACCGTCCCCAACTGACCAGCCTCTTTGATAATCAAGGCTTCTTTTGCCACATTATTAGCTGTCAATGTTGAATGGGCAATGCCTTCTTGCAAGAGCAGTTGCGAATAAATTTGGGTGATTTCCACAGTTCCAGAAATCAACAGCACAGGTTGTCCCTTGGCATGCAGCTCCTTAACTAGCTCCATCGTTGCATACAATTTTTCTGGAAGAGTGGTATAAATTTTATCTGGATAATCGATTCGTTGAATCGGCACATTGGTCGGAATGGAGATAACTGGAACCTTATAAGTCGAAATCAACTCATCCTCTGCCTGGTGTCCTGTACCTGTCATTCCTGCAAGTTTAGGGAACATGTTGAAGAGGCTTTGATAGGTAACTGAGCCCATGGCACGACTTTCTTTGGTTTTCTTCACATTTTCCTTGGTTTCCAAGGCTTGGTGAATACCAGATTGTAGACGGGTGCCTTCTAACACGCGTCCTGTTCGATTGTCCAAGAGTTTGACCTCATCATCCTGTACCACATAATCATAATTTTTCTTGTAGAGATAGTGGGCCCGTAAGGCTAGGTTGATATGGCGATTGAGCTCCCAGTTGTCTGCATTGTAAATGCTCTCTTCTGCGAAATAGTGTTCCGCATAGTCATTTCCCTTGTTCGTCAAATAGACTTCTTTTTTATCTGGGTCAAAGTAAAACTCCTCTTCTCCCAAAGTTAGTACAAACTGATCGCAGATATCGTACATATTGGATTGAACTCGAGGGGTCCCTGAGATGATGAGAGGAGTTTGGGCGCTATCTAGCAAGACCGCATCCGCCTCATCAACAATAACATAGTTAAAGTCACGTAGGAACTTCTCGCTCTTTGAAGAAGCAAGGTTATCAGACAGGTAATCAAAACCCAGACCAGCACCTGTTACATAGGTGATATCGGCTCCATAGACCATTCGTTTAGTCTCTGCATCTCCTTCTTGGTCATCATCATAGACACCAAGACCAACAGTTAGGCCGAGAAACTCATAGACCTGCCCCATTTCCAGAGCATCCCGCTTGGCCAGATACTCATTGGTGGTGACCAAAATCGCGCCTTTTCCTGATAAGGCATTGAGGTATAGGGGCATTGTCGCCGTCAGGGTTTTTCCCTCACCAGTCTTCATCTCCGCAATGGTCCCTTGATGGAGGGCAATTCCCCCCATCACCTGTACATCATATGGAAATTGACCTAGGACACGGTAACAGGCTTCCCTACAAACCGCAAACGCTTCTACCAGTATATCGTCTAGGTCCTCTCCTGCTTCCAAGCGCGCCTTAAAGAGACTTGTTTGATTCGCCAAGTCTTGATCGGTCATCCCTTCATAGGTATCGGACAGAGCATTAATCTGTCTGGTTAATTTTTTAATCTTTCTCAACCGAATCTGATTCAGCAAAGAAGTCTTGTATTGCATGGTTGCTATTCCTTTATCCTTTTTGGTGAATCAAGCGGCTCACCAATCTTAGTTCCTCAGGTTCCTGATCTGATGTGTAGCTACTGACCTGATTTCTTTCTATCAAAGGTTTGGCGCTATTTTCAGGTCCATAAATCGCAATATGGAAGAATTCCACCTGCCGACAACCTGCACTCATTAGGGAAATCCGATAGGTGAAGGCATCTTTAGGAAAGGTAAATTCTTCTTGCCCATTTCTGAGGATATCCCGTTGGATTTCCTCATTCTGGCGATTGAAATATTGAATTTGAAAATAGGCGGTCTGTTCAGGCGTGATGGTGACCTTTTGCTCTAGGCGATAGGTAACTCCTGGATAGAGCAAGGGGAGTTCTGGACAGGAACGATTGGCCTGGTAGTTAGTCCGAGATCGCCATGTTTTAATGGGTTTACCTGGTGAAAAATGAAGATTCTCAAAAAAAATCGAGTCTTTCTGTATCTGTATCATTGAACCGTACAGGTAGTTTACACCTGGGGTTACTCCTGTCCAGAGTAATTTTTGCACTAACGCTTCTACCATTACATGTCCCTTCCAAAATCATTTTTTAGAATCTTATGGTACTGAGCCATAAACCAACGGTTGATGGCTCGACTATTGTCGTTGTGTCGGCCTTCATACCCCTTACAGAAAATATGGACATCCTTATCCGCCAAATAATCAATCAGGCGTTCCATAGCATGGCCATCATAGTCATCCTGCTCCATATACGCAATCGCAAATTGAGTCGTATGAAAATCTGATTCGCCAAATTTATCCCAGAATCGTTGGTTAAAGGCTTCAACTGAGGCAGAATCAGCTCCACCGACCACATTCCGAATCATGTCACCACTGGTTTCAAACTCACCGGGACGCTTCAACTTCAAATTAGAAACAGTCTCTCCTAAGTTTGTAAACGGCTTCCCGACGATAACAGCATGGGGATTAAAATGAGACGCATAGTACAAGCCACCAAATGCTCCCATTGATAGACCGGAAAGAATAAGTTGGTTCGAATCAAATCCCAAATAATCCAAAGCTTCTTGAATCGCAGATTGTAAATGACCTTCTAATTCATCTGTTCCAGAATAGAAGCATCCTCCCTCCAAACGTGGATCGGCTATGAGTAGAAAGGGAGCTCCCAAGCGTTTCATCATGAAGAAACCTTCAAATCCTTCCGCTCCACGAAAACCAGAGAAATAAACATTCAAAGGTGGTTTCATATCTCCAGGGTTAAAGTAATGAAAAATTTCTTGGCGCTTGGCATCCGAATGACGCTTCCCCCCTAAGATAAAACGACCAAGTCCAGAACGCGAATAACGCCAATGGAGTACACCAGTCTTGATAGATCCTGTCCCTCTGGCAGAAACAGACACACTATAGAAACCAACCTCTGGATGTCGTGCTAGAACATAAGGTTCTTTCATTTCTTCTTCACTCAAAATCTGTTGCTCAAAAACATCCGCTAAAGATCCCTTACGGATCAGATCCAACTCTAGACGAAGTTCACAGTCTCCATTTTTTATGTATTCCAACCAGATTTCAAGAGACGTGGGAAAGGTCCCCAAGTTATAACGAAATGTCATTAGGGGTTGAAAATCCTCCCCAAAATCACCTGTAAACGTAACACCGACATTGCCCTCATAATCAACTTGACCTGTAAAGTTGGGATTAACATCAATCTCAGGGATCTTTAACTTAGCCCCATATTGTCCTGAAAAAAGGTTCATATGGAGAAAAGCGATCAACTCTTCCTGGCTTCCCTGTATAGGTAGGTAAGACATCACCTTTCTGCGGTAAAAACCAGTCGGAGCTATATCAAAGACCTCCACATTTTCTGTCATAAAGACAGCATAAGCTTCGATGCTATTCATCAAAGGTTCAAGTTGCTTTTCCGACAGAGAATCGGTTACCAGGATTCCTGTAAAGTAAAGAGGGACCTTGGGATTTTCTCCCATTTCTGCTAATTTTTCAGCAGGAATTTTTGCCAAAGCTGCATCGTTTAAGTCTTGGAGAAGGTCTGTAATGCCTTCTGCACTCGTATAAAGCCATTCCAGGTCTGCTGGAAGCTCCTTTCCTTGCGACCAATCTTGGCTTCCTATCTGTAAAATTTTCATTCTGTTAGCCTTTATTTTCTAATAATTCTTTCCACTGATCAATAATGCGACCGCTAGTGTAATCCCCCATTTTTTGAACAGTTGAAACAAGGGACCTATTCCAGTTTGTCAGACCATCAAAGTAATAAGCGACTGCTTCTGTCAGGTCTTTAATTCCCGTCACAATCCAACCATTTTCCCCATGCGTTACATACTCTGAAACTTGGCGATTGATTTGTGGAATTCCAGCGCTAATACTAGCAATCTGAGTATAAAGATGCGGAACCTGTCCCAAATCCAATACCAATCTGGTCGTATCTAGTTGGCGAATAATCTGATTTTCATTGGTAAAGGTATGGAAGCGAATGCTGGACAAGGTCATCTCTTGATCCTCTTCCAATTGGTTTTCACCAGCCTCTTCCGATACTTCCATGAACCGTTCAAGTGTGTATTTTTCCTGTAGAAGAGCAATCAATTCACTTTCCAAAGCCTTCATATTGCGTGCACGTTCATAGCTGACAATGTCCAATTCAATCAAGGGATTTTCTTCCATTAACTGCAATAAAACATGCAGAGTTTGTAAATAGTCTTCACGGCTTGCACCGTCTATCTGCCAGTAAATAATTAATTCCTTGACCGTCTGACTGCGTCCTAAACGCAAACGCGTATCAAACGGCGTCACCTTGCTTACATGGTGAGCAGGGGTTCCCAGCTGGGCCAAACTGTACTCAAGGGCCAGCTTGTTTTTCTCCGAATCCACTACCAGGACATCACCTTCCTGAGCCAAACGCTTTAAGTCACTGCCCTCTTGGAGACTGTAACGTTCTCCACTAAAGGACAACACTTTTTTCTGTTGTTCAAAAGCATCTAACAAGAGGCGATTGTGTTGCTCATGGACTGCCATAACCAAGTAGTCATGTTCTGTCATACGCAGACGTTTGAAGAAGAATAATTTCTCTAACATCAAATCATCCCAACTCTCATAAGCCAGCTGGAAGAATTCCTGATCTGCCCGTGGGTTGACGGTAATGAGATTGGAAGCTTCTGCCAAGTGCTCACGAACCTGCCAGACCCCTTTTTCATTCAGATAGTCCTGATGACTAGGCTGACCATCTGAAAAATAAAGGATACTCGATAAAAATCCACGATCATCAAACAGGTAATGGTAGGTGACTTCATTCTCCTTAAAGTATTCCACTTTCAAGAGATTGCCGTTTTCAGCAAAATGCACTTCCGCAATCCGTTCATCCCCAATTTTTACCAACAAGGCAAAGGGAGTATAGACAAAACGTGCTCCCTGTGGCCAAGTCAAATCCGTTACCTGGAGCACCTTGGTATTTTTGCTTTGGATATTTTGAATCTCGTCAAAGAAGGACCAGTATGGGGTTGAAAGAATATCTTGACGGTGCAAAAAATAGCGCAAATGGGGTTGGTACCCCAACAAGAGCATCATCGTTTCTTCACCCGCAGCCTGGAAGGTCTTCAATTGATTCACGGCATCGTCAAAGGTCATATTTTCAATGACGCGAAACCATAATGGGGCTTCCATATACCACTTACGATTTCCTTGATACCAGGATGGGACAAAATAAAACATAGTAACTCCTTTAAATAATCTCGTCGTATTCTCTCCATGAACGAAGAATACGAACCTGTTCCACTATGCCCAACAAAAGGGTAGTGACAATATAAATATTGTTGATCAACAGTGCGATACTGATTTGTCCTTGTTGGCTCCACACCAGGAGCAAAGGCACACCTCCCATCAAGCAGGTATAGATCGCACCAACCAAGGTTAAACGATTTAGATAGAAGGAAATGTACTTCCGAGTTGCCTCTCCTGGACGAACATTCTCGATATAGTCCCCGCTTTTCTGCATGTTTTCCGCGACTTCTGTCGGATCCAGATTGAAGTAGGCAAAACCAATGGCTAAGATGAAGAGCAAGAAGATATACACAAGAATTCCGAGTAATTCTGAAATACTTATCTTCCCAACCAGCTCCTGCAATATAGAATTTTCCGGAAAGACCTGCAACAGAGCTGAAATCAGAATTGGTGGCAAGGACATCAGCGTCATCGCATACATGAAGGGCATCCCTCCAGCCGGCGTCACCCGAATCGGGATATAGGTGGATTCGGCAAATGCACTGATAATCATAATCCGTCGAATCGGAATCCGGTACTCTGCTCTATAGATGACGACTGTAATCCAAATCAAGGCAGAAGCGATTAGTGCAATCACCGTAATCGTCAACAAAAATTCGAGGCCTCCCAATCGATTTTCTGAAAAATACCGGATGATATTGATGATAAAGGTTAAAATCATGTTGGAGACAATAATAACCGATGGGCCTCCTAAGCCCTTACGGCCATTCACATTTGCCAACCACATGAGGACAAAACTACCGGCAATCATCACTACCATTGTAATTCCCCTTAAGATTGGGAGTGAATAGTCACCAAACTGACTAAACTGATAGTAATCTGATAGGGAACTAACCCCAATGGACTGAATCAAGGCTACAATAAACATCAATAACATGCGGTAGCGATGGCTTTGTTGAGCAGTTAAACCTTTAATAGTCTTAAAGAGTGTCAAAAAACGCCACAAGATCATCCCTGTCATCCACGGACTCAGCCCGAGAGAAAATAGATTCAAGGTCGAAAACTGACCACCTGTTACCATGGCCAAGTTCTCCAAGGCACTATCTAATTTATATGCACCCGCTTCAATGCCTGCAGCAGGAAGGGTTGCGATTGGGATATATTTCCCCAACATATAGACAAATACGATGCCCACCATCCAGGTCAGACGGTTAGCTAGAGTAGAAGAACGATAGTTTCTCCATATATTTTTCATAATATAAACTTCCTATTCCTTATCATATCTAGGGATAAGATATTATCCCCACATATGATAAATCGAAGTTGCCCTCGTTAAAGGGCAGCTTCGATTCAACTAGTATGACTTGTTCATTCTTATTCGCTATTTCAAGAAAAGTGTTAAAAAATCATTTTTTAACTGCGTTTTTGCTCATGTCTTACTAGTTTTAAATATGTCTAAAAGAGTCTCCCAATTTTAGCACTATTGCTAGGCTAAGTCAATAAAAAGACTGTGAAAACACTAAGTTTTTTCAATGAATACATTTTCAATTTTCCTACGGAAAATATAGCTAGTTGGCACTTATTTTTCCTTTTTTGAGGCTACTTTTTCTAGTCTACTATTTTAAGGTTAAATGAATCTAAAAAATCTTATGCGCCAGCTTTTTCCATACAAACTGCTAACAGTTCCCTTACTTATCTATTAGTGTACTGTTTCTTTGTCTATTATTCAACTGATTATCGGTTTTTTCCATATTTAAATCAGAACTTGATACAAAGAAAGTAGCTGACATTTGCTAGCTACTTTTCTTTTTGCCTTCTAGCTTTGATTACTTTGCTTCTTCTTCGTCTTTTTTCCGACGTTTGTACAAACCACCAAACAAGAGGCCTGCTCCAAGCAATCCTGCCCAAGATGACGACTCCTCACCTGTACTTGGCAATACTGCAGACTTACGAGGAAGTTGTGAATCCTGTGAAGGAGTTGATTCTGATACAGACTCAGAAATGGACTCAGAGATGGACTCAGAAACTGATTCTGAAACAGATTCTGAAATCGATTCAGACACTGATTCTGAAATGGACTCAGAGATTGATAGTGACTGGCTAACAGATTCAGAAATCGATTCAATATTCATTGGTGGAAGCGGTGGGTTAACCAATCCAGGACCGTGTGAATGAATCTCTACACTAGATTCTGATACTGACTCAGAGATGGACTCAGAGACGGATTCTGAGATGGATTCAGAAACTGATTCAGAGATAGATTCTGATACTGACTCGGAGACGGATTCTGAAATCGATTCGCTGATTGATTCTGATACTGACTCAGACACTGATTCTGATACTGACTCAGAGATGGACTCAGACACTGATTCAGAGACTGATTCTGAGATGGACTCAGACACTGATTCAGAGACTGATTCTGAGATGGACTCAGACACTGATTCTGATACTGACTCAGAGACTGACTCAGAAATTGACTCCGATACCGATTCTGAAATAGATTCTGATACGGATTCAGAGATTGACTCGCTGACTGACTCAGAGACGGATTCAGATATTGATTCTGATACTGACTCAGATACGGATTCGCTTACTGACTCAGAAACGGATTCTGATACTGACTCAGAAATTGATTCAGAAACTGATTCTGATACTGACTCAGACACTGATTCTGATACGGATTCAGATACTGACTCAGAGACGGATTCTGAAACTGACTCTGATACTGATTCTGAAGTTGATTCGCTTACTGACTCTGAAATTGACTCCGATACCGATTCTGAAATAGATTCTGATACTGATTCAGAGATTGACTCGCTGACTGACTCAGAGACGGATTCAGATATTGATTCTGATACTGACTCAGATACGGATTCGCTTACAGACTCAGAGATGGATTCTGATACTGATTCAGATACGGATTCGCTTACTGACTCTGAGATGGACTCTGATACCGATTCAGAAATTGATTCTGAGATGGACTCAGACACTGATTCTGATACGGATTCGCTTACTGACTCTGAGATTGACTCAGACACTGATTCTGATACTGACTCAGACACTGATTCTGAGATGGACTCACTTACAGACTCAGAGACTGATTCTGATACTGACTCAGAGATTGACTCAGACACTGATTCTGATACGGATTCGCTTACTGATTCTGAAATGGACTCTGATACTGATTCAGAGATGGATTCAGAAACTGACTCTGAAATGGACTCTGATACTGACTCAGAGACTGATTCTGAGACTGATTCTGAAATGGACTCAGAAATTGACTCAGAGACTGATTCAGAAATTGACTCTGAGACTGATTCTGAGATGGATTCTGAAACTGATTCACTTACTGACTCTGAAATTGACTCAGAGATGGACTCAGATACCGATTCAGAGATGGATTCAGAGATGGATTCAGATACGGACTCTGAAACTGATTCAGAGATGGATTCTGAGACTGATTCTGAAATGGACTCTGATACTGACTCTGAAATTGACTCTGAAACGGATTCTGAAACTGATTCTGAAATGGACTCAGAAATTGACTCAGAGACTGACTCAGAGACTGACTCAGAGACTGACTCAGAGACTGATTCTGATACGGATTCGCTTACTGACTCTGAGACTGATTCAGAGATGGATTCTGATACTGATTCTGAAACTGACTCTGAAATTGATTCGGAGACTGATTCAGAGATGGATTCAGACACTGACTCAGATACGGATTCGCTTACTGACTCAGATACGGATTCACTTACTGACTCTGAAATTGACTCAGAGATGGACTCAGATACCGATTCAGAAATTGATTCGGAGATGGACTCAGACACTGATTCTGATACTGACTCAGAGACTGACTCAGAAATTGACTCCGATACCGATTCTGAAATAGATTCTGATACGGATTCAGAGATTGACTCGCTGACTGACTCAGAGACGGATTCAGATATTGATTCTGATACTGACTCAGATACGGATTCGCTTACTGACTCAGAAACGGATTCTGATACTGACTCTGAAATTGATTCAGAAACTGATTCTGATACTGACTCAGACACTGATTCTGATACGGATTCAGATACTGACTCAGAGACGGATTCGCTTACTGACTCAGAGATGGACTCTGATACCGATTCAGAAATTGATTCAGAAATTGATTCTGATACTGACTCAGAGACGGATTCTGAAACTGACTCTGATACTGATTCTGAAGTTGATTCGCTTACTGACTCTGAAATTGACTCCGATACCGATTCTGAAATAGATTCTGATACTGATTCAGAGATTGACTCGCTGACTGACTCAGAGACGGATTCAGATATTGATTCTGATACTGACTCAGATACGGATTCGCTTACAGACTCAGAGATGGATTCTGATACTGATTCAGATACGGATTCGCTTACTGACTCTGAGATGGACTCTGATACCGATTCAGAAATTGATTCTGAGATGGACTCAGACACTGATTCTGATACTGACTCAGAGACTGACTCAGACACTGATTCTGAGATGGACTCGCTGACTGACTCAGATACGGATTCGCTTACTGATTCTGAGATTGACTCACTTACAGACTCAGACACTGATTCTGATACTGACTCTGATGCCGATTCAGAAATTGATTCAGAGATTGACTCAGAGACTGATTCTGATACTGATTCGCTTACTGACTCAGATACTGATTCAGAAATTGACTCTGATACTGACTCTGAGATGGACTCAGACACTGATTCTGAAATTGACTCTGATACTGACTCTGAGATGGACTCAGATACGGATTCTGAGATGGACTCAGACACTGATTCTGAGATGGACTCACTTACAGACTCAGAGATGGATTCCGAGACTGATTCAGAGACTGATTCAGAGACTGATTCTGATACAGATTCGCTTACTGACTCAGAGATTGACTCTGATACCGATTCAGACACTGATTCTGATACTGACTCAGACACTGATTCTGAGACTGATTCTGAGACTGATTCTGAGATGGACTCAGACACTGATTCTGAGATTGACTCACTTACAGACTCAGAGATGGATTCTGATACTGATTCAGATACGGATTCGCTTACTGACTCTGAGATGGACTCTGATACCGATTCAGAAATTGATTCTGAGATGGACTCAGACACTGATTCTGATACTGACTCAGAGACTGACTCAGAAATTGACTCCGATACCGATTCTGAAATAGATTCTGATACTGATTCAGAGATTGACTCGCTGACTGA